>NZ_QNUB01000017.1:144373-389948 GCF_008042345.1 Bacillus sp. AR8-1
AAAATAAACGAGTTGTAGAAGAAGCACCGGTCGTAGAAGAGAAATCAGTTGTAGAAGAAGCACCGGTCGTAGAAGAGAAATCAGTTGTAGAAGAAGCACCGGTCGTAGAAGAGAAATCAGTTGTAGAAGAAGTGCCGGTCGCAGAAGAACAACCCGTTGTAAAAAAAGAAGAACCAAAACGTGAGAAAAAGCGTCATGTACCATTTAATGTTGTTATGTTGAAACAAGATAGAACACGATTAATGGAAAGACATGCAGCTAGAGCAAATGCAATGCAGCCTTCTGCTAATGTACGAGTAGAGAATAAGCCAGTACAACAAGAGGTAGCAGAACCACAAGTGGAAGAACAGCCAATGCAGCAAGTAGTAGCAGAACCACAAGTGGAAGAAAGCCCAGTGCAGCAAGTAGTAGCAGAACCACAAGTGGAAGAACAACCAATGCAGCAAGTAGTAGCAGAACCACAAGTGGAAGAACAACCAATGCAGCAAGTAGTGGTAGAGCAAGTACAAAAGCCAATTTCAAGTACGGAAGTAAAAGAGAAGGCATATGTTGTAAATCAAAGAGAGAACGATATGCGAAATGTATTGCACACACCACCGACATATACTGTTCCACCATTAGCGTTGTTGTCAATTCCACAGCAAACAGCGCTAGATAATACAGAATGGTTAGAAGAGCAGAAAGAATTATTAGATACAACGTTTAATAATTTCCATGTTGGAGCACATGTTATTAATGTATCGCAAGGACCAGCAGTAACTCGTTTTGAAGTGCAACCAGACCCAGGCGTGAAAGTAAATAAAATTACAAATTTAAGTGATGATATTAAGTTAAGTTTAGCTGCGAAAGATATTCGTATTGAAGCGCCGATTCCAGGGAAGAGTGCGATTGGGATTGAAGTTCCAAATAAAGAAAGTAAGCCAGTATTTCTTCGTGAAATTTTAAGAAGTCCTGTATTCACAAAGAGTGAATCACCGCTTACTGTTGCACTTGGACTTGATATTTCAGGGGATCCAATTGTAACGGATATTCGAAAAATGCCGCACGGACTTATTGCGGGTGCAACGGGTTCAGGTAAAAGTGTGTGTATTAACGCAATTTTAACGAGTATTTTATATAAAGCGAAACCACATGAAGTGAAGTTAATGTTAATTGATCCGAAGATGGTTGAGCTTGCACCATACAATTCTGTTCCGCATCTTGTAGCACCTGTTATTACGGATGTAAAAGCAGCAACAGCTGCATTAAAATGGGCAGTTGAGGAAATGGAACGCCGTTATGAATTGTTTGCACACGCAGGTGCTCGTGATTTAACTCGCTACAATACGATTGTAAGTGAGCGAGAAATTCCAGGAGAGACATTACCTTATATCGTTATTGTCATTGACGAGTTAGCTGATTTAATGATGGTAGCACCGGGTGATGTTGAGGAAGCGATTTGTCGTATTGCGCAAAAAGCACGTGCTTGTGGTATTCATTTATTAGTAGCGACGCAGCGTCCATCTGTAGATGTTATTACAGGTTTAATTAAGTCAAATATTCCAACGCGTATTGCGTTTACTGTATCATCTCAAGTTGATTCACGTACGATTATCGATATTGGGGGCGCGGAGAAATTACTTGGCCGTGGTGATATGTTATTTTTAGGGAACGGTACATCTAAGCCAGTTCGTATACAAGGTGTCTATGTATCGGATGATGAGATTGAAAAAACAGTTGATCATGTGAGAAAGCAAATGAAGCCGAATTACTTATTTAAGCAAGAGGATTTATTAGCGAAAACAGAACAGGCTGAGTCGGAAGATGAATTGTTCTTTGATGCATGTCAATTTGTTGTAGAACAAGGGGGAGCGTCCACATCTTCTGTACAGCGAAAATTCCGCATCGGTTATAATCGCGCGGCACGTCTCATTGAAGAGATGGAATCGCAAGGAATTATTTCTGAAGGTAGAGGAACGAAACCGAGAGATGTCCTTATTTCTGAGGATGAATTTGCCGCTATGCAGGAAACAAATGTATAGTAAACGGTTTTGCTGTATACTAATAGAAAATGTTGGATAGTAAAGTAGGGAGTAAAGCGACATGAAAGAAATTGAATTAAAATTAAAAGGTGAAATAAATCGACTAACAAATAAAACATTTAAATTTGACGAACGCGTTGGGGAAGGTTGGTTCTCCGCCGTTTACTTTTTAAAAACTAGAGAAATTATTGAAGAATTTCGCCCAAAAAGTGTTGTAACGATGCAATTTTTCCAAAAAGAAAATGCAGTTCTTTGCGGAACAGATGAAGTAATTGCATTGCTGCAAACATTCGCTAAAAATCCTGAGGAACTTGAGATTAACTCTTTAAAAGATGGCGATAAAATTAGTCCATTTGAAACAGTGTTAACAATTCATGGTCCTTATGAGAATTTCGGATTTTTAGAAGGTGTTATTGATGGGATTTTAGCTCGTCGTACATCGGTTGCAACAAACGTATATAATGTTGTCCAAGCTGCACGTAGTGTAGATAAAGAAAAACCAGTTATTTTCATGGGAGATCGTGACGATCATTATACACAACAAGCTGGTGACGGTTATGCAGCATACATCGGAGGTATGAGCGCACAAGCGACGCATGCGATGAATGAATGGTGGGGCAGAAGTGGTATGGGAACAATGCCTCACGCATTAATTCAAATGTTTAATGGTGATGTTGTAGAAGCGGCAAAAGCATATCATAAGAAATTCCCAGAAGATGAATTAGTTGTACTAATTGATTACAATAATGATGTTATTACAGATGCACTTCGTGTAGCGCGTGAGTTTGGATCGACATTAAAAGGTGTGCGTGTAGATACGTCTCGCACAATGATTGATCAATACTTTATTCGCCACCCAGAAGTACTTGGAACATTTGATCCACGTGGTGTAAACCCATCGCTTGTATTTGCACTTCGCAAGGCGCTTGATGAAGAAGGATTCCAGCATGTAGACATCGTTGTAACTGGTGGATTTGATGAAAAACGTATTCGTGAATTTGAAGCTCAAAAGGTACCTGTTGACATATACGGGGTAGGAAGTAGCTTGTTAAAAATGAATATTGGCTTTACTGGTGATAATGTAGAATTAAATGGGAAACCAGAAGCAAAAGCTGGTCGTAAATATCGTCCAAACCCACGTTTAGAGCGTGTTCAATTAGAAAAAAGAGAAGATATGTAAAAGAGAGAAAAACTGATAGGTGATTGACCCTATCAGTTTTTCTGTTATCATAGTATAGCGGCTTCTTTTTTGCTATAATGGACTTGTTATGGACATATAAAGAAGTACGTACGAGTTTATCCTGATAAGTGAAGGGAAAGAATAACTTCACTACATCAAAAATGTATGATGATTACCAAAATAAGAAAAGATTCATATACTGTCTTATAGATAGGCCGTTGTATTAGTTCGAAATGTTGGAGGTTCTTTAAGATGACAGTTTACCATTTTGTAGGAATTAAAGGAACAGGAATGAGTTCATTAGCGCAAATTCTTCATGATATGAAGCATACTGTTCAAGGGTCTGATTATGAAAAGCGTTTCTTTACACAAACAGCGTTGGAAAAGCGTAGTATCTCGATCCTTCCTTTTGATAAGAATAATGTAGAAGAAGGACAAGTGATTATTGCAGGAAATGCATTTCCTGATACGCATGAAGAAATCGTAGCAGCAAAAGAATTAAACATCCCAGTCCATCGTTACCATCATTTCTTAGGTGACCTGATGAGCCAATACACAAGTGTTGCTGTAACTGGTGCACACGGAAAAACATCAACAACAGGTTTGTTAGCCCATGTAATGCAAGGTGCACACCCGACATCTTACCTTATTGGAGATGGAACAGGGCATGGGGTAGAAAATAGTAAGTATTTTGTATTTGAAGCTTGTGAGTATCGTCGTCATTTCTTGTCTTACAATCCAGACTATGCAATTATGACGAATATTGATTTTGATCATCCAGATTATTTTGCAGACATCAATGATGTATTCAGTGCATTCCAAGAGATGGCATTGCAAGTGAAAAAAGGCATTATTGCATGTGGAGATGATGAAGAACTTCAAAAAATTCAAGCGAAAGTACCTGTTATTTTCTATGGATTTGGAGAAGATAATGATTTCCAAGCACGTAACATTCAAAAGAGAACAGATGGCACGATATTCGATGTATTCGTTCGTAATACGTACTATGACACGTTCAAAATTACAGGATACGGCAACCATAGCGTATTAAATGCATTAGCAGTAATCGCGCTTTGTCATTATGAAAACGTTGATGTAGAAGCAGTAAAACATCAATTAACAACTTTTGAAGGCGTAAAACGTCGCTTTAATGAAAAGCCGATGGGAGAGCAAGTAATCATCGATGACTACGCACACCATCCGACAGAAATTAATGCAACGATTGAAGCTGCTCGTCAAAAACATCCAGAGCGTGAAGTTGTCGCTGTATTCCAGCCACATACATTCTCACGTACAGAAAAGTTCTTAGATGAGTTCGCAGAAAGCTTAAGCAAAGCTGACCAAGTATACTTATGTGATATTTTCGGATCAGCACGTGAAAACAAAGGTGAATTAACAATCGAAGATCTGCAAAAGCGTATTGACGGTGCAGAATTAATTACAGATACAACAACGGATGTATTAAAGAAACATAAAAACGGCGTTCTAATTTTCATGGGCGCAGGTGACATCCAAAAATTCGAAGCAGCTTACGTAAAAGAAGTTCAAGTTGCAGAGAAATAATAGAAAAGACGCATAGCGGTGGCTGTGCGTCTTTTTTGTTGTGTTCAACTTTTATTTATGTATTGACCTAGAGCTAACTCTAGGTTGTAAGATGAAAATGTAAAAACAAGGGGGAGAGAACATGTATAAAATCGGTGAAGTAGCAGAATTAACAGGGATGGGCATTCACACTTTGCGCTACTATGAGAAATTAGGTTTATTACCACCACCAACGCGATATAGCGGTATTCGTCAATATACAGAAGGCGATGTACGTTTATTAAAATTTTTATATTCATTAAAACAAACTGGGATGTCATTAGAAGAGATGGCTGAATTTGCAAGTGATGGGTGCATTATAGAGGAAATTAGGCAGAAGAAAGAGGAAGTACCAGCGAAAGTAAAAAAGAGAATTTCCATTTTAACAACGCACTTGGAGCGATTAAAAGAACAGCAGGAACAATTGCAAAAAGTTGTTCAGCTAACGGAGGAGAAGTTAGAAATTTATTACGGTTTTCTAGAAGATAAGGACTTGGAGGCCGGCAATGAAAAATAAAGTATATACGCAGTTATTAGGTTTTGCGATATTTACTGGTGGGACATTTAATGCTTCGAAATATGCGGTGCAGTATTTCGACGTAATTCATATAGCAGCATGGCGTTTTGGGATTGCTGCATTTGTGATGTTATGTTTGTTAAAAATACGAAAAGATTTTGATTTGAAAGTATGGATGCAGAATAGGACCTATTATCTTTTGCTAGGTATTGTTGGTGTATTCGGCTTTAACTTCTTTTTCTTTTTAGGAATGAAATATACAGAAGCTGTTAATGGTGCACTTATTATGGCGACAAATCCTCTCGTTACGACGCTGTTAGCAAGTGTCATTTTACGAGAGAAAATTGTGAAGCGCCAAGCTATTGGAATGTTACTTGCACTAATTGGCGTTGTTTTTGTACTTACACAAGGTTCGTTTACAATACTACAACATTTATCATTTTCAAAAGGGGATTTTTATATTTTATTAGGGAATATTTGCTGGGCGTTATACGGCGTGCTAGGCAGACGGTTTATTAAAACTGGTAATCCAATACAAACGACGACATATACGATGACTATTGGTGCACTTGCCTTTATTATCATATCTTCTACACAAAAAAGTATAGTACCAGTTTTAGAAATTCCTTTGTTGGCATGGGGAGCAATTCTCTTTATGGCAATTGGAATGAGTGTGCTTGGTTACTTATGGTGGAATAATGGAATTGCTCAAATTGGTGCAGCAAGGACATCATTATTTTTTAATCTAGTGCCTGTTGTTACAATACTTATTTCTTTTATTGAAGGAGTCAATATAACATCTGCACAATCTGTAGGAATGATATTAGTTATTACGGGAGTATCGTATTCTTCTGGTTTTATACAAAGAAAATCAAAAGAAAGTGTTAATATTTAACTTTTTACACCTAAAAATGTTAGAATAATAAGAAAACTAAAAAGGGGACTAAAAAGCATGTTCACACTCCGAGTAGATGACGAAATCGAACTACAATTACTAGAAAAACATCATAAAGAGGAATTATATCAATTATTAGATCAAAACCGTAATCATTTACGAAAATGGCTCCCTTGGATAGATGGGACAAAATCTGCTGATGCTTATGATGAGATTTTTCCGATGTGGTTAAAGAAATTTGCAGAGGGAGACGGTTTTGAAAGTGGTATACGTTACAAAGGAAAGCTCGTTGGGATGGTAGGTATTCATCCAGTGAGCTGGGGGAAGAAAGCCGCGAGTCTTGGTTATTACCTTGCAGAAGATACTGGAGGAAAAGGCGTTATGACGCGTAGCGTGAAGGCTGTGCTTCAATATGCATTTGAGAATTTAAAATTAAATAAAATGGAAATCCGATGCGGTGTTGAAAATGTGAAAAGTCGCGCTATTCCAGAGCGTTTAGGGTTTAAGTTAGATGGTATTTTACGAGATGAAGAATGGTTATATGATCATTTCCATGATGTCGCTGTATATAGTTTATTAGCTTCAGAGTGGAAAGAAATTCGATGAACGAGAAAATTCGTATTGTTCCGTATGAAAGTACGTTTCAAGAGGAAGTAGTAGATCTTATCGTTCATATTCAGCACAAAGAGTATAATGTTCCCATTACGAAAGAAGAGCAACCTGATTTACTTGAAATAGAAACATTCTATCAAAAGGATCACGGAAACTTTTGGGTAGCAATTTATGATGGTAAAGTAGTTGGAACAGTAGCTTTATTAGATATTGAGAATCGTCAAGTAGCGTTAAGAAAAATGTTCGTGAAGAAAGAGTTTCGCGGAAAAGAATGGGGCGCATCGCATATGTTGCTTCAAAAAGCAATTTCATGGGCTGAGGATAAAAAATTGAAAGATATTTACTTAGGAACAACAGTAAAATTTTTAGCGGCACATCGTTTTTATGAAAAGAATGGTTTTCAAAGTGTGAGTATAGATCAGTTGCCGAAAAATTTTCCAGTGTTACAGGTAGATAAGAAATTTTATAGGTACATTGTGTAAAAGGTCATTTAGAAATGGCCTTTTTCTATGAACTAAAATGGAAATAGTGGTATAATTTGGATTAGGGGGTGTAGGTATGAACTTTCCAATTCAAAGAAGTAAGTCAGTAGTCATTTTTGTTTGTCTTACGTTAGCTTTTATGTGTATATATCCAATTGTCATGCTTTTCACTAATAAAGCGCATTGGATATCGGCGTTGATTGGGATGGGTTTATGCTTCATTGTAAATGTACCACTTGTTTGGGAAGTATTTATTAAAAAACATAAAGTAGAAAATGGCGTATTAAAGTACGGTGTTTTAAATGACGATATTGTATTGAAAGAGATAAGAATAATTCGTCAAGTTGGGAAATCGCTTGAAATTACGACGAATGCATATAAAGTACATATAATTGCGATGCCGCAAAATATGAATGAATTTTTGGCGCTTATCGAGAAAGAAAATCCACATGTGAAAATAGAAATGGTAGGTAAGAAATGAAATATGTAAAACCTTTGTTTTGTTTGGAAATTTTGCTTGTGTTTGCTATTTGCACTAGAGTATATATGAAATGGGATCTGCCCTTATATGAACCGATATTAATAGGTACTATCGTAGTGGTGCTTTTATATTATTTTCATTTTCAGCAAACAAAAAGTAAGAACAGTAGATCAATATAGGGTGAGGATAATAAAAAAACGCTCGGATATAATTCCGAGCGTTTTTTATTATTTTAAGTTCTCTGGGTTTAAAGCTTCTAATTCAGGTACAACGAAGCGTCCGTCTTTACGGATTAGTACGTCGTCAAAGTAAATTTCGCCGCCGCCGTATTCAGGGCGTTGGATGCATACTAAATCCCAGTGGATGTTCGAGTTGTTGCCGTTCCATGCATCGTCGTAAGCTTGTCCAGGAGTGAAGTGGAAGCTGCCATCGATTTTTTCATCGAATAGGATGTCTCCCATTGGATGTAAGATGTATGGGTTTACGCCGATTGCGAATTCACCAACGTAGCGTGCGCCTTCGTCTGTATCGAAGATTTTATTAATGCGTTCTGAATCGTTTGCAGTTGCTTCAACGATTTGGCCGTTCTCGAACTTAAGTTGTACATTTTCAAATGTATAACCGTTGTAAGGAGATGGTGTGTTGTAAGAAACTGTACCGTTAACAGAGTCACGAACTGGTGCAGAGTATACTTCACCATCTGGAATGTTTAAATGACCTGAGCATTTAATTGCTGGAATGTCTTTAATAGAGAATGTTAAGTCAGTTCCAGGACCAGTTAAACGAACTTTATCTGTTTTATTCATTAATGTAACAAGGCTATCCATCGCCTTATCCATTTTACCGTAGTCTAAGTTACATACTTCAAAGTAGAAGTCTTCGAAAGCTTCTGTACTCATTTTAGCAAGCTGTGCCATAGAAGCATTTGGGTAGCGAAGAACAACCCAGCGTGTTTTTGGAACGCGAATGTCTCTATGAACTTTTTTGCCAACTGTTTGGCCATGAACTTTCATACGCTCACTTGGAACGTCAGCTTGTTCATTAATATTATCGCCAGAGCGAAGACCGATATAAGCGTCCATGTCTTTCATTACGCTTGCTTCATATGCAGCGATTTGTTCGAAATGTTCTTCAGTAGCACCCATTAATAAAGAGCGATCTACTTGATGATCTTTTAAAGAGACGAATGGGAAACCACCAGCTGCATATGCTTCTTTTACAAGTGCAGTTACAAGTTCTTTTTGTAAGCCAAAGTTTTCAATTAATACTTTTTCACCTTTTTGTAAGCGGATAGAGTAGTTAATTAAATTGTATGCTAACTTTTCAATACGTGGATCTTTCATATGTAAAGCCTCCCTACTAATTATGTATCCTCTCCTATTGTAACCTACTTAGTGGAATTTGTTGAATGATTTATGTTACAGTTAACGAATAAGTATGAAAATTCTAATGATGAGATAGGGATTAGAATGAAACGGAAAATGATTGTATAATAGGGGAAAGTATGAAAAAGATAAAGGAAGTGATGAAATGCAAGTTCTTTTATATGTAAGTGCGGCTATTATCGCGGTTGCTTTCGCAGTATTAGTAGTGTATGTATGCAGAACGTTGTTATCGGTTCAGAAGACGTTAGAAAACGTTGCAAGCACGTTAGAAGGTTTAGAAAAACAAATGCAAGGAATTAGCGTAGAGACAGAGCAATTATTACATAAAACGAATGCGTTAGCTGATGATATTCAACAGAAGTCACAGTCATTAAATAAAGTGGTAGCGGGTGTAGATGGGATTGGAACGACAATCCAATCTTTAAATACGAAGCTTCGTAATGTATCAGACTCTGTAACGGACGAAATTGAAAATAACGCTGATAAAGTAGCGCAAGTTGTACAGTGGAGCAGTGCGGCGATTGAAGTATACAATCATTACCGTGCGTCGAGACAAGAGAAGAAGGTTGAAAAAGAAGAGCGTAAATTAGAAAGAATTGAGAAAAACGCTGAAAAGAAAGAGAAGCGCTCTAGATTTCGTATGAGAGGTGAATCGTGATGAATATGACAAAGCTTGAAACAATTGAAGAGCTTGAAGTCTTAGTAGAAAAGAATGAGCCGTATGTTCTTTTTAAACATAGTACGACATGCCCGATTAGTCACGGTGCATACACAGAATTTCAAGCGTATTGCAGTGAAGAAAGAGAAGTGCCAGCGTATTACTTATACGTACAAGATGCAAGAGATGTGTCAAATCGTGTTGCAGAACAATACAGTATTAGACATGAATCCCCGCAAGTATTATACATAAAAGATGGTATGGTAGTATGGAATACATCTCATTGGAATATTAAAAAAGATGCTTTAGAAGAGAATATAAAGTAAAAAGAAGCAAGCTAAAGGTGCTTGCTTCTTTTTTTTGTTTTTGTTGAAATATATTTAATGGTACACTATTAATAGTTCAAACTAAATAACTAGATTGTTGAAAGTAGGTTTTAAGTAATGAAGAAAATGGCATTATCCTTCGCAGTCGTAAGTTTATTACTGGGAGCTTGTAGTAACAATAGTAATACGATTAGTAAGAAGGATGAAGTTATACAAAAAGATACAAAAGAAAAAAGTATGATTCCGAGAACTGCTGTTTCTAAAGATTATTATAGAACTGTTATTCCTTTAAAAGAACAAAAGGTTATTAATACAGCTAATATAAAAACAAATTCTAAATTAGATTTAGCAGAGTATGAAAATGGTTTAATAAATATTGCAACGCAGCAATTTGATACAGAGAGCCACGTACTGCAATTAAATCAGTATATTCCAGAGAAACTAGTTGATGAACTAGTTGCGAAAGTAGAAGCGCCAGTTTTGACGAATATTATAGAACAAGACTATTTCGGAAAACAGAATTCAAATGAATTAAGTTTATCTGGTGTTATGATTGGCTTAGCTATGTCTTCAAGTGTATCGAATGAAGAAGCTATGTCTAAAGGGTCTGAAGTTGCTAAACAACTTATTGAAGCTATTAACAAAAATGATAAATATAACAAATCTCCAATTACGTTTGCTATCTTTAAGCAAGAAAGTACAAGTTCTTTAAAAAATGGTACGTATATTGCTAGTGCTACTGTTCAAAAGAATGATACGAACCTTGGAAATTGGAGTACAATTGATGAAAAGTCGTATTCATATCCTTCTGATGAATTTACACAAGCACATGGAGAAGATAATACAAAAATAACTAACTTTGCTAAGGAAATAAAAGGTTTTTCTACTGGAGATTTTATTCCAGTCAACGCAAAAGTTTCTTATAAGAAAGATCAAATGGATACATTAAATATGAATATTGTTATTAAATATAACGGTAAAACAGAATTAATGGCTCTTACCCAATTAGCTGCGCAAGGTATGTTAGACAAATTGCCTAAAGATGCGAAAGTACAATTACAGATCAAGTCCGAGAGTAAAATTGAGGCCGTTATTATAAAAGAGAAAAACAGTGATAAACCGTTTGTTTCCTTCTTGTAAAAAAGACAGTATGTAAACTGTCTTTTTTTTATTTTAAATGAAAATATACAACGTTTTTTGATGGTAATTCATTGCTGTATATCGTGTGACAATCGTATATGTATCAACTATAATAAGTTATCTTAAAAAAGTAATATATAGGAATTTGAAAGAGGTGGCTTTCTTATGGCATCACAACAATTAGGTCGTTTACGTTCTAAAATTGATCAACTTTATTTACAAATATTAGAGTTATTAAACGAAAGAGGTCGTCTCGTACAAGAAGTTGGTACTTTAAAAGAAGTATAAGGTGTGAAACATTTTGATCCTGTACGTGAAAGAAATATGCTGGATTTAATTGTAGAGAATAATAATGGTTCATTTGAAACTTCGACTTTACAACATATTTTCAAACAAATTTTTCAAGCTGGTTTAGAGTTACAAGAAGAGGATCATCGTAAAGCACTACTTGTGTCTTGTAAGAAAAAAATAGAAGATACGATTGTTGAAATTAATACGTGGTGGTGCGTTCAAGCCACATACTTCACTGTATGATTTTCAAGGTCTTGGATTAGCAGGATTACAAATTTTACGCCAAGTAGCAGATGAATATGATTTGGCTGTTATTAGTGAAATTTTAAATCCAAATGATATTGAGATGTCATTAGATTACGTTGATGGTATTCAAATTGGCACTCACAATATGCAAAACTTTGATTTGCTAAGGGTAGCTGGTGCTGTAAATAAACCAGTATTATTAAAACGTGGTCTATCAGCAACGATTGAAGAATTCATTAATGCGGCAGAATATATTATGGCAAAGGGAAATGGGAACATTATTTTATGTGAACGAGGTATTCGCACGTATGAAAGAGTGACGCGTAAGACGCTTGATATTTCCGCTGTACCGATTTTAAAGAAAGAAACACATTTACCTGTTGTTGTCGATGTAACGCATTTTACAGGGCGACGTGACCTTCTCTTATCAACTGCAAAAGCAGCGATGGCAATTGGTGCAGACGCAATTATGGCTGAAGTACATCCAAATCCCGCTGTAGCTTTATCAGATGAGGCGCAGCAAATGAATATTCCGCATTTTAATGATTTTATGAATGAATTAAAATCATTTGGAATTAAATCATAAAAACTTTTAATGAGCTGTTCCAATAAGGCATTTTGGGGCATCTGTATAGAGACTGTCATTGTCGATTTTTGTTGGTAAGTTGATATATTAAAAAAATCGCTGATATAATTAGAGTTGTGGTAGATATATTTGGAAAATCGCTGATATATTTCGAGTTACGGTTGATATATTCGAAAAATCGTCGATATAAATTTCATTTACTATCGTACCGCTTAAAATAAGATTTCTACTTAGGAAACATCTATTTTTTTACAAAAAATGCTCTTTTTTCATAAAAAATACGAAAATACGAGAAAAGAAGCGAATTTTTTCGAAACTTTTGCGGGAAAATATTGTATGAGCCTGCGTTTTTATCGTATCATTAGTAAAAGGAAGAACTCGGGACGATTGGTGGCATCTGCAAATAGAGTTGATGTCTTTTTTTCATTCAAGTAACCGATACATAAAAATAGATAACAAAAATAGAAGGAGTGTGCGATGAGATGAACGTAACAATCTATGATGTAGCGCGCGAAGCGAACGTTTCAATGGCTACCGTATCACGCGTTGTGAACGGTAACCCAAATGTAAAGCCTACAACAAGAAAGAAAGTATTAGAAGCAATTGATCGTTTAGGGTACCGCCCAAATGCGGTAGCACGTGGACTAGCAAGTAAGAAGACAACTACAGTAGGTGTTATTATTCCTGATATCTCAAATACGTTTTATGCAGAACTTGCACGTGGAATTGAAGATATCGCAACAATGTACAAATATAACATCATTTTAAGTAACTCTGACCAAAACAAAGAGAAAGAGTTCCATTTATTAAATACGATGCTTGGAAAGCAAGTGGACGGAATTGTTTTCATGGGTGAAGATATTACAGACATTCACATTGAAGAATTTAAAAAATCTCCAGTACCAATTGTATTAGCAGCGTCATTCGATGAGCAAAATGAAACGCCATCAGTAAATATTGATTATACACAAGCAGCTTACGATGCAATGAAGCACTTTATTGAGCAAGGACATAAGCGTATCGGTTTCGTCTCTGGTCCATTCATTGATAAAGCGGGAAGCGCGAAGAAGTTACAAGGTTATAAAAAAGCTTTAGAAGAAGAAGGTATTTCATATGATGAAAATCTTGTAATCGATGGAGATTACACATATGACTCAGGTATCGAAGCATTCGAAAAGCTTTGGAGCAATGATGAAAAGCCAACAGCAATCTTCGTATCTTCTGATGAAATGGCACTAGGTGTAATCCATGCAGCACAAGACGCTGGATTAAACGTACCAACTGATGTAGAAGTACTTGGTTTCGATAATACACGCCTTGCATTAATGGTTCGTCCGCAACTTTCAACAGTTGTACAACCGATGTATGATATCGGTGCAGTAGCAATGCGTCTATTAACAAAGTATATGAACAAAGAAAAAGTGGAAGATCACACTGTTATCTTACCTCACCGTATCCAATTTAGAGATTCAACGAAGTAAGTATAAAAAAGCTCACAGCGATTGCTGTGAGCTTTTATTCATATTCAGGATAATATTTTTCAATTACTGTATCTACAGTTTCATTTTTCTTAACGTGTAAAAATCTTGCGTACAATTCTTTTCCAGTTTCAAATGGGGTATCGTCTAATTCAAACACATGTAACACTTTTCGGAACGTCCATGTGATTTGCTCATCATACATATTATCGTATGTGTGCTCCGATTGTATAGCTATATTTTCACCTAGTTCATGAGCTTCTTCTAAACTGTTTGCCTTAACAAGAATAATACTTTCTTCAAAAAGTGTATCGTGATTCTCTTCATAATGCTCATCAATTTTCGTAGGATCAGGCTCACCAGTATGAACAGACTCAAACAATAATTTTACAGCGTACACATTATGCTGCATGTTTCACTTTATAAATAATACTTGCGACAAGCGAAGCAGGTATTGTAAATACGTTACTTTGATAATGGTAATGTACTTGGGATTCTTCATAAGACATGTTGTCATATAGTTCGTTTTGTGAGACATTCATTTTTTTCTGTTTTTCTTTGAGCATTTTAATGTAGTTGTACTGTATTGGGACGAGAATGATGAAATAAGCTAATACGATTAGTGACATCCAAATCATTATGAACACTCCCTTACAAAGAATATTTGTATATGGTAATTATATCAATTTATATGAAAAATATCCATATTTTCCTAGTGGTCAATTTCTTTTCCAAAATGCAAAAAGTTCTTCAGCGCTTCGTAAATTATGTTCAAGGCATGTTTGGGCAGTGCGTTTTAAAACTTTGTATTAACTGTTCTAATCTAGAAGGATCATATTGTTTCACATGGCCAGTAATAATGGTTTCATCTTTGTCTAAGTCAATTGTAATTTAATCGAATCGCTCTACTTGTTTAAAATATCCTACAATATCATCTTCCAATTGAAATTCTCCCTAGTTTATAGCTTATTTAGAAGATTTCTCTATAAATTGTATGATTCCTTGTTATATGTCACATAAGTGCAAATTTACCTATTATAGGGCAATGTCATGTATAATAGAAAGAAAAGGCTTGTGAGGGGGGAGAAGAGATGATCGTTCTTTGGATAATTACGCTTTGTATGACTGCTATTTTTGCATATATGACGTTAAAACAAAATGGCTTAAAGCGGTTTGTTCCAGGAAGTATTCTTGCAGGAATTGCCCTTATCACGTATGTAATTTCTATTTTTATTGAAAGTGTATCAGTAGATATGAGCACAAGTTTAATGTTTATTGGTATTACACTATTTGCAGGTAGCATTATGGTACTTATGGTTGCTGGTATTATTTTATTTATTCATATGAATTCGGAAACGTTATAACATATAGAAAAGGCATGTCCCTTGGGACATGCCTTTTTATCCGTTCAATTATGCTCTATCTTTAGAAGAATTTTGTTGCTTTAATAAGTCGCGAATTTCGCCAAGAAGAACTTCTTCTTTTGTTGGTTCTGGAATTTCTTCCTCTTTTTCGTCTTCTTTTTTAGATGTTAGTTTGTTGAAAACTTTAATAAACATAAAGATAGAAGCTGCGATAATTAAGAAATCAAAAATTGTTTGGATGAAGTTACCATACATAACAGCTGATTTACCATATCCAAAGTGTAAATCTGTAAAGTTAACGCCACCTAATACCATACCAAGTAATGGTGTAATAATGTCTTTTACTAAAGAACTAACGATTTTACCGAATGCAGCACCGATTACAACCCCGACAGCTAAATCAACGACATTCCCTTTGAAAGCGAACTTTTTAAACTCGTTCCACATGTGTTAATCCCATCCTTTCCACGATTCAATATGAAATTTATAATTCCTATCAACATATTCTATAGAAATTTACGAGAGAAATAAAGAGGAAATGGGAATGAAAGTAAATTCTGAAAAATGTATCCGTTTTACATTTTGTTTACATCATCTAGTAAAGATTGTAGCATTTGCTGCGTTTTTAATCCTTCTAATCCATCTACAACAGGCTTTGTATCGCCTTGTACACACTCAATAAAATGATGAACAGCATCTTCAAAACCACGTTGTTTTAACGTCGTATCCCATGATGGGGAACCACTTTGTGAAACTGAGTTTTCCTGTTCAATTTCAAATGTATTCATATTTTTTACGCGAATGATTTTCCCTGGCGTTACAAGTTCAATTTGTTCTAAATTTGTACCGGCATGGCGATGCATTGCAGTAGAAAGTAACAGTCCACTTGGAGTTGTATATGTATGATGTCCGTAAAGAAGTTCATTCTTTTCATTGATTTGCATCATATTGTGAACGACGTTAAGGTCATTATTAGCTAACCAGCGAGCTGTATCTACAATGTGTAAATAATCATCTAACATAGTGAAATCGTACGTATATGGCCCGACTTTATTTGTGCGATGCTTTTCAATTCGAATCCATGAAATATCATTAGCCTGTTCTTTGGCAGCGACATACATAGGAACGAATCTGCGATTAAATCCGACCATTAATTTTCGGTTGTATTTCTCGCTCAACTCGACTAGTTGCTCAGCTTGTTCCACTGTAGCTGCTAGCGGCTTATCAACATAAACGTCGATCCCTTTTTTCAGAAGTTCAGAAACGATTTCATAATGTGATGCAGTTGAACTATGCACGAAGATTGCATCGCATTCCGAAGCTAACATTTCAATAGAATGAAAGTCTTGAATCCGGTATTGCTGGCAAACTTGTTTTCTTTTCTCCTCGTTAGGTGTAAACGCCCCTACAAAGTTCCAATCTGTTTCTTTTGTAAGTGTTGGAAGATAGGCCTTTTGCGCAATACTTCCAAGTCCAATCATCCCAATTTTAGGTTTGTTCATTTTAAATCCCACCCTATTAATAGTAATGTAACGGCTTAAATGTAGCATAGGGTGGGGGAGGAAGGCAAAAATTAGCTTTTTACTTACGGCCTTCTAACAAAATCTTCTCTATCTCTTCAAAGTGATGAGCGCGAGCATGCTCTAACGGGGTAACACCATCATGGTCTGGAATATTTACATCTGCACCGTGCTCAATAAGAAGGCGAATGACTTGTTGCTGTGTTTCGTTTCCGTTACTTAGTACGATGGCTTCCATTAAAGCTGTCCATCCGAGATTATTTACATGATTTACATCAATAGTTGTTCGAGTGAGGAGTTCTTTTATAACGTCAATATAGCCATGTTCTGAGGCTGGGATAAGAGCTGTTCCGCCGTAACGATTTGTAATCGTAGGATCTGCACCAGCATCAATTGTTAATTTTAAAATGTCTAAGTAACCTTCCGCACCGGCGTATAGAAAGGGATTATTTTTCATGTCATCTTGGATATTTACGTCAGCACCAGCTTCGATAAGTGCCTTTGTGGTTTTTACATCATTTTTGTATGTAGCAATCATAAGCGGAGTGCGTCCTTGATTATCCGTCGCATTTATATTTGCGCCTTGTTTTAGTAAAGATATAACAGTATTCGTTTCATTTTTTTCAGTAGCTGCTAGTAGTGCAGTCTCCATGTTTGTCATCTCCTTTTTTACTTCTTGTTCTTGCGAGCATCCTTGTAAAAAAATTACGCAACATATCATACTGAATGTTTTTTTGAACATGGAATTTCAACCTCCTAATTTCAACTGTAAAATAGGAACATTAAATTTTTATAAACTGACGCTAAAATTACTATAAAATCGCTTGAGTATTTGAACATATATTTTTATGCTTATGAATATGAAGGATGGGTAAAGTGAGGATGTAAATGATGTCTATTAAAACAAAGTTTTTATTTTCTTATATTGCTGTAATTCTCGTTTCTATTACGCTCATATTAGTCGCGGGATTTTTAATTGTTTTTTCGATAACAGGTGACTTGGAAGCAGTGAAAAATTTCTATAAAAGTTCTTACATTCAAAAGCCGCTTACACCAGAAGAAGAGAATGCCTATCTTGAATTAAAATTAGCGGCAAAGCAACATCAATCTCAATTATTAGATGAATCGTTCGTTTCATCAATTGAAAAAGAAGGCGTGAAAATAATTGTAAGAAAGGGAGAAAACATTTCTTATGCTACAAAGGGTTTTGAAAGTTCGACTTTAACAGAAGCCCTTCCGAAATTTGAAGCAGCAAATATTAATAGTCGTGGTACAACAGAACTAGGTGATACATTTTATCGATATGTAAAATTTGATTTTTATTTTGCAGAGAAAGAAGAAGGGAGTATATTTGTACTAAGAAAGCAAAGTTCATTTGTAGATCTTACACAAAAATTATTTCCAATCTTATTCGTATCGCTTTTACTATTAGCTATTTTATTTATTGGATTATTAAGTTATCTCGTTTCAAGAAGTGTAATAAAACCAATTTTTGTATTGAAAGGCGCAACAGAGAAAATTAAAGAAGGAAATTTAGATTTTCAAATGCCAGTTACATCGCACGATGAAATAGGTCAATTAAATCAAGGATTTGAGGAAATGAGGAAGAAGTTAAAAGAATCGATTGAAGTACAAACGCAGTATGAAGAAAATCGAAAAGAACTTATTTCAAACATATCGCATGATTTAAAAACACCGATTACATCTATTATCGGATATGTAGAGGGAATAAAGGACGGGGTAGCAAATACGCCAGAAAAAATGGATAAGTATTTAATGACAATTCACACGAAGGCAAAACATATGGACACACTCATTGATGAACTCTTTTTGTTTTCGAAGCTCGATTTGAATCGAGTTCCATTCCAATTTGAGACAGTTGAATTAAATACGTTTATGCAAGAATTAATAGAAGAGATGCAGATGGATTTAAGTGAAGAAGGTATAGAAGTTAACTTACAATTACATTCATCGCCATTATATGTAACGGCTGATTGCGAAAAGATAAATAGAGTTATATCAAATTTAATTCATAATAGTGTGAAGTACATGGATAAAGAAGAGAAGAAAATTACTGTAACAGTATCGAGTGATAACAATAATGTTATTGTGAAAGTGATGGACAATGGATCAGGTATAGAATCTGATACGCTACCGTATATCTTTGAACGTTTTTATCGTGCAGAACAATCGCGAAATTCTAGCACAGGTGGAAGTGGACTTGGTTTAGCAATAGCGAAGCAAATTGTTGAAGAACATGGCGGGGAAATTTGGGCGGAAAGCGAGCTTGGTAAAGGCACAAGCATTTTCTTCTCATTGGAAAAAGTAGAGGAATGTGGTGAGTAAATTGAAAAGAATTTTACTAATAGAAGATGAAGTAAGTATTGCAGAATTACAGCGAGATTATTTAGAAATTAATGATTTCCAAGTTGATGTAGAGCATTCAGGAGAAACAGGTTTACAAATAGCACTGCAAGAAGAATATGATTTAATTATTTTAGATATTATGCTCCCGAAAATGAACGGATTCGAAATTTGTAAACAAATACGTGCTGTAAAAGATATTCCGATTCTACTTGTTTCAGCAAAAAAAGAAGATATAGATAAAATTCGCGGACTCGGATTAGGAGCGGATGATTATATAACGAAACCGTTTAGTCCAAGCGAATTAGTTGCAAGAGTAAAAGCACATATTGCCCGTTATGAAAGATTATCAGGAAATGTAAGTAAGCAACGTGATACGTTATATATTCACGGAATTTCTATCGATCAACGAGCGAGGAAAGTTTTTATAAACAATGAAGAAGTGGCATTTACAACGAAGGAATTTGATTTATTAACATTCTTTGTAACACATCCAAACCAAGTATTAAATAAAGAACAGTTATTTGAACGCATTTGGGGATTAGATTCCGCTGGTGATTTAGCCACTGTTGTCGTCCACATTAGAAAGCTACGTGAAAAAATTGAAAGAGATCCTGCCCACCCGCAATATATTGAAACAGTATGGGGAGCTGGTTATCGTTTTAATGTGTAGGGAACCTGCCGAGTTATTGGCAGGTTTTTTGTATGTTATTCGAATGAAAAGGAAGGAATAGGTAATTTATGTTAAAATGTAAAGAGAAACAAAACAGAGGAGAGCATGGGGAGCGTGCTATATGTTGGGGGATATATTAAAAGATAATAAATCAAACAAGGCTTTAAAGATTGGAACTAATATCGTACTTATCTTATTGATTATTGGTGCAATACAAATGTTTTATGATGAAGATTCTACGAATGATCATTTTGGTTGGTTCTTTTTTGCGATCTTTTGGGTAATTAAAAGCATTTCTAGCTCTAAGGTAAGTTTAAAAGATAGAGATAAAAAGTCGGTATTACTTGATGTGGGTTTAGTTGTTATTTCTTGTATTTTTTTAGTTGTTTTTAGTGTGAAATATTTCTTTTGAAAAAAGCTCATAGTCTTATAGAGGCTGTGAGCTTTTTGTCAGTGTTTAGGTTTTCTTAATAAGAACGGTACTAACGATTTATAAAATGTTTGAGTAGTAGAAGTAAATTGAGCAGCTTCTTCTAAAAAAGGATAATGGTTGCTGTTTTCGAATGGAATGAAGATAGAATTACGTATCCCATCATGTATCTCGATAGAATATTGAATTGGGCACTGCACATCATATCTTCCGCATATAATAAGTGTCTTTGTTTGGATGGAAGGTAAATACTCCCTTAAATCAAATAACGGATATTCATTGGCGAAAGCGTTCATCCGGTTAGCGGACATTGTTTTTTTGATTGGTTTACAAAAATAAGAGTTGTAGTTTTCTGGTTTATACAATGATAATTTTGTTCTCTTAGTAGATAGTTCTTTCCGTTCTTCACTTGTAAGGTGAGGGCTTTTTAAGTTTTCGATGAGCTCCTGCATATAATGAAATTGTGAATGTTCGGGATGATAAATGCAAAATGGTGTTTCGGTATAGTTACTTGCTGCAGCTCCTGCTACGACTAATGATTGTAAGGAATTTGGATATGTAATCGCATATAAAAGTCCAAGCATACCACCTGTTGAATGACCAGCGAAATGCCATGTTGGAAGTTGTAATGCTTCTCGTATTGCTTCTAAGTCGTGGATTGTTTCAATTATGCTTAATTCGTTTTCTGAATGGGCGGTTACAGAGCGACCAGTATCTCGTAAATTAATGAGAAATACACGATGCGTAGCAGTAAAAACATCCGCAAAGTAATCACCAGTTTCATTAAATTGTGAATAGTGATGTGTAATACAAAGCGATTCGCCATCTCCTTTTGTAAAGAGTTCAAATGTACCACGTTTCGTGTGGATCATTTGTCGTTTCCACATAATATCACTACCTTTTCTCATAAAAGTTGGGCCAGGCTGTTATGAAATGAAAATATATCAGCGATTATTAAAATATATCGACTTACCGACAGAAACCGACAATAAATAAAAGGAGGCTATTCAAAAACGAGCCTCCTTTTCGTTTAGTACAAAGATTTTGTCATATTATTCCGAATAATTTCAAGGGATTTCGCTACAGTTAATGCATTTTTTTCTTCAATTTCTGGTTTACGGGGGATAGGTTTATACATGTTGTCTGGATCTTCCCATGTGAGGGGAAGTTCTGTTTCTGCTTGTCCTTTCCAAGCTTCAATCCATTCTGGAGGGAGATAACCTGAGATGTTTTGGATGTTGTTCATTTCGAGCCAAATGAGCGCCCAAGCTCTTGGTACGACACGCCAATGGTCATAGCCGCCACCGCCGACAGCGATCCAGCGACCGTCGCAATATTCATTAGCAATTTCACGAGCGAGCTTCGGTATTTCGCGGTAAATATTCATGGTCGCACAAAGGTGTGTAAGTGGGTCGTAGTAATGTGCGTCAGCACCATTTTGCGTTAAAATAATATCCGGTTTAAAGTATGCTGCAACTTCTTTTACAACAGTTCGATATGACTCTAAGAACGATTCATCTTCTGTAAAAGCATCGAGTGGAACGTTGAAAGAATAACTATAGCCATTGCCTTGTCCACGTTCATTTACAGCGCCAGTTCCAGGGAATAAATAACGCCCAGTTTCATGTAATGAAATAGTGCATACGTTAGGATCGTCGTAAAAAGACCACTGAACACCATCACCGTGATGAGCGTCTGTATCAATATATAAGACGCGTAAACCGTATTTCTTTTGAATATATTTCATTGCGATAGAACTGTCGTTATAAATACAAAAGCCAGATGCTTTACCACGGAAGCCATGATGTAAGCCGCCTCCTAAGTTAAGCGCGTGTTTTACTTTTCCGGAAAGAACAGCATCGACAGCTGTTAATGTACCACCAACGAGCAATGCGCTTGCTTCGTGCATATTTGGGAACATCGGTGTATCTTCTGTTCCAAGTCCATATGTCATCGCAATTGATTTTTCTAACTTTCCTTCTCCAGCACGTTTTACCGCATTTATGTACTCCTCTGTATGAACGTAGGCAATTTCTTCATCTGTAGCCATCCGTGGTGAGATGGTTTGGGAAGGAGAGATGAAACCGCCCTTTTGTAATAAATCATACGTAAGTGTGACGCGCAGTTGGTTAAAAGGATGATCAGGGCTAAATGAATAGCCCCGAAAGTCATCCGAATAAATAAACGCGCTACTCATGATTGCATCCCCATGATGTTCGGCCATAATACGCGGTAGCCTTCTGCTTCAAGTGCATCAATCACTTTTAGAGGATTCATCGTTTGAATGCGGAAAACGAGTACTTTATCATTCTCATCTTTTGCTGGGTAGACGAGAACGCTCACGATATTTATTTGTAAGTCACTAAAAATAGCAACGACTTTTCCAAGAATACCAGGTTCGTTTTTTACTTGAATTTCAATTTGTGAACTTGGTTGATGTGCCCCTGTTAATTTCACTAACGTGTGCAGTACTGTAGATTCAGAAATGATTCCAACTAACTTTCCAGCCTTTGTAACAGGAAGACAGCCAATTTTATTTTCAAAAAATAAAGTAGCAATTTCCTCAACGAAATCGAGAGGATGGCAAGTCATAACAGGATGTTTCATAATAAGTTCAAGCGGTTGCTGTAGCATATCGAGTGAAACTTGTTCATCTAGAATAGACGGACTTGCATCTCTTACATCCCGATCAGAAATAATGCCTACGACGTGATTATTTTGATCGACAATTGGAATGTGCCGAATGCCTTTCGTGCGAATCGTTCGGATTGCTGTTTCGATTGTATCGTTTGGATGTAGTGTAACTACATTTTGATTCATAATTTCTTCTACAATCATTCCAGTTGCCCCCTTTATTAATACATAAAACGATTGTGAAAACGTAGACGATCAAAAGCTTGAATAGAATCCGTATCAACGCGTTTACCGATGCGGACCATTAAACAGTTGGCGGGATGTGAACAAATTTCAGGATCGTCTGTAGCCATCCATTGTAACCCGCCGGCATTCATCATCTTTTCCATTACTTTTCGGTATTCCCACACATTCAATCCTGTTTGTTTCAAATCCCAGTGCCAATAATATTCAGTCGTCAATATAATGTAATCTTCCATATAATCGTCCATCATAGAAACCTCTAGTAAGTTCTTTCCGACAGAACTCCCGCGGAAGGCTGGGACTACTTCAATTGCCCCAAGCTCAATTAAGTTTTCCATTTTTCCTTCTGACCATCGTTCAAGTGGATCAGGATACAAGTATGTAACATATCCAACAATTGTTTGGTCATGTCTAGCAATAATGAGACGAGCTTCTGGTAATTTAGAAATTTCGACAATTGCTTTATATTGTTGCTCGGCAGGACGAAACGCAATTAAGTCTGGATGGAATTCATACATTTCAAGATTATGTGTAGAGACAGGACCTTCAATAATTAAAGTGCCTTTCGCTGTTTTTAAGTTTCTAGCATTGTATATTTTTTTATGAATCAATGTATTGCTCACCACCTTGAGGGTTTGTGAATCTATTAATATCGTACTTTATAATATATGCGATGTGAATCGAAATTTGTCATTAAAAATTTGTCTAAAAATCAACAAATATACTGAAAATTTTAAAAATATCATTATAATAGATAATAGAATACATAGGAGGGGGATGTAAAGTATGAAAGTAGAAACGCTTCCTGTCATTAAAGGAGAAAATAATTTGCCGAATTATGATGAGGCATACGCGAATTTTAACTGGGAAGAGGTTAATAAAAACTTTACTTGGAATGAAACAGGCCGAGTGAATATGGCGTATGAGGCAATTGATAAGCATGCGAAATCCGATCGAAAGAATAAAGTAGCTCTTTATTATCAAGATGGATCGCGAAAAGAGAAATATACATTTAAGGAAATGAAGGATTTTTCTAATAAAGCAGGAAATGTCCTGAAAAATTATGGCGATGTAGAAAAAGGCGATCGCGTTTTTATTTTTATGCCACGTTCTCCAGAATTATATTTCGCACTTTTAGGTGCAGTGAAATTAGGGGCAATTGTTGGACCGTTATTTGAAGCATTTATGGAAGGTGCGGTTCGCGATCGTTTAGAAGATAGCGAAGCAAAGGTGTTAATTACAACGCCTGAGTTATTAGAGCGTGTACCATTAAATGATTTACCTGCTTTAAAAACAGTTTTCCTTGTGGGAGATAATGTAGAAGAAGGCGGTAAAACAGTAGCGTTCAATCCTTTATTTGAACAAGCTTCAAAAGAATTACATATCGAATGGTTAGGCCGTGAAGACGGTTTAATTCTTCACTATACGTCTGGTTCTACTGGTAAGCCAAAGGGTGTGCTTCATGCGCAAAATGCAATGGTTCAGCACTATCAAACGGCGAAATGGGTATTAGATTTAAAAGAAGATGACGTATATTGGTGCACAGCTGACCCGGGCTGGGTTACTGGAACTGCTTACGGTATTTTCGCACCGTGGTTAGTCGGAGCGTCAAATGTTATTTTAGGTGGACGATTTAGTCCAGAAGCTTGGTATGAGGCACTGCAAGATTATGGTGTAACAGTTTGGTACAGTGCACCGACAGCGTTCCGTATGTTAATGGGAGCTGGACAAGACGCAATTAAAAAATATGACTTATCACAAGTTCGTCACGTATTAAGCGTTGGTGAGCCATTAAATCCAGAAGTAATTCGATGGGGTATGAATGCATTTGGACTTCGTATTCATGATACGTGGTGGATGACAGAAACAGGTGGACAAGTTATTTGTAACTATCCTTGTATGGAAATTCGTCCAGGCTCAATGGGTAAACCAATTCCAGGTGTGAAAGCAGCGATTGTTGATAATGAAGGAAATGAAGTGCCTCCATACACAATGGGTAACTTAGCAATTGCGAAAGGTTGGCCATCTATGATGCGTGCAATCTGGAATAATCAGCAAAAGTATGAATCTTATTTCATGCCGGGAGATTGGTACGTATCAGGTGACTCTGCCTATATGGATGAAGATGGATACTTCTGGTTCCAAGGACGTATTGACGATGTAATTATGACGTCAGGTGAGCGCGTTGGTCCGTTTGAAGTAGAAAGTAAATTAATCGAGCATGCTGCTGTTGCAGAAGCAGGTGTAATTGGTATTCCTGATCCAGTGCGTGGCGAAATTATTAAAGCATTTATCGCACTTCGAGCAGGATACGAACCATCTGATGAATTAAAAGAAGAAATTCGTCAATTTGTAAAGAAAGGTCTAGCAGCTCATGCGGCGCCGAGACAAATTGAATTTAGAGATAAATTACCGAAAACGAGAAGTGGTAAAATTATGCGTCGTGTATTAAAAGCGTGGGAGCTGAATTTACCAACAGGTGACTTATCAACGATGGAAGATTAAGAAAGGTCTGGACGTTATCATTACTACAATCTAAAAAATAGAAGGTAAGCGTATATTAATTATGATTAATATATTTGCTTACTATTTAGCTTGCGGGGATGCGATCGTTTAAAAGGAAATAAAAAACTAGAATTTTTGATATGATTAGGAGGAAATTAAATGATCACATTAAAGCCTATGAACCAAGAGGAGTTTCAACAGTATCGTATTCGTGCACTTGATGACTATACAAAAGACAAAATTACTTCTAGAAATTGGAGTGAGGATGAGGCAATTAACCAGTTTAGAATGGAATTTAATCAAATGCTACCAAAAGGTGAAAAAACTGAGAGCCAGTATTTGTTTTCTATCTTTCATGACCAACATATAGTTGGAATGATTTGGATTGGACGACAATCACCTACAAATATTGATGAAGGCTATCTTTATGATTTTATTATCTTTGATCAGTATCAAGGATTGGGATATGGTACGAAGGCAATGGAGAAAATTGAAATGATTGCTAAAGAATTGGGTATGAGGAAAATTAGCCTTCATGTTTTTGGGCATAACAAACCTGCACGTGGAGTATATGAAAAGCTTGGTTATGAAGTTGCGAATATGTCGATGGTAAAATTAATTTAAAAAGTTATTATATAGTGCTGAAAGGTGTTTTGTTTTATAAATTTCCTTTGGAAACGGTAATATATTTTATAGAAGAAGGATTTAATAAAATATATTAAAAGTGAGTTTTAATTAATCTTCTTGAAATATAATCTTTTGTGCTATAATAATAAAAAATTTATGTGTACATGTTTGAAGGGAATAGTAAAATGAAAACAGAAAAAGAAAAGATGATACTAGGAGAAATGTACATACCGGCTGATCCAGTTTTAGTACAAGAAAGAGAGCAAGCACGTATATTAACGAGAAAATTAAATGATACGCCAGAAGAGCAATTAAAAGAGCGTAGCGAAATCGTAAAAGAATTATTTGGAACGACTGGAGATAACATTCATCTTGAATCTTCTTTTAGATGTGATTACGGTTATAACATTCACGTTGGCGAAAATTTTTACGCGAACTTTGACTGTACAATTTTAGACGTATGCCCGGTGACGATCGGAGTGAATTGTATGTTAGCTCCAGGTGTTCACATTTATACAGCAACGCACCCACTCAATCCAATTGAGCGTATAAGCGGATTAGAATACGGAAAACCAGTTACAATTGGCGATAACGTATGGATTGGCGGGAGAGCGATTATTAATCCAGGTGTCACAATTGGAGACAATGCGGTTATCGCATCTGGCGCCGTTGTAACGAAAGATGTGCCTAATAATGTAGTAGTTGGCGGAAATCCTGCAAAGATTATAAAAAAAATAAAATAATATTTGAACGAAGCGTCTTCCTCGTCTGTATACATTTATGAAAGAATAGATGAGGGAGGCTTTTTTATGTCTAATAAATTACTTCTTGCTTTTGCTTTAATTGGAATTATAGTTGTATTTTCTTGTGGTCTTTTCTTACCGATACCAATTGGATATAGAGTATCAATGCTTACAGCTGGAGTTATAATGGGTGTTCTGTTTTCAATAATTATTCCATTTGATAGAAAACATATAGTACGGAAAAATGGATATAAAATTGATTTTACAAAAACAAAAGTGTATTTTCGCTGGAATGTATTTGATACTATTTCTGTCTGCCTTGCGTTGTATGCATGCATATGTGTGCAAGCGTTAAATATTTTAGTTGCAATGGGATTTACGATTCAAAACCCATATGTGCAATTTTTTACAAATCAATCACAATTGTGGATTTTTATTGCGATTGCATATTTAATTTCCCGTATTTCATTAACGTTAAAAGGAATAAAGGAGATCAAAAATCATGGCGCAGATTGGGATTGAGGAGGAGCTCATGCTTGCGTATCAAAGTGGAGATAAACAAGCGGGAGAAAGACTATATATTTTAATCAAACCAGCGCTATACACATTTTTATATCGATTTAACCGAGATGAACAATTAAGTATCGATCTTGTGCAAGATACGTTTTTGACGCTAGAGCGTAAGAAACATATGTATGAAAGTGAAAAAGGTAAAATAAAAACGTATTTATTTCAAATTGGTTATCGTCTTATGATTAATAAATTAAATAGGAGAAAAAGGTGGCGTACGCTTTTGCCATTTTTAGTGCCGATTCCGGAAAAAGAATTTTCTCACGAAGATCGGCTCACAGTAAGAGAAGCAATTTTGAAAGTTCCAGAAGAGCAAAGAGCGGTCCTAATCCTTTCTTATTATCATGATATGCAGCAAAAGGAAATTGCAGAAATATTAAACATTCCGATTGGAACAGTGAAATCGAGACTTCATAATGGAATAAAGAAATTGAAACAATTGCTGGAGGTGGATGAAATTGAGCGAAAATCCCTTTAAGAGTGAATATAAGTTAAAGCAACATTTAGATAGTGATCATGTAGAAATACCAGACTTTCCAAAAACGGTAAGTCGATTCGATCGATTAATCGGGTTTCTTGGTTCCCCGGCGAAAGATCCTGTGGAGGCGACCATTGGGAATGATTTATCGGTTGTGTTTCATGTATCGTTGTTAGTTGGGGTTCCAATTCTTTCTCTTATTACGATACTCTTTGTGACGTTGTAAAGGATTGGAAAGAAGAGAAATTCCACCTCTATTTGACACGCCTATATAAATGATGGTATAAAGAAAAGTATATGAATAATTGAGCGTGGAAAGGGAGAAGTAGTGATCATTTCCCTGTTTTAGAGAGCTGATGGTCGGTGGAAATCAGCACATAGATGATCGCGAATTACGCCCCTAGAGCATCTTTTTTCGATTGAATTGTATTCAAAAGGGAAAAGACGGTGCTAAGCCGTTATGTAAATAAGGTGGTAGGCTTTTTGGCCTGCAACTAGGGTGGTAACGCGATAATCAAAATCGTCCCTTATTTGAAGGGGCGATTTTTTTATGTTTTCAACCTTCACGCCAGTAATGAACTTAAAGGAGAGTATGTAGGATATGGGTATTTTACAAGATCTTGAATTTCGCGGTCTAATTAATCAGCAAACAGATGCTGAGGGCCTTGAGCAATTATTAGAAAAAGAAAGCGTTAAATTATACTGTGGTTTCGATCCGACAGCAGATAGCTTACACATCGGTCATATGTTACCAGTATTAATGTTACGTCGTTTCCAATTAGCTGGTCACCAACCAATCGCACTTGTTGGTGGTGGTACTGGTATGATCGGTGACCCAAGTGGTAAAAAAGCAGAGCGTACATTAAATACGAAAGATACAGTTGCTTACTACACAGAAAGCATTAAAAACCAACTTTCAAACTTCTTAGAGTTCGAAAACGTGGACAACCCAGCAACAATGGCTAACAACTATGACTGGCTTGGTAACTTAGATGTAATTTCATTCTTACGCGATATCGGTAAAAACTTCGGTTTAAACTATATGTTAGCAAAAGATACAGTAGCATCTCGTTTAGAAACTGGTATTTCATTCACTGAGTTCAGTTACATGATTTTACAATCATACGACTTCTTAAACTTATACCAAAACCATAATTGCCGCTTGCAAATCGGTGGTAGTGACCAATGGGGTAACATTACAGCTGGTCTTGAATTAATCCGTAAATCAGAGGAAGATGCGAAAGCATTCGGTTTAACAATTCCACTTGTTACTAAATCTGACGGTACGAAGTTTGGTAAAACAGAAGGTGGCGCAATTTGGTTAGACCCAGAGAAAACAACTCCTTACGAGTTCTACCAATTCTGGATTAACACAGATGACCGCGATGTTGTTAAATACTTAAAATACTTCACATTCTTATCTCATGAAGAAATTCTTGAGCTTGAAAAGCAAGTAGCTGAAGCGCCAGAAAAACGTGCAGCACAAAAAGCATTAGGTTCTGAAATGACAAAACTTGTTCACGGCGAAGAAGCATTAGAGCAAGCAATCAAAATTTCAGCTGCACTATTCAGCGGTTCTGTAGCAGAACTAACTGCAAGCGAAATTGAACAAGGATTCAAAGACGTACCATCTGTAGAACGTACTGCAGAAGATACAGTATTAATCGACTTACTTGTAGAAAGCAAAATCTCTCCATCAAAACGTCAAGCACGTGAAGATGTAACGAACGGCGCAATCTACGTAAACGGTGAGCGTACACAAGCGTTAGACTACGTTGTAACAGAAAACGACCGCATCGAAGGTAAATTTACAATCATTCGCCGCGGTAAGAAGAAATATTTCTTAATTCGTTACTAATAAATAAAAAGCTTTGGGGAAATTCCTCAAAGCTTTTTTGTTTTAATCTCCTTTTCGAGTTCATACGGAAATCACATGTAAGCGGTATGATAAATGTATAACAACTAGAAAGGAGTGGTAAAACAAAATGTCACTAGAAGCGCTCATTATTTTTTCTTTGCTAAATGCGGGTCAGCTTGCAGAGAATTCGAAGGTTGATATACATAAAGAGCAGAAAGATGCTTATGTATATGTTCAAAAAGAGGAAAATAAATAACTTTATTTTATATATAAACTTCAAAAGCCAATCCATTGGATTGGCTTTTTGTCAGGTCGTTGGAAAAAGAGCGTCCATTTTTCTCTTTTAAACATTAGCTAAAATTTGATCATAGCACGAAGTAATAAGTGCTTCCAGATCTTTTAAGTCATTAACGTTATCAATAAAAATTCTACTCACTCCCTGTGATTTTGGGGCTTGTTCAACCACAAAATTAGGGCATAGCTGTTTAGTAGCTTCTAAATCGAGTCTTACAACTAAGGATTTTGCATCGCCATCAAGGAAGAGACGTATAAACCATTTTGTGATTACACGATTCATGATACAAAAATAACTAATGGTATCTTTATATTTGAGGTTACTGATATCTCTTTGATGCTCAGTTAAAATCTCTTTAACAATGTTAAATGCGGTTAGTTCATTTTCTGTAGTGAAAACTCTATCTGTTTTGTCTTCTTTGTTAATGTCTTCAATTATTTCAGTAGAAGCAGCTGCAACTAGGCTTGTTTCTATTTTCTCCGATGTTTTTGTTTCTTTTGGTGTTAAACCATCACTGATTATTTCTAATAGTGTTCGATTAATTGCTTTTTTAACGATTGGTCGGAATCGCTCTAAAACGTTATTTGTAATTCTAGTTGAGCTAAAGTCTCTAATTAGAAAACGAAGGAAGTCATCTGAAGGATTTTTAAATAGTTCTTTAATTGTAGAGTTTAAATTGGTCATATAAATAAGCTCTTCAGCATATTTTACGATTTCTTCAGCTTCAAAATTTTCTTTTGTAAAAGTTTCAATCGTTTCAATATCTAAATTAGTTAAATTATCCATGCTGAATGTGAAGAAAGGTTTTTCATCCATCACATTGTCATTTGTTAAATCAGTATAAAACTTGTATTCTACACCATTAGTTAGTACCCCTACTTTGACATCAGGTAAGGCATTGAAATATCTAGATAGTTGCGCATCGTGTTTAAGGAGATTTTCTGTTACAGATTTTGCCTCGATTAAAATAATTGGAACCCTATTTTTAAAAACCGCATAATCGACTTTTTCTCCCTTCTTAGTTCCGAAGTCTGCAACATACTCAGGTCTAACTTCTAAAGGATTAAAAACGTCATAACCTAGTTTTTGAAGAAAAGGAATAATTAATGATTGCTTGGTCATTTCTTCATTAGTTATGTACTCTGTTCGTTCTAAAATTTGGTTAGCTATTTTGTTTATGTCATTTCTGAATTCCATATCAATGTCTCCTCGTTATAAAGTTTAAAAATCTTTAATATTATTGTTATTCCGTGAAAATTCATAATATAACAGAGTTCTTTATGGAAACAGGGAGGTTATTCTTTTTGTTTTAGATGGGAGTATAGGGTATTGGGATTTTTATGTTATGTAGGATATAAAAATAATGGGGGAATTGAAAAAAGCCAATCCACAGGATTGGCTTTTTGTCATTAACGAGAGTAGAACTCTACGATTAATGCTTCGTTGATTTCAGCTGGTAACTCAGCACGCTCAGCGTGACGAGTGTAAGTAGCTTCTAATTTGTCAGCATCGAAAGTTAAGTATTCTGGTACGAAGTTGTTAACTTCGATCGCTTCTTTAACAACAACAAGGCTGTTAGATTTTTCGCGAACGCTGATAGTTTGACCAGGTTTTACACGGTAAGATGGGATATCTACGCGAGCGCCATCAACCATGATGTGACCGTGGTTTACTAATTGGCGAGCTGCACGACGAGTGCGAGCTAAGCCCATACGGTAAACTAAGTTGTCAAGACGAGCTTCAAGAAGGATCATGAAGTTTTCGCCGTGCTTACCAGGCATTTTACCTGCTTGGTCAAATGTGCGACGGAATTGACGCTCAGTCATGCCGTACATGTGACGAAGTTTTTGTTTCTCTTGTAATTGTAAACCGTATTCTGAAAGTTTCTTACGTTGGTTAGGACCGTGAGGACCTGGTGCGTAAGGGCGTTTTTCTAATTCTTTTCCTGTGCCGCTTAGAGAGATTCCAAGACGACGAGACAGTTTCCAAGCTGGACCTGTATAACGAGCCATAGTTGACTCCTCCTTTAAAAATGTTTTTATTTACGTAAAATAAAAACAGACGTAATCGATATTTACGGGCATTTTGTTTTCATGTACCTTCGCTCCAGCAGCAGGGAGTTACGAGATACACCTCCGTAGAGGAACAAAATACAAACGATAAACTCACATTACAAGGCTGCCTTTTTATTTTACACAAACGCTATTATATCTTTTACCCAGAGTTTCGTCAAGCGAGTACGTTTTTGTTTTATGCATATAAATTTTGGAAATTAATATAAGAAGGAATTTAAAACAATATAAAAGAAGAGATAGAAACACAAATAAAACGCTTACATAAAATGTAGTAAAAACGTTCATCAGTTTTTTACTGGTGAATATGCGGTAATAAAAACATAAAGGGGATGTTTTTATGAAAAAGAAGCATATGGAGACAGCGTTAATTCATCACGGTTATACATCTGAGGAACATAAAGGAAGTTTAACACCACCTTTATTTCAAACCTCTACGTTTACATTTGAGACTGCGCAGCAAGGAGAGGCGAGTTTTGCGGGAGTGGATCCATCTTATATTTACTCAAGGCTTGGAAATCCGACTGTGAAATTATTTGAAGAACGTATGGCGGTGTTAGAAGGAGGAGAAGAAGCACTTGCCTTCGGATCTGGTATGGCAGCTATTTCAGCAACTTTAATCGGTTTTTTAAAGGCTGGGGATCATATTATTTGTTCAAATGGATTATATGGGTGTACGTACGGTTTTTTAGAAGTGTTAGAAGAAAAATTTATGATTACGCATTCGTTTTGTGAGATGGAGACAGAGGTTGATATTGAAAATAAAATTCGTCCAAATACAAAGCTTATTTTCGTTGAAACACCGATTAATCCAACAATGAAATTAATCGATTTAAAACAAGTTATTCAGGTTGCGAAGCAAAATGGTTTACTTGTCATTGTTGATAATACGTTTTGTTCACCTTATTTACAAAGACCGCTTGAGCTTGGCTGTGATGCTGTTGTGCATAGTGCGACAAAATATATTGGTGGCCATGGTGACGTTGTAGCGGGTGTAACAATTTGTAAAACGAAAGCGTTAGCTGAAAAGATTCGCCCGATGCGAAAAGATATCGGCGGCATTATGGCGCCGTTTGATGCGTGGTTATTATTACGCGGGTTAAAGACGTTAGCGGTAAGAATGGATCGTCATTGTGATAATGCAGAAAAAATTGTATCGTTCTTAAGAAAACATGATGCGGTAGAAGGTGTTTGGTATCCAGAAGGGGAATTAGCATCTCGTCAAATGAAGCGCGGGGGCGGTGTTATTTCTTTTTCAGTAAAAGGCGGAAAAGAAGAGACGCAAGCATTTATTAATGACCTCCACTTTATTACAATTGCGGTGAGTTTAGGAGATACAGAAACGTTAATTCAGCATCCAGCAACGATGACGCACGCTGCGATTCCAGCTGAACTAAGAAAAGAAATGGGCATTTTCGATAATTTAATACGCTTATCGGTTGGTTTAGAATCTTGGGAGGATATCGTTTCTGATTTAGAGCAAGCATTAAAGAAAATATCTACTGTTAATCAATAAAAAAAGAGTGAGCTATCGGTTTTGTACAGGACGTACTAAATCGATAACTCGCTCTTTTCTTTTTACATATGTTTTAGGAGTGTTTCCACAAACTTTTCTAAATAGCGCTGATCTACTTCATCAAAACGATTCTTTTCAGGACTATCAATGTCAAGTACACCAATGACAGCTCCTTCTTTCACAATCGGTACAACGATTTCTGAATTAGAAGCACTATCGCAAGCGATGTGACCTGGGAATTGGTGAACGTCCGCTACAAGCTGCGTTGTTTTCGTTTCAGCTGCTACGCCGCAAACGCCTCGTCCAAATGGAATGCGTACGCAAGCAGGCATTCCTTGGAACGGTCCAAGGACAAGCTGATTTCCTTCTGTTACGTAAAAGCCAACCCAATTAACGCGATCTAAAAATTGGTTTAATAATGCGGACGCATTTGATAAGTTTGCGACTACGTTTGATTCGCCAGTTAATAACGCATCCAGTTGTTTAATTACTGTCTCATATTGCTGCACGCGAGATCCTGCATAACTTTCTTTAGTAAACATGGAAACAGCTCCTTTTTTATCGAGATGTGTAAAATATTAGCAAAATACGATGTATTTCACATGACTTTGTCGATAGAAAATTAAAGGAATTTGTCTTAAAAGTCAAGAAATTTAAACTATAGCTGTTCATTGAGAGGAAGTGAGCGCATGAAGCAGACGAAACAAAAAGTAATTGATGCGGCAATATCGTTGTTTAATACGAAAGGTTATGATGGAACGTCGGTGCGAGACATTGCAAAGCGAGCGGATGTGAATGTAGCGAATATTTCATATTATTTTGCTGGGAAGCAAGGTTTATTAGAACAGCTTATTACTGATTTTTTAGAAGGGTATATTCATGTGATTGAAATTTCGTTTGAACAGAGAGAGTATTTGTCGGCTAAAGATGTGATGGTGCAAATGGTGCGTGGGATGTTACGATATCAATTTGAAAATAGAGAACTAACACGTTTCTTCTACCGAGAGCTTTCGCTTGATACGACATTAATTCGTGAAGTGATGACCGTTTATTTTTCTAAAGAAAGATATTATATAGAGCAAATTATTAGACAAGGACAAATGAAACAAGAATTTCAGAAAGTATCATTTACAATGTTTATGACGCAATTAAAAGGTATGATAAATATGCCGTTTTTATATCCACAATATATATCAGAAGTACTGCATTCTTTCCCGTCTGAGACATTTTTCATAGAAATGTATACGAAAGAGATTGAGCAATGGATGGAACAAGCGTTATGTAAAGCAAATATGTACCATGAATGGCCAAGAGCTGTTCATATGTGAAGAATCCCCACCTAACGAACTGAGGTGGGGATTTTTATGTTTACTTTTCTTTGCCATGAATTGTTACATAATAGCGCGATAATTGTTAATGCAGCTCCAGCGATTTCAATTTTATCGACTGTATAACCTCGAAACATAGAACCGATCAGGGCAAGGATAGGAACTAAATTCATAAATAATATGCCGTTAATAGATGAAATATAGCGATTGCCCATATTCCAGCAAAATACAGCGATAACTCCTGCGATAATCGACATATAAAAGAGCTCAAAACGAACACTCACAACTGTACGCAGTGACGGCATAGTAACTATATTTGTATACGTTAAGAAAGTAACAATAACTATGAGTGAAATGGAGCCAAATAAACAAGTTAATGTCGTATATCGAAGTGGTGACCAAGATTGAAAACGAGCACCCCCGTTTGTATAAATGACCCAGCAAGTAACGCCGCATAGCATCAATATATTTGTCGATAAGTGGCTTGCAGCTCCAAATAATAAGTGAATATTTCCTTTTGAAATGACAAGCATAACACCGAGTAATGCAACGAACATACAAAGGAATGTGTAGTTTTGTGGGCGCTTGTTTTTTGTTATCCATTGTAATGATAAGGCAATTAGTGGCATGAGAGACTGAATCATCGCTGCATGGATTGCTCCAGAAGGCCCGGCAAGTTGTTGTCCGTAGAAAACGAGAAAACCATATCCTGCGAAACCGACTGTCCCGTAAAAGAACAGAGAAAGTGTTCTTTTTTCTAAGCGGAGTGAAGTCTTCCCTTCAGTAATTAATAGCAAAATAAGAAAAATAATAGCTGCTGATCCATAGCGAATCGTTGTGAAGAAGAACGGATCGATAAATTGCAGGGCATTTGCCATTACAGGAAACATAAATCCCCAGGCAGTTACGGCGAGTAAGCATAGAAAGAATCCGAGTAGCATTTGTTTTTTGTTCAAGAGTATCTTTCCCCTTTGCATTTCGTTATAGTAAGTTGATGAAATAAGTATAAAGAGTAATTGTTTATAGGAGGAAATATCGATTTCTTATAACGGTTATAACTTTTTGTTAGAGGTGTGTACGATGGATTTGGAGGCAGTACGATCGTTTATCGAAGTGAAGCATACGCGAAGTTTATCAAAGGCAAGTAAGATTTTACATATATCTCAACCAGCGCTTAGTAAGCAAATTCAAAAGTTAGAAGCGGATTTAGAGGTTACTTTACTTAAGCGTTCTGCGCAAGGAGTGCAGTTAACGGAGGCAGGAGAGTTATTTATAAAAAGAATGCTACCGATTTTGGAACAAATAAATGAAGTGAAAACAGAAATGAGGAGGTATCAAGAGAACCGAAAGTTTTCAATTGGTATACTACCGAGTTTAGCAGAGCATTACATATTAGAGTGTAAAGATGTATTAGGTGATGAGTTCGAAGTAGAGTGGCAAATCGGACATACGGAAGTATTAAGAGATTTATTTAAAGCGCGGGAGATTGACGCGATGTTCATCGATTCAGTAGTAGAAGGTGCTACGTATATAAAAGAAGTGCAACAAGAGAAAATTGTTTGTGTCATTTCAAATAATCATCCGTATAAAGAGAAGAAAGTCATTCAAATAGAAGAGCTGCAAAATGAAAAATTAATTGTATATCCAGAAATATGCGATGTAAGGAGAATGATTATGAACATGTTTCATGAGATAGGTGTAAAACCAACTATAGCTGTGGAAACATCTTACGCAGAACCGATGCTTGCAATGGTAAAAGCTGGCCTTGGCATCACTTTACTTCCAGAAAGGGCAGTAGAGCAGTCTGTAAGGCAGGGAAATGTACATGGAATTTCTGTTGAACCACCACTCATGCGGAAAATTTATTTCGTATCTCATACGAAAGATTGTTTGTTATTACAATCATTTGAGGATAGGTAGTGAGGTAGGCGGAATATTGAGAAAGATTACAATCGCATTGAAAGAAACATGAAATTTTAAAAAAAACTAGGTCAAAAACAAGCCATTACATGGTATGATTAGTACATTGTTAGTTGTTAAATATAGGGGAATTCCCTTTTTATACATAATGCCTTCCATTTCATAAACGGAACGGACAAAAAAAGAGATATAACTAGGAGGCTTTTTTGCATGGATTCTATCCTGACGATCGTTATCATTGTAGTAAGCTCTATTCTAGTGCTGCTCATGATAGAGCTTGTGATAAGAAATCGTTCATATAAAGATATTGAAGCACTGGAGCAGTGGAAACAAGAGATAAAAGATAAACCTGTGGCAGATGAACTAAAACGGGTAAAAGATTTAAACATGACGGGTCAAACAGAAGAACTGTTTGGTAAATGGCGTGAAGAATGGGATGAAATTGTATCAACAACCCTTCCGAAAGCTGACAAAGATTTAGCGCAAGCGCGAAAATTCGCCTCGCAATTCTCCTTCCGAAAAGCAAAGCATGCGATGAACGAATCCATAAGTGGTTTAGATGACGCTGATAATCGTATTACAGGTGTTTTAAATGAATTACAGCAATTGTTAGAAAGCCATGAGAAAAATAGCTCGGAAATTGAAGGGTTACGTGATACATATCGTAGTATGAAAAAGAGTGTTCTTGCTCATAGACATATGTATGGAGCAGCAGAGCAGAAAATCGAAGAGATGCTAGACGCTGAATCTAATAAATTTAAAAGCTTTGAAGAAGCAACAGATAATGGTGACTACTTAAAAGCGAGAGAAATTGTTATTAGTTTAGAAGAAGGTTTAGCTGGTTTAGAAATCATTATTCACCAAATTCCAGATTTATTAGTAGAGTGTCAAGCGACGCTACCAGTTCAACTGGAAGATTTATTACAGGGTCATAATGATATGGTAAGACAAGGTTATGTATTAGAGTATTTGGAAGTCCCTAAAGAAGTTCGTGATATGACGACACAACTAAACACATGTTTAATGGATATACAGGAGCTTCATATAACAGAAGCGGCTGAAAAAGTGGAAGACTTAAAAACTCGTTTAGATGGTTTCTATGATCAACTTGAGCAAGAGGTGCATGCGAGACATTATGTGGAGCAAAAAACACTTTCTGTTTATGAAGACTTAGAAGAAATACGTATCGAAACGATTGAAACGAAAACAGAAACACAACTTGTGAAACAAAGCTATCAATTGCAAGATAAGGATATTGAATCTCAAAAAGTAATTGAAAAGCAAATGCACATTTTAACGAAACGTTTTGAAATGCTACAATTACGCGTTGCTGAACAAGATATTGCCTTCTCTATTATTCGTGAGGAACTAGAAGAGGTTTATGAGCAATGTGAAACGTTAAAAGTACTTCATGCAGAATATAAAGAAATGCTGCAAACGATGCGTAAAGAAGAATTTGAAGCGCGTGAGAAGTTACAAGAAATGCGAAATACTATTTTCGAAACGAAACGCTTTATGCAAAAGTCGAATTTGCCAGGTCTCCCAGAGAGTATTATGGAAGATTTAAAAAGAGGGCAAATGGCAATGCAAGCTGTATATGAACAATTAGAAGTGAAGCCGTTAAATATGAACGCTGTAAATAGCAGTTTAGAAGAAGCATACACAACTGTGAACGGTGTAGCTGAAATGACAGAAGAGTTAATTGGACAAGCGTATTTAGTTGAAAAATTAATTCAATACGGTAACCGTTACCGCAGTCATGATGAAAGCCTTGCAGAAAGCTTAAATTATGCGGAGAAATTATTCCGTGAATATCAATACGATGCAGCTTTAGAACAAGCAGCTTCTGTACTAGAGCAACTTGAACCTGGTGTTGTTCAAAAAATAGCTGAATATGTAGACAATGAACAAACCCTTTCATAAAAGGGTTTGTTTTTTTGTGTAATTTTGCAGACGATGTTGCTATAATGAATAGCGGAATACAGTAAGGTTATTCGTTTCAAAATAAAGTGAAACTGTAATCAGTGGGGGTATCTCACTAATTATTATTATTCACTAATCGGGATAAAACGGAACCTTTGCGTAGTCTTAGCGTAATGACACGTATTTATGATATGATTATATGATGTGATAGCGCTGAAAGGGGAAGAACGATGATCTATTTTGATAATAGTGCGACGACGAAGCCATATCCAGAAGCTCTTCAATCGTACGTGACGGTTGCTGGGAAATATTTTGGTAATCCTTCTTCTATTCATTCGCTTGGAGGAGAGGCAGAGCGTCTATTAACACAATCAAGAACGATTGCAGCGCAGCTTCTTCACGTTAAACCTTCTGAAATTATTTTCACATCAGGTGGAACGGAAGGGAACAACCTTGCGATTAAAGGGATAGCGATGAGGAATCGTTCGCGCGGCAAACATATCATTACAACAAATATTGAACACGCGTCTGTGTTTGAGGCATATAAGCAATTAGAAGAACTCGGATATGATGTAACATATTTACCGGTTAACGAGCATGGTGTTGTATCGGTAGAGGATGTAAAACGAGCACTTCGTGAAGATACGATTCTTGTATCAATTATTCATGTGAACAACGAAACTGGAGCAATTCAGCCCGTTGCTGAAATTGGAACGTTATTATCGAATCATCCGAAAATAAGATTCCATGTAGATCATGTACAAGGGATAGGAAAAGTACCGCTTGATTTATATGCTTCTCATATTGATCTTTGCTCAATATCTGGACATAAATTCCACAGTGTAAAAGGAACGGGTCTTCTTTATATACGTGATGGCGTAAGATTAGATCCGATTTTATCAGGTGGTCAACAAGAGCTTAAGTATCGCTCTGGTACAGAGAATTTACCTGGCATTGTAGCGATGGTGAAAGCACTTCGCATGACAATGGAACAAGTGAAAGAAAAGGTAGCTCATTTGCAAAGTTTACAAGCAGAGCTTGTCAGCTTCTTTAAAGAGATGGAAGATGTGACGATTAATACATCGCTTGCATATGCAGCACCGCACATTTTAAATGTATCATTTGTTGGTTTAAAACCAGAAGTAGTCGTTCATGCTTTAGAAGAGCACGGTGTATATGTATCGACGAAGTCTGCTTGTTCTTCAAAAGCAAATGAAGTGAGCAGAGTGTTAGTGTCAATGGGAGTGCCGCATGCAGCAGCTGCAAGTGCTATTCGTATTAGTTTGGCACCAGACAACACGATGGAAGAAGTAAAACAATTTGAAGGTATTGTAAAAGAGACGATGCCAAAATTATATGAAGTGATGAGGTAAAGAAATATGATGACATATGAATATATTTTAGTGCGTTACGGAGAAATGACGACAAAAGGTAAAAACCGTTCTAAATTTGTAAGCACATTAAAAGATAACGTGAAGTTCAAACTGAAAAAGTTCCCAAATATTAAAATTGATGCAACGCATGACCGTATGTACATCCAGTTAAATGGTGAAGATCATGAAGCAATCTCTGAAAGATTGAAAGACGTATTTGGTATTCATAAGTTTAACTTAGCGATGAAAGTACCATCAGAATTAGAAGACATTAAAAAAGGTGCATTAGCAGCTTTCTTACAAGTAAAAGATGATGTGAAAACATTTAAAATTACAGTGCACCGTTCTGATAAGCGCTTCCCAATGAAGACGATGGAGTTACTTCCAGAAATCGGTGGGCACATTTTAGAAAATACAGAGGATATCACAGTAGACGTCCATAATCCAGATGTGAATGTACGTGTAGAAATTCGCAGTGGTTACAGCTATATTATGTGTGGTGAGCACATGGGAGCTGGCGGTTTACCAGTTGGCGTTGGCGGAAAAGTAATGGTACTTCTTTCTGGTGGTATTGATAGCCCAGTAGCAGCGTACTTAACGATGAAACGCGGCGTATCTGTGGAAGCAGTTCACTTCCATAGCCCACCTTTCACAAGTGAGCGTGCAAAACAAAAAGTAATCGATTTAGCACAAGAGTTAACGAAATACTGTAAACGTGTAACGCTTCACCTTATTCCGTTTACAGAAGTGCAAAAAACGATTAATAAAGAAATCCCATCTAGCTATTCAATGACGGTTATGCGCCGTATGATGATGCGTATTACAGAGCAGATTGCTGAGGAGCGTAACGCACTTGCAATCACAACTGGTGAAAGTCTTGGACAAGTAGCAAGCCAAACATTAGATAGCATGCATACGATTAACGAAGTAACAAACTACCCAGTTATTCGTCCGCTTATTACGATGGATAAATTAGAAATTATTAAAATTGCTGAAGAAATCGGCACGTATGATATTTCAATTCGTCCATACGAAGATTGCTGTACAGTATTCACACCAGCTAGCCCGGCGACGAAGCCGAAGCGTGAAAAAGCAAATCGATTTGAAGCGAAATACGATTTCACACCGTTAATCGAAGAAGCTGTAGCGAACAAAGAAACAATGGTATTACAAACGGTTGAAGTAGTGGCGGAAGAAGAAAAATTTGAAGAACTTTTCTAAAACCATAAATTACCATATTTAAAACGTGTATGAAGTCATGTTATTTATCACACTCTATACTCACAAGGAGGTGATATAACATGTCACGTAGCACAAATAAATTAGCGGTTCCTGGTGCTGAATCAGCATTAGACCAAATGAAATACGAAATCGCTCAAGAGTTTGGTGTTCAACTTGGAGCTGATGCAACAGCTCGCGCTAACGGTTCTGTTGGTGGTGAAATCACTAAACGTCTAGTTTCACTAGCTGAGCAACAATTAGGCGGTTACCAAAAATAATCCCATATGATGGCTTAGAAAGAGCGGGTTCTCCCGCTCTTTCTTTTTGTTGTTCATATTAGTATAAATTCATTTCGACAAAAGCATAAAAAAATTGTCAAAAGAAGAGGGTTCAAAATTTACTGAAAATTCTTTATTATATAAGGGAGGCATAAAGAAAAAGGAGGATGTTTATGAAGAGAGAGGAATTGTTGGCACCACCATCTTATAATTTAGTTTCAGAAATAGAGAAATATACAGACGATAAAGAGAAGCTTGCTTTAATTTGGCAAGATGATAAAGGGAATAGACGAGAAGTTACATATTTTGAATTAATGCAAGGGGCAAATAAAATTGGAAACGCTTTTATAAAAAGTGGCTTACAAAAAGGGGACAAGCTCCTTATTATGATGCCGCGTTTAATTGAAGCGTACATGACGTATATCGCTGCGATTAAAGCGGGATTTGTCGTAATTCCAAGTTCGGAAATGTTGCGTAAAAAAGATATTGAATATCGAATTGGACATGGCGAAGTAAAAGCGATAGTAAGCTATGAGCCGTACATTGGACAGTTTGATGATATAGAAGCAATGGAATCCCTTCAAAAATTCGTCCTGAGCGAGCAGTCAGTAGACGGGTGGATCAATTTAAAAACAGCATTAGAAACAGAAAGTGACATGTTAGAAATGGAGAAAACAGATAAAGAAGATATGGTCTTTTTATCTTACACGTCTGGGACGACAGGAAACCCGAAAGGTGTTGTTCATACGCACGCGTGGGCATACGCTCATTTACGTACAAGCGCCCCGAATTGGCTCGGAATTGAAGAGAATGATGTTGTATGGGCAACGGCTAGTCCAGGGTGGCAAAAATGGATTTGGAGCCCGTTTTTAGCAACTCTCGGTTCAGGGGCAACAGGATTTGTGTACAACGGTAAGTTTGAACCGAAAACGTACTTAAATTTATTAGGCGATAATAAGGTGAATGTGCTTTGTTGTACACCGACTGAGTATAGATTAATGGCAAAGGTAGAAGATTTAAGTCAGTACAATTTAGAGGCGTTACATAGCGCTGTATCCGCAGGTGAGCCGTTAAATAGAGAAGTCATTGGAACGTTCCAAAAGCACTTTGATATTACAGTAAGAGACGGCTATGGGCAAACGGAAAATACACTACTTGTTGGTGTAATGAAAGGGATGGATATTAGACCAGGATCAATGGGGAAACCAACGCCAGGTAACCACGTCGATATCGTAAATGAGGAAGGTATTCCAGTTAAAGTAGGCGAAGTTGGTGATATTGCAGTTCACATTGAAACGCCGGCACTCTTTAAACAATATTATAAAGACGATGAGCGTACAGCGATGCAATTCCGCGGTGATTATTATATTACAGGTGATAAAGCGAAGAAAGATGAAGATGGCTACTTCTGGTTTGAAGGGCGTGGTGATGATATCATTATTAGCTCTGGTTATACAATCGGGCCGTTTGAAGTAGAGGATGCGCTTGTAAAACATCCTTACGTAAGAGAATGTGCGGTTGTCGCAAGTCCGGATGAAATTCGCGGAAGTGTCGTGAAGGCATTTATCGTATTAAGAGAGAATATAGAAAAGAACGAAGAAACATTAATTCCAACACTCCAACAACACGTCAAAGAACTCACTGCACCATATAAATACCCTCGCAAAATTGAATTTGTAGATGAACTACCAAAAACGATTTCTGGAAAAATTCGCCGTATTGAACTTAGAAAACAAGAGATGGAGATTCCGTCAAAATAATTTTGAAAACAGTGAAGTAAATAGTTGAATGAAATGTAAAACAATGATAATATAAAAACGAACACAGGTTCGATTTTATAAACTTAAAAAAGAGGTGTCCGTATGATTTTAGGTATTAATCCGTACTTAGTTTTAGATGGTAGTGGGCAAGAAGCTGTACAGTTTTATAAAGAGGCTTTAGATGCAAAAGTAGAAGTCATGCAAACTTTTGGTGACATGCCTGAAAATCCAGAATACCCTATTCCAGCTGAAGCGAAAGAGCGCGTTTTACACGCTACTTTAAAAGTTGGTAATACGGATCTTATGATTTCTGATACATTCCCAGGTCAAGGACATGCAATCGGATCTCAAGTAACAATCGCAATTCAAATTAGTAATGCAGAAAAAGCAAAAGAAGTATTCGATAAGTTACAAGAAGGTGGAGAGGTTATGATGCCACTTCAAGAAACATTCTGGAGCCCAGCATACGGACAAGTAAAAGATAAATTTAATATTGAATGGCAAGTTACAACGTCTACTACTGAACAAAAGTAATTTTTAGAAAAGCACCATGTTTTGAAATGGTGCTTTTTTTTATACAATAAAAAATAAAGGAGATGGGATATATGGGAGAAATTTGGTATGGCGGCACCATTTACACAATGAGAGAAGAAAATGAAAAAGTGGACGCTGTTTACGTTGAAAACGGTACGATCGTTGATTTTGGAAGTAAAGAAGAGTTAGAAAACCAATATGCCGCGGTTACATTGCACGATTTAAAAGGCAAAACAATGATCCCAGGCCTCGTTGATAGCCATATGCATCTTATTGGGCATGGAGAGAGATTACTCCGTCTAGATTTATCAAATTGTACATCTTATGGTGAAGTGCTTACTCTTGTTCAGAAGCGAGTGAAAGAAGCTCCAAAGGGCTCTTGGATTATTGGAGAAGGATGGAATGAAAATAACTTTACAGATACGAAAGATGTTCACGCGCGTGATTTAGATGAAATTTCGAAAGAACACCCCATTTTATTAAAGCGAGTTTGTCGTCACGTTACATGGGTGAATTCATACATATTGCAAGAAGCGAACATAACAGAAGCGACGCAAAATCCAAAAGGCGGGAAAATCGGTAGGGATTCATCAAATAAGTTAACAGGACTTTTATATGAACAAGGACAAGAATTAATTAAACATGTTCAGCCTGAAATTGATGAAGCGTATTTACAAAGAGCTTTGCAAACAGCGATTAAAGATTGCTGGAAATACGGACTTGTTGGCGGGCATACGGAAGATTTAAATTACTACGGTGGTTTTAGAAAAACATATAATGCGTTTTCTCACGTTATAAAAGAAATGCCATTTAAAGCACATTTGCTCGTTCATCATGAAGTAGCACATGAACGAAAAGAATATGAAAATGAACATTATATTGAATTTGGGGCAATGAAAATTTTTTCTGACGGTTCTTTTGGCGGAAGAACAGCATTATTAAGTGAACCGTATGAAGATGCGAAGGAAACGAATGGGGTTGCAATTTTCTCACGTGAAGAACTTGCGGAATTAGTGAAGAAAGCACGAGATTTACATATGCCAGTTGCGATTCATACTATCGGTGATTTATCGCTTGAATATGTCATTGATGCACTCGAATTATATCCACCAGCAAAAGGGTTACGTGACCGCATTATTCATTGTCAGCTTGCTCGTGAAGAGTTGATAGAAAGAATGAAAAACTTGCAAGCCATTATCGATATACAGCCAGTCTTTCTTTCATCAGATTTTCCGTCAGTCATTGAAAAACTGGGAGAACACCGTCTTCGTTATGCGTATGCTTGGAAGACATTACTGGAAGCAGGACTACATTGTAATGGTGGTTCAGATGCTCCTATTGAACAAGTAAATCCGTTTCTAGGCATATATAGCGCTGTTACACGTAGAAGTTTTATTGACGGTGTATGCTATATGCCTGAGGAAAGATTAACGGTATATGAGGCTGTTTCTTTATTTACAACAGGAAGTGCCTATGCAATCGGAAAAGAAGCGAAACGAGGGCAAATTACAAAAGGATATGAAGCAGACTTTACAATATTAGACCACAATATTTTTGAAATTGAGGCAGAAGAAATAAAAGAAGTACAAGCAGAAATGACTGTAATAGATGGCCGAGTTGTCTATAGAAAAGATGTGTAAAAATATATCAGCGATTTTCGGAATATATCGACCGTAACTCGAAATATATGAGCGATTATTAAAATATATCGACTTACCGACAAAAACTGACAAGAATAACGGCCGGATAGTAAGAGATTATTGTTCGCGTCAATCGGGGTAAATAAATAACCGCAGAATTATGGAATTCCATAATTCTGCGGTTATTTTAATCCTATAAAAACGTTCTCTGTACTTTTTCCCAGAACGAATTATTTTTTAATTTAACTGTTTTAATTTGTTTATCGCTTAAGCGTACAACAGCTTTTTCCACTTGTTTAATGCTAAGCGCTTCGTTATCCATGCCAATAACAGGATAATCGTTACCGTCTGGTCTTAGTTTTAAAGTTAATGTACGTTCGTGATTTAAAATGAACGGTGAACCGAGCGTACGGTAAGTGTTGTTGTTTAAAGATGCTAGTTCGCTTACTTGGAAACATGGAATAAGTGGGTCAACAACTGCACCATGCAATGATTTATTGTAAGCAGTACTTCCTGTTGGGGTAGAAACTACTAAACCGTCTCCTCTAAATGTTTCGAAATATAAATCATCAACGTGAACATCTACAACGAATGTTTTAATAATGCTAGAACGTAATGAGAACTCATTTAAACAATAGAAAGATGTACCATGATCTACATCTACCTGAATTGTTGGATATTTTCGCACTTCAATTTCATTTTTTGTAATTTCTTGAAGGGCTGTATCAATGTGATCAATGTGAAAATCGCAGTAGAACGAAGTTTCATCTTTCGTAGAAATCCCTGCGTATAAGCAATCTTCTCTAAAACCAGTTTTACGAACGGCTTGTAAGAAGGTTGCATCATCTCCAACACTGACGATAGCGTTTGCATTTTTTGGATGATCTAATATGGTAAATCCATTCTCTTCTAAAATACGATAGATTGGTTTCATTTTTTCAACGAGCGTTGCTTTGTCATCACCATAAAAGAAAAATAAATTGCGACGATCTGCCATTATGTATCCCTCCACTGCAGTTAAATTTTCTGTTTTTCGTGCTACATATCATTAGAGTCCGTTCCCTGATGATATGTTCAAATAATATATTTCGATACAAATTGTCAAAACACCTTTTTATTTTTAGAAAAATTTTTATATTCAATCTTATGGAACTCTGTTTAATGATGAATAAAGTTGTCGATAATGGGTACGGAGTGAAAGGATGATACGTATGAAGTGGCTCGTAATTGGAATAATAATTCTTCTCCTTTTTATTTTGCTTATACTATTGTCGAAAATATCGCTTAAGGTGACATTTTTATATTCAGAAATGGAAAAGCAATGTTTATTTCAAGTGAAAATATGGATGATTCGATATACATTTGATGTATTGGAAAGAATTGAAAAACAGCAGAAAAAAACAGGACAGAAAATCGAAAAAGCTGAAGAGGACGGCGGACTAGATAATAAAATTATGGCGCAACTTGACAGTATTGGGGAACTGATAAAAAGGCTTCAAAAAGTTCATACTATCGTTAAAGATTTTCTCAAACGAGTGAAAATCAATGGTTGGAAATGGCATACGCAAATTGGAGCAGGCGACGCAGCTAGTACTGGAATTGTCACTGGATATGCATGGGGGACAAAAGGAATGGCTGCTGGAGTTGTCGGACAATATATGCATATTGTCGATGTACCAGAATTTGAAATTACTCCTGTTTTTCAAGGGAAAGGATTTGCATCGAGATGCGAGTTAACGGCATCTTTTCGTATATTTCGTACTATAAAAACAGCGGTGAAATTGCTCATATTTATGAGGCAGCAAAAATCTGGTATGACAGAAAAATCTGTTCAAGCATAGGGGGGATATAGAATGGACCATCCAATTCAAGGTTTAATGACAACTGCAATGCAGCATTTAAAACAAATGACTGATGTAAATACAATTGTTGGTGACCCAATTAAAGCGGCAGATGGAAGTGTAATTCTTACTGTTTCGAAAGTAAGTTTCGGATTTGCTGCTGGTGGAAGTGAATTTGGTAGGGTAGAACATTCAGGTCGTCATCCATTTGGCGGAGGAAGTGGAGGAGGAGTTTCTATTAATCCTGTTGCCTTTCTTGTTATAAATGGAGATGGTGTGAAAGTATTACATTTAGACAAGCAAACGCATGTCATCGATAAAATAATTGAATTAGCGCCACAAGCTGTTGATAAAGTGAAAGAAATGATGGATAAACGAAAAGAAGATGATCCTGAATTTCAAATTTAACGAATAAAGAAGCTAATCAATAGGTTAGCTTCTTTTATTTTTTTGTAAATAAAGCGATTTTATTTGCATTATCGATAGGGACAAACTATCATTTACATTGTACATATTTTGTTTAAATAAGGGAGGATTTTCAAGTGGCAAACGTAACTTTTAAAGGTAATCCAATGACTTTAGTTGGAACAGAAGTTAAAGTTGGCGATCAAGCGCCAAACTTCCAAGTATTAGCAAACGACTTATCTCCAGTAAGTTTAGAAACATACAAAGGCGAAGTAAAATTAATTAGTGTTGTACCTTCAATCGACACAGGTGTGTGTGATGCACAAACACGTCGTTTTAACCAAGATGCAGCAGGTATTGAAAACGCAAAAGTATTAACAATTAGCGCTGATTTACCATTCGCTCAAAAACGCTGGTGTGCAGCAAACGGTTTAGAAAATGTTGTAACACTTTCTGACCACCGTGACCTTTCATTCGGTGAAGCTTACGGCTTAGTAATGAAAGAACTTCGTTTACTTGCTCGTGCAGTATTCGTAGTAGATAGCAACGACAAAGTAGTTTACGTAGAATACGTAGGCGAAGGTACAAGCCATCCAAACTATGAAGCAGCATTAGAAGCAGCTAAATCTGCAAAGTAATGTGAAGGAAATGACCTCTTATAAAGAGGTCGTTTTTTCTTTTTGGAAAAAATCACTTTGTGGTATGATATAAGTTATGTGTAAAAGAGAGAAGGAGGAATGTACGTGAGTCAGACAGTGGAAACATTATTTTCTATTTTTGATTCTTCTGCGGTAGTTTTACGTAAAGAATTAGATGTGACATATTTAGAGGCGCTTGTAGAAACAGGTGATAACTTGTTTGAGGGAGCGATTTTACAAGAGGAATTATCCGAATCAGCAATTGAAAGGCTGAATCGTGAATATAGTACGTTTAATGAAGAAACATATAAAGGTGAAGAAATTCGTAAAGCATTTCAGTTAGCCATCTTAAAAGGAATGAAAGAAGGCGTACAAGCGAATCACGAAATGACGCCTGATGCAGTTGGGATGTTCATGAGTTACTTATTCCATAAATTTATGCAAGGTCAAAACGAAATTACAGTTTTAGATCCTGCAATTGGAACAGGAAATTTAATGACTACAGTGTTTAATAGCGCCAAAGAAGGACTAACAATGAGTGGATTTGGTGTAGAAGTGGATGAAGTGCTAATTAAACTTGCTTTAGTAAATGCAAATTTACAAAAGCATGCAATCGAATTCTTCCATCAAGATGGACTAGCACCACTTTATATCGATCCAGTTGATGCAGTCGTTTCAGACTTACCGATTGGTTACTATCCAAACGAAATCGGTGCCAGTGAATATAAATTAAAAGCAGATGAAGGAATGTCGTATGCTCATCACTTATTTATTGAACAAAGTGTGAAACATACGAAAGAGGGCGGGTACTTATTCTTCTTAGTACCAAACTTTATTTTTGAAAGTGAACAGGCACCAAAATTACATGCATTTATTAAAGAAACATGCTTTATTCAAGGGTTATTACAGCTACCTGTTTCCATGTTTAAAAACGAGAAAAATGCAAAAAGTATATTTGTTCTCCAAAAGAAAGGCTCTAATGTAACAATGCCAAAACAGGCGTTATTAGTGGAGTTGCCTAAATTCTCTAACATGAAGGCGATGGAGAACATTATGGATCAATTAAATACTTGGTTTGCAACACATAAATAAAGCTGGGTATATGTAACAGAGTTAGTGATTCATGTAGTACAGTTTTATATAATATGTCATATTTTTAAATATATACTAGATTTAACTGAATTTTTTTGAAATCTGTAATATATATTTTTTCTTGGTGTTACAATTTTTTCACTTGAAATATATGTCGGACGATGTTTAAATTAAAATCGTGAGTATAAAATTTGCTAATGATGAAACGTTTTCATATTTAGTAAATTTGATTAGATAAAATCGAGCGGTTTGTGGAAACATCCACACAACTACCAAGAAAAAAAGGGGCGAAAGACTAGATGTCAAAAATCATCGCGATTAACGCAGGAAGCTCTTCCTTAAAATTCCAATTATTTGAAATGCCAAGTGAAACAGTATTAACAAAAGGTTTAGTAGAACGTATCGGTTTAGAAGATAGTATCTTCACTATTACTGTAGATGGCGAAAAACAAAAAGAAATTACAAACATTCCAGATCACGCAGTAGCAGTTAATATGCTTCTTAAAAAATTAACTGAAAACGGAATCGTTAAATCTCTAGATGAGATTGGCGGTATCGGTCACCGTGTTGTTCACGGCGGCGAAAAATTTGCTGACTCTGTTTTAATTACTGATGAAGTATTAGCTGATATCGAAGAATTAAGCGATTTAGCACCACTTCATAACCCAGCAAACGTTGTTGGTATTAAAGCATTCCAAGAAGTATTACCAAACGTACCAGCAGTAGCAGTATTCGATACAGCATTCCACCAAACAATGCCAGAATCTGCATTCCTATACAGCTTACCATATGAGTACTATGAAAAATTCGGCATCCGTAAATACGGTTTCCACGGAACTTCTCATAAATATGTAACTGAGCGTGCGGCTGAATTATTAGGTCGTCCAATTGAAAGCTTAAGCTTACTTTCTTGTCACTTAGGTAACGGTGCAAGTATCGCAGCAGTAGAAGGCGGTAAATCTATCGATACTTCTATGGGCTTCACTCCACTTGCTGGTGTAACAATGGGTACACGTTCTGGTAACCTTGACCCTGCGTTAATTCCATACATCATGGAAAAAACAGGCCAAACAGTAGAAGAAGTAGTTAACGTATTAAACAAGAAGAGTGGTATGTTAGGTCTTACTGGTTACTCTAGTGACCTACGTGACATCATTGCGAAAGAAGAAGAAGGCGACCACCGTGCGAAAGTAGCACTTGATGTATTCGTAAGCCGTATCCACAAATACATCGGTTCTTACACTGCTCGTATGAAAGGTGTAGACGCAATCATCTTCACAGCTGGTGTAGGTGAGAACAGTGCGATTATTCGTGAGCGCGTATTAGAAGGCCTTGAGTACATGGGCGTATACTTTGATGCAAAACGTAATAACGTATTCGGTGAAGAAGCATTCATCAGCTTCCCACACTCTCCAGTAAAAATTATCGTAATTCCAACTGACGAAGAAGTTATGATTGCTCGTGACGTACTACGTCTTGGAGATATTGGTTAATATATGAAAAGAAAGACGAGATCCTATAGGATTTCGTCTTTTTTCTTTTGGATATATTTTAAAACTCCATCCGGATATAATATTTTTTCTTTCTGAATGAATGCCGTAATAGGAATCCATTTCGCATACGCTACTGTTTCCTCATCTTGTATATTTAATATTTTCATTTCATATAGTGACGTGTCTAATAAACGCAAAGAATATAGTTGAATAATTTCATGACCAATGCCCCCATCTAGATGAAAGACATTTTCTAAACAACCTAAATAATTGATGATTTCTATCTCCGTATGAAGCTCTTCTGTAAACTCCCGAATAACAGTATGTGCTGATTTTTCACCAAGTTCAATGGAACCGCCAAGAGGACGATAATATGTTTCGCCTTCTGTATGATATTCTTGTACGAGAAGGCGATCTTGATGTACAGCAAGACCGAAAGCTTTTGCACGTGGATACATATAGAATCACTCCTTATTTGTTTTGTATAAGGACGATTATAATGTATGGTGTGATAAAAGTATCGTGTATTTAAGTGTGTGGTCTAACTGTAATTCCATCAAATAAGTCTTTCCAAAATGCTTCATTGTATTGGTATACATCCATAATAGGACATTTCATAACGCAAGTACGTTGTAATCCCCAATCTTCTTGGGTGATAGTTGGTATATCGGCAGGAATTAGTAATAGGACAGAGAATGTATGTGTAACGATTTGAGATAAAATTTGTTCTAGGGAACATGCTTCTTCATATGTTCCTCCAGTTCGAATAAACAATATGGATTCTGCCGTTTCAATTGTAGTTAGAAAACGATTAATTCGATGTTCATAGTTTAACTTAATTTCTGTATAAGAAGGCCAATAATTTGGTGTGTTTACATCTGTTTTAAAGTCATGACAGGAGTCAATTTCATAAAGGTTGTCCCTTAATCTTAATTTGGCATCATCATCCCAAAATGAGATGAAGGATAGATTTTCGAAATTTAAAAAACGGTCAAATCGATTTTGTAATAATAAATTTACTTTCGTTAATGAAGGACTTAGCATAAAATCAATAACGCCAAAAAATGGTGATAATTCTAATTGATATAATGCCCAAGCAGGCCAACAGTTTTGTCCTAAGCTGAATACTGCGTTATAGTTTTGTTTTAGATTGGATAGATTCATGTGAAGTATCTCATCCTTTTTGCTATTATTTTATGTCACTCATAAAGGGTATGTGAAAAGAGATATACAAGCATATTTGTAAAGAATAAGCAGAAATATGTTACAATAGAAAAAAATCGAACGAGGTGGTTGTTACGATGCGATCGAAGCGAGAACAAGCCATTTTAGACAATATAAAAGAATGGGAAGCGCAATTAGTTGAGCAAGAAGCGACCGATTTTCAAAAAGTGTTTGATAAATGGTTACATACTACAGTTGCGAAATTACCTGAGAAAAAGCGAAAAGAATTCTTCACGAAAGCAGATGGATGGCTCTTTCATTTGCATGCATTTATTCAAAGTTCACAAGCACAGTTAGACGCACGTAATCGGATTTTAGGAACATCGAGATTATTTGATGAATCGATTGAACAGCTTGAAGATTTGAAAGCATTATCTATTGATCAGTTAACATACATAGCAGAGCAGCAAACAGCACGTCATCGTCTATATTCATTTGTGCAAGGCGGGGCGACAGGTGCTGGAGGTTTATTATTATTAACGGCGGATTTTCCGGTTATGATCGCGTTAAATGTGAAGGCAGTCCAACTTATTGCAACATCATTTGGACATGATGTGAACAAGCCATACGAAATGATGCTTGCGTTAAAGGTGTTTCACGCGTCATTACTACCAGGAAGACTTCAGCAATACGCATGGTACAATTTATTGCAAGAGCTGGAACAAGAAGATTCGTTCTTTTATGAAGGAGACGAAGCAGTGTTACAAACAGCTTCTACTGAAGTTGTGTTAAAACAAATTTTGAAGACATTTTCGATTTATGCTCTTCGTCGTAAATTATTCCAAGGTATTCCGGTAATTGGAATGGCAATTGGATCTACAGTGAATTATCGTTTAACAAGAAACGTTACTGAATTTGCAAATAGATTTTATCAAGTGCGCCATATAGTCGAGAAAGAAAAAAGAGCATAAAAAAAAACGAGAGGCCGAAGCCTTTCGCTTTTTTAATTTGTTGCATGTTTTTTGGACATTGGAACAGATACTGGCTGCTTTTCTGCTGTTTTTTCTGTTTTTGGATAATAAATTAAATCCAATGTTTTTGCCTGTACGGCAATCGAAAGAATAGTAAAAGCAATTTCTGTCCAATTTAAATAATATAATGAAAGCGCAAGAACAATCGCGTCAAAGACGAAGAAAATTTGCCCAATTGTAAAACGAGTTCGTTTACTTAATACAATTGTTAAAATATCGTCTCCACCGGTTGCACCGCCAAATCGCAATATAAAACCGAGTCCAATACCAGCTAACGCACCGCCAACTACTGCAGCTATAAATAAGTTATTTGATAAATCTACCGTAAATGGAGAATAATTTTCCATAAAGGAATAAAATACTCCGAATGAAATTGAACCTAAGAATGAATAGCCAACCATTTTTCTACCTAAAAATGAAGCACATAGTAAAATAATTGGGATATCCATTAATACAGTTGAAATAGATGGTGAAATATCATAAAAGTTTTGAATGAATAGTGCAATTCCTACAAAGCCACCTTCTGTTAAGTGGTTTTGGAAGTGAATGTGATATAGCGCTGCTGCTAAAATAAATGAACCGATTAAAACCATAAAAATTTCTTTAATAATTTGCCGACTTTGGATGTTCCTCATCGTTATTCCTTCTTTCCGTAGTTAGTAGTCCTTTTTGTGTTGTAAACTAACTACGAGCTCACATGTAGCTTTCAGTTAGTTTACGAAAAAACTAACTACGCTATATGTCGCTGAAGAAATAACGAATAATCCTCTCGTCCATCAATTCTCCCTACCTTCGTTTTAGTTTAAGTCTTAAAACGACTAAACAAAACGTGGAGTAGGATTCGTCATTTAGCAATCCTGCTCTTCTGTGTTTTGTTTAGTTAGTAACAATTAAGTCCTAAACAAAACGCTATGTGTAAGAAGAGTCTTTTTTTTGCCAAATTATCCTTCGGGCAATCATAATTTCCCCACTCTCGTATTTTTTTCGCTAGACTAAAGTATCTGAGCTAAAAAATACGCTACGTGTATGATTCGTCAATACGATGCCACATGCTCCTTCGAGCGATCATGATATCAAAATCCCTTCCTTCAAGATTTATACTATTATATCATACTTTTAAAAAATGTATGCGGATGGAAACCGACAATAAACGGAGGGAATCTACAAAAAATGTTATGTTTAAATATTTTTGTAGAAAAGCCTAAGTTATTTCGGAGGATTGGACAGTTTGTAACGGTTTGTCCAATAAGTAAGAAAAAAAGGGTTTTATTCAGTTGTATTCTTTTCATCACTTTTATCTTTAAAAAACGCATCCCAACTAATCACACTTAAAAAAGTTAAAGCGATAATAACGAAAGCACGCATAAGCTTTAGACCTCCTTTTGTACATAGTATATGAATCATTCGATTCGGAATGTGTCATTTTTTTACAAGTCTTAACTATTATGAGAGCATATTAATATAGATAGATGAAGGGGAGAGTGAAGACATGTTAAAAGATATGTTCAAAAGAAAAGAATTAATATGCGTTTCATGTCAGAAAAAAATTCAATATGAAGAAGAGCTTGTTGCTTTTGTAAAGTTGCCGAAAGAAAGAAGTATATTAGTTGGTCCATTCGATGTATGTTTGGCGAAAACAGCACAAGAAATATATTGTAAATCATGTTACGACAAAAAAGCATGACCCAAAGTAATTGAGGGGCATGCTTTTTTCATTGGTGTGCTTTTCCCTCAGATACATTTTGAGTGAGTCGATACCAAAGCCAAAGGTCATTAATGATGGAAGCAAGATCGGCAATTTCTGAATTTAGTTTACAAGAAACTTCGAAGTCTTCTTCGTTATTTAAATAATGTTGTTTTGTATTAATATAGTGCTCAAGTTCTTTTATACGATCAGGAATTTTCCCGCGAACTTGTTCCCATTTTAGTAAAATAGCATGTTGCATTTTTTTGGGGATTTCTTCCCAGTCTTCTTGTAAATGCGGAATTTCAATTCCTAGATGTTCATCGTATAAGAAATACTTTTCCATAAGTTCACCCCCGTTTTCCTGCTTATATTGTACAGAAAAACAGAAAGAAGTTCGACGAAATTGTTTGAAAAAATTTGAAAATGACTCTTGATACATTTTGTGAAAGGTGGTAAAGTGTGAATTATTATAAAAGAAAATGAATATTTATTCTTTAGGGGGATGCAAAATGGAGAAGAAAAAAGTTGTATTAGCATATTCCGGAGGTCTTGATACTTCCGTTGCAATTAAATGGTTACAAGAGAAGAATTATGATATTATCGCGCTTTGTTTAGACTTAGGGGAAGGTAAAGATTTAGCATTTGTAAAAGAAAAGGCACTTTCAGTAGGTGCAATTAAATCATATATGATTGATGTTCAAGAAGAATTCGCGAATGAATATGCATTGATGGCGATGCAAGCACACACATTATACGAAGGGAAATACCCTCTTGTCTCTGCATTATCTCGTCCGCTTATTGCGAAGAAATTAGTGGAAATCGCAGAACAAGAAGGCGCAACTGCAGTTGCACACGGATGTACAGGGAAAGGAAATGACCAAGTTCGTTTTGAAGTTTCTATCCAAGCATTAAATCCTTACTTAGAAGTGATTGCGCCTGTACGTGAATGGAAATGGTCACGTGAAGAAGAAATTGCATATGCAAAAGAAAACGATGTACCAATTCCGATTAATTTAGATAGCCCGTTTTCAATCGATCAAAACTTATGGGGACGCAGCAACGAATGTGGAATTTTAGAAGATCCATGGGCAGCGCCGCCAGAAGATGCATATGAGATGACATTGGCATTAGAAGATACACCGAATAAACCAGAGTTTGTAGAAATCGGATTTGAAGCAGGCGTACCGACTACTTTAAATGGTACTGCATATTCACTTTCAGAATTAATTAAAACGTTAAATGCGCTTGCTGGAAAACACGGTGTTGGACGTATTGATCACGTAGAAAATCGTCTTGTCGGTATTAAATCTCGTGAAGTATACGAATGCCCAGCAGCAATGACGTTAATCACTGCGCATAAAGAGTTGGAAGATTTAACACACGTAAAAGAAGTAGCGCATTTTAAACCAGTGATTGAACAGAAAATAACAGAACTTATTTATAACGGTTTATGGTTCTCACCTTTAAAACAAGCGCTTCATGCATTTTTACAAGAAACGCAAAAGAATGTAACAGGTACAGTGCGTGTGAAATTATTTAAAGGTCATGCGATTGTAGAAGGACGTAAATCTGAATACTCTTTATACGATGAAAAATTAGCAACATATACTGCTCAAGATGAATTTAATCATGATGCAGCAGTTGGATTCATTTCATTATTCGGTTTACCGACGAAAGTATACAGCCAAGTGAATCAAAAGAAGGTGGAAGCGTGAGCAAACTTTGGGGCGGACGTTTTACAAAAGAAGCGGAAGCATGGGTTGAAGAGTTCGGAGCATCCATCTCCTTCGATCAACAATTAGTAAATCAAGATATAAAAGGAAGTATTGCGCACGTCACGATGCTAGCAAAGCAGGGCATCGTGACGAAAGAAGAAGCAGAGAAAATAAAGATAGGTCTTCAATATTTATTAGAAGAAGTGAAACAAAATAAATTACATTTTTCGGTTGAAGCTGAAGATATTCATTTAAATATTGAAAAGATGTTAATTGAAAAAATCGGTGAAGTAGGAGGGAAACTTCATACAGGCCGAAGTCGTAACGATCAAGTGGCGACAGATATGCATTTGTATTTAAAAGAAAAGGTAGAACATATTATAAAAGCTACAAAACAATTGCAAACTGTTCTTGTTCAACAAGCAGAAAATAATATTGAAACCATTATGCCGGGCTATACGCACTTGCAGCGTGCCCAGCCGATTTCATTTGCTCATCATATTCTTGCTTACTTTTGGATGTTAGAGCGTGATGTGAATCGTTATGAAGATTCATTAAAGCGTATTAATATCTCCCCATTAGGAGCAGGAGCGCTAGCTGGGACGACATTCCCGATCGACCGAGAATATAGTGCGGAACTTCTTGGGTTTAATGGAATCTATGAAAATAGTTTAGATGCAGTAAGTGATCGTGATTTCATACTGGAGTTTTTAAGTAACTCATCTATACTTATGATGCACTTATCACGCTTTTGTGAAGAACTTATTTTATGGAGTAGCCAAGAGTTTCAATTTATTGAAATGAGCGATCAATACGCGACAGGAAGTAGCATTATGCCGCAAAAGAAAAATCCGGATATGGCGGAACTAATCCGTGGTAAAACAGGCAGAGTATACGGTAATTTATTCAGTTTACTTACAGTAATGAAAGGATTACCACTCGCTTACAATAAAGACTTACAAGAAGATAAAGAAGGAATGTTTGATACAGTCAAAACAGTAGAAGGATGCCTTCATATTATGGCGGGCATGCTTGAAACGATGACTGTAAACAAAGAAAAAATGGGGCAAGCTGTGACGCAAGATTTCTCCAACGCAACAGAAATTGCCGACTACTTAGCAAACAAAGGACTACCATTCCGTCAAGCTCATGAAATTGTTGGGAAGTTAGTGCTACATTGCACACAAAAAGGAATTTATTTATTAGATGTCCCGCTTGAAACATATCAAGAAATGAGCTCTTTATTTGAAGAAGATTTGTATGAAGTTCTTTCACCATATGCGGCTGTAAAGCGTCGTAACAGTGCTGGTGGGACAGGGTTTGAACAAATCAAAAACGCTTTGGAGAAGGCGAAGGGGTTAGTTGGAGAGTTTGTTAGAAGTTGATTGATTTTATAGGGAAGAAGGTACGCTAATCTTGATGGAGAGAAGCTTACCTTCTTTTTTTTATAGCCCAAAATTAATCATACTTATGTCGATCTTCCGTAATTCGAATATACTCAATATCCATCAAATCACGAAGCAATGCCCCATTACTTAGTTCAACGCCATGTTTCTCTTTAAAATGAGTGCGAATCGTATCTAGCATTTCAATTTCTTTTCCGTTCACGTCTAAAATAATGCGTTCAGAATCATCCATATAGCATCCTCCTTTTTTACACATATATATTTTGTCCGTCTATTTCTAAAAAATGTATGTTAACGTAATGTTAGGAAATAAGAAAGGGATGAAAAATGAGACGTATTTATTTTATAGGGCTAATTTTGTACACGCTAATTGTATTGCATGTTGCATTCCCAAACGTATTTTCATTTGGAAATGTAGAAACAGTACATGTTGCGATATTTATCTTTTCTCTATTTGTAGTAGATTGCTTTATTTCTATATGGCTTTCGAAAAGAAAAGATATACAAGGTAAAAAAGAAATGGAATGGAAAAAGAGAAAACGTTCATTTTGGATGATGACGTACTGTTTGTCTTTAGTGCTTACTGCTGCTTTTTTTAGTGAGCATATTCCATTAGAAAGATTAAATATTGGATTTGGAGCGTTCGTATTCGCATACTATTTTTTTATGCACTTTCTTCCTTATATGAAAGAAAAGCGAGGAGAAGAGGAAGACCCACTTGTAGAAGAAGCGAGAGAACAAGAGTATAAGAGAATAGAAGGGGATATAAAGAAACTTGGAGAACAAAAATGGTATTTAAAATCAAAAATCATATATGTTCTTTGTTTCATTACGCCGCCAATTGGCTATTTGTACGTCTTCTTACTTCGTAAAAAAATGACAGAAGATGCAAAGCAAACGTATTTAACAGTTGCGACAATCATGATGGCATTATGGTCTTTGAAGTTTCTGCCGCCTTATGTATTGGCAATTACCGTTGTTGTCGTAGCATGTCTTGTGTTTATAGTGAAGTTGATAAAATGAAAAACACCAAGCCTATGTGGACTTGGTGTTTTATCTGTAAATTAAAGATCACCTTGCTCCTCATCACCACGAACAACAAGGACATCGCATTTCGCATAGCGAATAATATGTTCAGAGACGCTACCGATTAGGAAGCGTTCAACAGCATTTAAACCAGTCGCACCACACATAATTAAATCTACTTTATGGTTTGGAGCGATTTCTTTTGAAATTTTAGATTTAGGATTACCAAATTCTAATACAGTTTCAATTTTTTCAAGACCAGCTTCAAGCGCAGTTTTTTTGTAGTCTTCTAATAAGTCTTCTGCAAATAGATTTGCACGTTCAGCAATTGCACGGCTATAAGCCTCTACTGCTGAGTACGCTTTTACATCAACGATATGAGCGATTGTTAATGTTGCATTGTTGCGCTTTGCGACTTGAATTGCTTTTTTAAAGGCTTTTTCTGCTTCTTTAGAACCATCCACCGCGATTAAAATATTTGTATATGTATTATTCATAGTAAATTCCTCCCAATCTGTTTTATAACTGTTTACAACTTAATTATAAAACAAATTTTGGTAACGTGCTTGCCAGAAACGTTACAGAATTTTGAAAACTCTGTTTCAATTCATTTTAGTTGTAATTGGAGCGAGAACTTGTTACATATGAAGTATAGCAATTTAAAAGGGGGCAGTTTTGTGAGACATGCGCTCATTACAGCCGGTACGAAAGGTTTAGGAAAGCAAGTAACAGAAAAGTTATTGGCTAAAGGCTATTCAGTAACAGTAACGTACCATAGCGATATCACCGCTATGGAAACGATGAAAGAAACATATAAAGATGTGGAAGAGCGTCTACAATTCGTGCAAGCAGATGTCACGAAGAAGGAAGATTTACATAAAATAGTAGAAGAAGCGATGAGCCGTTTTGGCAAAATTGACTTTTTAATTAATAATGCTGGTCCATATGTATTTGAACGAAAAAAGTTAGTTGATTATGAAGAAGATGAATGGAATGAAATGATTCAGGGAAATTTAACAGCGGTATTTCATTTATTAAAACTTGTCGTTCCGGTCATGAGAAAACAGAACTTTGGCCGTATTATTAATTACGGATTTCAAGGGGCGGATAGTGCACCGGGATGGATTTATCGTTCAGCTTTTGCAGCGGCGAAAGTAGGACTTGTTTCATTAACGAAAACAGTTGCTTATGAAGAAGCGGAGTATGGTATTACTGCGAACATGGTATGTCCTGGTGATATTATTGGCGATATGAAAGAGGCGACTATTCAAGAAGCACGTCAGCTAAAAGAGCATAACACACCGATTGGTAGATCTGGAACAGGTGAAGATATTGCAAGAACCATTTCGTTTTTATGTGAGGACGATTCCGATATGATTACCGGTACAATTATTGAAGTGACTGGTGCAGTGGATGTTATTCATAGACATCGATAGAATAAAATAAGATGAAGTTTCAAATAATTGGACAGTTTATCCATTGTGCTGAGAGGTGCGGATAATACTGTCTTTTAATATAAAATTAAATCTATCGGAAAACTTGTATTATTTTTTGTCAAATATTGAGATATTATGTTAAAATATATGAGCGTAGAAAGCGCTTTAAAAAATGATTCAGGGGTCATTTCATAACTCAAGGGGGAACTAATCATGCGTATCGGTATTCCAACAGAAATTAAAAACAATGAAAACCGTGTGGCAATGACGCCAGCGGGAGCAGTACATTTAGTACAAAATGGTCATGAAGTTTTTGTTCAAAAAGGAGCAGGTTTAGGATCTGGTTTTACGGATGAAGAATACGTACAAGCTGGTGCGAAACTTGTAGAAACTGCTGAAGAAGCATGGAATCAAGATATGGTTATGAAGGTAAAAGAGCCAGTAGCAAGTGAATACGGCTATTTCCGTGAAGGTTTAATTTTATTCACATACTTACACTTAGCTCCAGAACCAGAATTAACGAAAGCATTAATCGATAACAAAGTTGCATCAATTGCATACGAAACAGTACAATTAGACAATCGTTCTTTACCATTACTTGCACCTATGAGTGAAGTAGCTGGTCGTATGTCTGCACAAATCGGTGCACAATTCCTTGAGAAAAACAAAGGCGGTAAAGGTATTTTACTTGCAGGCGTTCCAGGGGTAAAACGCGGCAAAGTAACAATCATCGGCGGTGGTCAAGCTGGTACAAATGCAGCTAAGATTGCAGTAGGTTTAGGTGCAGATGTAACAATCATTGACTTAAGTGCAGAACGTCTTCGTCAATTAGATGATATTTTCGGTAACCAAGTAAAAACATTAATGTCTAATCCATACAACATTGCAGAAGCTGTTAAAGAATCTGACCTTGTTATTGGAGCAGTATTAATTCCAGGTGCAAAAGCGCCAAAACTTGTAACTGAAGAAATGATTCAATCAATGGAACAAGGTTCTGTCGTTGTAGATATTGCGATTGACCAAGGTGGTATTTTCGAAACAACTGATCGTATTACAACTCATGACAACCCAACTTACGAAAAACATGGCGTTGTTCATTATGCAGTTGCTAATATGCCAGGTGCGGTTCCACGTACGTCAACTCTTGCATTAACAAACGTAACAGTACCATATGCAGTACAAATTGCTAACAAAGGCTATAAAGATGCTTGCCTAGGCAACTCTGCATTATTAAAAGGTATTAACACATTAGATGGATATGTAACATTCGAAGCAGTTGCAGAAGCTCACGGCTTACAATACGCTGATGCGAAAGAGTTACTTGAAAAAGCTCCTGCTTTATCATAATAGAAATACATTTGAGACCTTCCTTTTCATAAGGAGGGTCTTTTTTATATGGGGAAATAACATGTGAATAATTGTTATTTATTGGTGTAAATCGATTTTTATTATGATAATTTAGAATTATATAATAAAAGAGGGGATTCAATGGGGAGTAAAAAAAGGAAGCAAAAGCAAGCTAAAAGACAAAAGTACATAAAGAAAAAACAGAAACAGAACATACCTTTTTCACAAAAAGTAGTCATTATGATAGAAAAAACATTCCGGTATATTTGTATGGCTCTGTATGTAATTTTGTGTATGTATTCATTTGGAGTGTTTTACAGTTTTGGGATAACTCCCAATATTATTGAGAGCATTCTAGAATTTATACTTGTTGTAATAGAATTAGCCTTATTCGTTATACTCTTTGCTACAGTATGGCCTAGTCATGAAAGTAAAAAAGATAGAAAAAGAAGCAAAAAATCTTCATACACTTCAAGCACATCAAGTGGATTCGGTCACTACAGTAGTAGTGATTGTAGTAGCTCAAGTGATGGTGGAGGTTAAGTTAATTTTTCAGAAGAACGACTAACGAAAGGATGGGATGAAATATGGAAACTGTGAACTTAATAGAATTAACAAAAGACATTCAAGATCAACATAAAAACTTCGTCGTTTCAAATATAAACAGTCATTGTTTACGAATCGCTGTATTTACTGGTGAATATGATTGGCACTATCATTCTAATTCGGATGAATTATTTATTGTGCTAGAGGGAGAATTACTTATTGATTTTGAAGATGGAGAAACAGCGGTTTTAAAGCCAAAGGATTCTATTTTAATTCCAGCATGTACGATTCATAGAACGAGAGCATTAAAGAGAACGGTAAATCTTTGTTTTGAACATATAGAGGCTGATACGATTAAAGTGGAGCAATTATGAAAAAATTATCTGTAGCCGATTATAGAAAAGTTCTTCCGGTTTTAGAAGGTAATACAAGAACGACGACGTTTGCTTATGCGGTATGTGATCAAATGATAGATGGTGAGGTTTTTATAAACGGGCAATTAACAGCAGGATTAATTATTACAGCTAATGGTATCTATTATTTATTTGGTGATACGGATGATCAAAATTATAACGAAGAGTTATTTTCATATTTAAAAACGGCTATTGAAAAAACAGAGAAGAGATTTACACTGTTCACTTCGAGTGAAGAGTGGGAAATGATGATAGAAGAGCGTTTTAGTAATGTACTTCGGAACATCCCGCGAATGAAATTTCAAAGCGTAACCTTTGAAGAGAGTCAACGAGATTTTAACAAAAATACATATGAAGTGAAGCGTATTGATAGAAGAGATATAGAGCGCAGCAGTGAATTTAAAGAGGAGTACTACAAAGAGTATTGGGGATCAAAAGAAACGTTTTTGAACAGTGGTTTTGGATTTTGTATAGAACAAGATGGGATAATTGTAGCTGAATGTGTCTCAATATTTAGCGGGAATGGTTTTGCTGAAATAGATATTGCAACACATGAAGCGCATCAAGGGAAAGGATTAGCTCAAGCTGTTGCGACAAGGTTCATTGAACATTGCATGCAAAATGACATTATACCGAGCTGGGATTGTTATGTAGACAATATTCCTTCGCGAAAATTAGCTAGTAAATTAAGTTTTTATCATCCAATAGAATATAGTTTGTTTGTACGTAAGAAAACGGGGGAATAAAAATGAATGTAGAATTAACAAGATTTAAAGTTAAGCCTGGTAAGAGTCATCGAGTAGATGAATGGATGCAGCTTCTTAATGACAATTTGAAAGAAGTGCTTTTGACATTAAACGACGAAAAAATGTACGTTGAGACAATTTTCCGGGAAATAAGAGATGGAGAAGAGTACTTATATTGGTATTCTGTGCAAGGAGAAGGTGGTATTTTTGTCGAAAATTCGCATCATGAAATTGATAAAAAGCACTTAGCATTTTGGTATGAATGTATCGATGAAGAAGCACCGTCTATTGATATGAAAACAGAAGTTGTTATGATTCAAGATGTTGTGAAGGAAGCGATGAAATAATAGAATAGTATTTCAGAGAAGCGCATCAAAATGGATGTGCTTTTTATTATGAAACAATTTATAAAAGCTGCATTTGGATGTCTTTAAGTGAAAATAAAGAGGGATACTGAGAATATTTTAGGATAAACTATAAAGTGAAACTTTAATCAGTGTGGGGTTCATCCCCCATCTAACTTCTTGCTTCCGCTGAATTTTGATGTGAGGTCTTACTGCCCGTTAATGCGGGATAAAGAAATAAAAAACACCAAACCCAAAGACCTACCAATATACGGTATAGTCGTAACAGGAAAAACAGAGGATTTACAAAGTTTACAAGGGTCACCGTATATTAAGGCTGCTGTAAGAGGTGTAACAGTTGAGAAATATTGATTACAAGTAATTAATGTGAATAATCAGAAAATTTATGTTATAATATGGGAAAAGGAGGTTTATATGAGGCAAATACATGGAGCAATTTATATTTACATAACAATGTTTTTCGTGGCGATATCCTATGGGTTGGGGCACGTGTATTCGCATCCTATACTAACTTTTTTAAGTGGAGCATGTATGGCGTTTGCGCTTCTTGTCCACCTTTTCTCAGTTTGGATCGTGAAATTTCAATTAAATATTAGTGAAATAGAAGAAGGCACTTTTTGAGTGGCCTTCTTTTTTAATAATATTTTGGAAGCTCTTGTAGCAATTTTTCAATTTCGAATTCGGTTTCTTCACATATAGAAAGTGTGCGTAGTCTGAAAAATAAGCTACGTAAGAAAGATTTTGTATTTCCATATAAAAACTCGTACGATTCAATAGGTAGTGCTTGTTTTTGGACCAGTAATTGAGCTACTAAGTCACGAAGGGCTAATATGAGTATTTCTTCTTTTAGGCCATTTTGCAGCATTGCGACAATCGGATAAACGAGACGCTCGTCTTCTTCATATTTGTAGTAAATAGAATGGACACAAACTTTGTTTAACAAAGTTTTTAATATCTCTTCGTAATGTAAAGTTTCTAGTTTAGGACTATGAACAAGCGCCTCAAATGTATCGGAAGCATGTGCGATACTATGTGCCCAGCCGTGGTCTTGCACATATCCGCGGAAATCATGTTCATTGTTCATATATAGAATTAATTGATCTTTTACAGTTAAAATATCATTCTGTGATAAGAAATTATGAGTTGTATCTGCATCTATAATGAGCGCAATTAATAAGGTCGTAAATGCACGAGTAAATACAGCATCTTCATCATCTGAATGAATCTTATACAATAAATATTTTTCACCGATGCTTTCTAATAATAGTTTCTGTAATTGTGTGTGTGAAAGGTAGCGATTTTTGATGAGATGATAAAAAGTAGAGTAGATGAGTTTGTCCCTTAAGTAGCTATCAGTAACACCGATATGTTCAAGCATACTGGAACTTAAAGAATCAATATGAAGTGTGTTATCTATGATGTAATTATTATTACGAATTTTTTCTAACTGTTGTTGTAACATATAAACCCCCTGTTTTAGAAAATTCTGTATTTTTATAATATAATAAGAGGAAGAAATAGACAATAAATAAGTGCATTTGAATGGAGGGGGCATTATGAAGAGAGCATTATTCTTTTTTATTAGTATTTTCTTTTTAGGAAGCTGTTCCATTTCGTATGTTAATTTTTCTAGCGAGAGCAAAAGTTGGACTGGACAATATAAAGGGCGTATTAAGGATGACAGTGAAGATGGAAAGACAGAATTTAAAAACTTAGAGATTGCTATTAATGGAGCCTTTAGTACAATGACACAAACGTCAGAAGTTCATAAAGGAGCAAGGGTTGAAATAAAATCTTCTTGTGTAAGTTGTGCACCTCTATCTAAAGATGAACCGATAGAAGTTGTAATTAAATGGGATGATAAGTATGAGGAGAAGATGGTGTTAAATTTGAAATAGCCTAAAGTAAGGAGTTAAAAATGAATAGGCATGTGAAAATTGTTATGTTTTTAAGTGTATTTCTAGTCATATTATCAGCTTGTACTACAAAACAAGTAGAGCAGGTAACGGTAAAAGAAGTCCCTAAAGAAGGGTATATCATATTAAGAAATGACACGGTATTTTTTGCCGATGATAAAACGTTTGAAACAAAAGTAGAGTTGCAAAATTATATAGAACAACAAATGAATAAAGAGCATCCATCGCATATAGTCTTGAGCTTTAAGGACAAAGACGCATATAAACAGTTAAAAACAGGGGATAAAATAAAAGTATGGTTTTCTCAAATACTTGAAAGCTATCCAGCAAGAATGATTGTAGAGAAATTTGAAATAGTAGAGGAATAAAAAAAGGCAGCATTCACGCTGCCTTTTTATTATTTTACAAATTGTAATTCTTTCGGGAATTTCGTTAAAATTTCTGATCCGTCTTTTGTAATGTAAATATCATCTTCAATACGAACGCCACCTACGTTTGGTACGTAAATACCAGGTTCGATTGTGAAGACCATACCTTCTTTTAATGGAGACTCGTTACCAGCTTTTACATCTGGATATTCGTGTACGCTAATTCCAAGTCCATGACCAAGTCGGTGCGGGAAGAAGTCTCCGTAACCTGCATCTGCGATAACAGAACGAGCAGCGTTATCGATTGCGCCAAGTGTAACACCTGGTTTACATGCTTCAACTGCTTGTAGTTGTCCAGCAAGTACAGTGTTGTAAATGCGAGTTTGCTCTTCAGAAATCTCACCGAATGCTACTGTACGTGTAATATCAGAGCAATAACCTTCAATGATTACACCTAAATCAAATAGTACGAAATCACCGCGCTTCATTTTGTTTGCGCCAGGAATACCGTGTGGAAGAGCAGAGTTTGCACCCGCTAATACCATCGTATCAAATGACATCTTATGTATGCCTTTTGTTTTTAATTCGTGTTCAATAATTGCTAATACTTCTAGCTCGCTACGGTTTTCTTTAATTGCATTTACACCAACTTCAACAGCGTAGTCCGCCATTTTAGCTGCTTCGCGTAAAATAGAAAGTTCTTTTTCATCTTTAATTAAACGAAGTTCGCGAACTTTCTCCTCAGCTGATTTGAAAGCTGCATTTGGGAATAATTTCGTTAATTCTTCGTAGCGCTCTACGTTTAAATGTTCTTTTTCAATTGCAACTGCATTTGCATTGATGCCGCGGTCTTTAATTGCTTTTGCAATCATATCCCATGGTCTGTCAGTATCAGTAAATCCGATAATTTCATGTGCCCAGCCAGCGTTACGTGCTTGACCTTCTTCCATTTTAGGACAAATTAAAATAGGTTCTTTTTCTTGGAATACAAACATACCAAGTAATCTTTCATGCGGTTCACAGTGGAAGTTCGTCATGTAGAAGACGTTCGGTGTAGAAGTTAAGAACGCAGCTTCTACGTTTTTTTCTTTTAGCCATTGCATTAAATTTTCTAATCTAGCATTCATCGATTGGCACCCCCGAGATATTTAATTACAAATATAACTTTAACTCGGAAGAAAGCGTTATGACAAGTAAATAGATGTTAGAAAAGACAGGGAATTGAAAAATCATGTAGAATAAAAAGTGAGAATGTGAATAGGGGAGGAATGTAATAATGAAAGTATCTTATCATGGGCATTCAGTTGTGAAAATTGAGGCGAATGGAAAAGTTATTTTAATTGACCCGTTTTTAACAGGTAATCCGAAAACAGATTTAAAAGCTGAAGATGTAAAAGTGGATGCAATCCTTTTATCGCATGGACACGGTGATCATGTTGGAGATACAGTAGAACTTGCGAAGAAAAATAATGCAGTTGTTGTAGCGCCATTTGAACTAGCAACATTTTTAAGTTGGCAAGGTGTAAATACACATCCGATGCATATTGGTGGTTCACATGAATTTGACTTCGGAAAAGTGAAGTTTACACAAGCATTCCACGGCTCTAGTTATATTGATGAAGCAAATAAGACGATTACATATACAGGTATGCCAGCAGGTATTTTATTTACAGCAGAAGAGAAAACAGTGTACCACGCAGGAGATACTGCACTATTCTCTGATATGAAGTTAATTGGGGAATTAAATAAAGTTGATCTAGCATTTTTACCAATTGGTGATAATTTCACAATGGGACCAGAAGATGCTGTACTAGCGGCAAAATGGATTAATGCGAAAACTGTTGTACCGATGCATTACAATACGTTCCCAGTTATTGAACAAGATCCATATCAATTTGTAGAAAAGCTACAAAATTGTACAGGGAAAGTATTAGAAGCTGGAGAAAGTATTACACTATAGAAAAGAAACCCTTCATTTGAAAAGAAAAGTGAAGGGTTTTTACGTGTGTAGAACAGCTTTTAATGCTTGTATTTGTTTTGGTGATTCTTTTCTTTTGGTACGTGGTTGTTCAGGTGTTTCATTCAATTCCATTGCAACTTTTTTCCCATCTACGAAAGCTAAAAATACAGCACCTACAACCTCTAAAAATTTTTTCATCATGTGTCCGCTCCTTTGTTTTATTTCTTGTCTTCATTGTATAGGGAATCAAGTGGGCGAACTATCGAATGAGATGACAATAGCATTACATTGTTGTAATAGAATGACTGGTGGAATGTAAGAGTCATTTTGTTATAAAAAAAATAGTACAGGTATGCAAAGAGAGAGTGTAACAGTTTTGAAAATATAGTATACTGAAAGTACAACACATGAAGAATTTAGGGAAAAGAAAGTATGGTGAAACCATTTGGCTACCAAGCATAACCAAATTTTAGAACATATTAATAGCCTGCCAGTAGGCCATAAAATTTCTGTAAGACAAATTGCGAAAGATTTGAGTGTAAGTGAAGGGACAGCTTACCGTGCAATTAAAGATGCAGAAAATAAAGGGTATGTTAGTACAATTGAACGTGTCGGAACAATTCGAATTGAACAAAAGAAGAAAGAAAATATCGAAAAACTGACATATGCAGAAGTCGTTAACATTGTCGACGGTCAAGTACTTGGGGGCAGAGAAGGACTACATAAAACATTAAATAAATTTGTAATCGGAGCTATGAAATTAGAAGCGATGATGCGCTATACAGAAGCTGGGAATTTACTCATTATTGGTAACCGTACGAATGCACATCAATTAGCGCTAGAAACTGGAGCCGCTGTATTAATTACGGGTGGATTTGATACGGAAGATCATGTGAAGAAATTAGCAGACGAATTAAAGCTGCCGATTATTTCAAGTAGCTACGATACATTTACGGTCGCAACGTTAATTAACCGTGCAATTTATGATCAACTGATTAAGAAAGAAATTGTACTTGTTGAGGATATTTTAACACCAATTGAAGAAACGTTATATTTAAAGCCACATGATACAGTACAGCAATGGCATGCATATAATGAAGAGACAATGCACGGAAGATATCCAATTGTCGATGAAAATAAAAAAGTGCTAGGAATCGTAACTTCAAAAGACATGATCGGTGTAGCGAAAGAAACACCAATTGATAAAGTAATGACAAAACACCCAATTACAGTGAATGGTAAAATGTCTGTCGCAGCTGCGGCACGTATGATGGTGTGGGAAGGAATTGAATTACTTCCTGTCGTTGAGGAAGGAAATAAACTGCAAGGTATCATTAGCCGTCAAGATGTACTTCAGGCACTGCAAATGATTCAACGTCAGCCACAAGTTGGAGAAACAATTGATGATATTGTAACGAATCAATTTATGACGCCAAAAGAAGCGAAAAATGAGCATCTATATCAATTTTCAGTGACGCCGCAAATGACAAACTCAATCGGAACGTTATCGTACGGTGTATTTGCAACAATTGTGACAGAAGCGACAAATCGCGTCATTCGTGCGCAAAAGAAAAGCGATTTAATTGTTGAAAACTTAACGATTTATTTCGTAAAGCCGGTTCAAATTGATAATGTTGTGTCCGTTCATCCGAAAGTATTAGAAATTGGGCGTAAATTTGGTAAGGTTGATGTAGAGGTGCATCATGAGGGCAATGTCGTTGGAAAAGCATTACTTATGGTTCAGTTAATTGATAAATAAAAAGATGGAACAAATCGTTTTGATTTGTTCCATCTTTTTTGTTGTTTTAAATTTGAAAGGCATGATTTTAGATGAGAGTTTTAGTGAAATATGTATGGGGTGGAGTGGAAAAGTAACGCAATAAAAGACAGAATAGTAATTTAATTTGGTTGTATATTGTGTTATGATTATATTGTAAGAAAATGGATTTGTGAAAGGTGGTATACATTATGTCGTCAGCCGTACTCTTTTTTGGTAGTATCGCACTATTTTACTTTCTTGTAATGATACCGATCCAATATTTATATTTACAAGGTTTACATGAAAAAAAGGAAAAGACAGGATTATCTCAGCGAGAGCTATATGAAAAAATGTCTTTTGGAGAAGAACAATTACATTTTCACGTACAAGGTAACCCATTTAATATACCATCTGCGTTTGTCGCATATATGATTTTAAAAGTTAGAGGACGTAAAAAAGCATCACAATTTTGATGCTTTTTTACGTTGTTTCATAGACTTCTGCTTCTTTAACTGCTAATGGTAAGAAATGTTTGTATTGGCGAAATCCATTAAATACACTTGCACTACCAAATAGAACGAATAAGATACCAACGATAATACGAGCGGTTGAAAGTTCTAAAAAGAATTGGTTTATCCCGAAGAATAAGACGAATGAACCGAGTGCCATTGCGGATTTTCCAGAGAGCCAACCTTTCTCCATTGGGCGGTTTGTACGAAAGTATTTTGTTTTGTAGAAGAGATACAACATAAATGAGACGATAATACAGAAGACTAATACTGGCATAATGAACACTCCCATCGTTTTATGAAAAAAATAGTGGAGAAAAAAGAAAAATCTAAACTTTCTAACTTTTATTATAAAGCAATTGTTCGCATGTATGAAATACTTTCCGTTATAATGAGAGATAAAGTGAAGAAGTTGATTAAAAAGGAGATTATACATATGCATGAGCAAATTTTAGGAGCAATTAAAGAGTTTGATACAATTATTATTCATCGCCATGTGCGTCCGGATCCAGATGCATTAGGTTCACAGGGTGGCCTTGGTACAATTCTAAAAGAATCGTTTCCAGAGAAAAATATTTATACGGTTGGGTACAATGAACCGTCGTTAGCATACTTACGAGTAATGGATGATATTGAAGATAGTGTATACGAAAATGCGCTTGTTATTGTTTGTGATACTGCGAATCAAGAACGTGTTGACGATCAACGCTATACAAAAGGGAAGATGTTAATTAAAATTGATCATCATCCAAATGAAGATCCATATGGAGATATTACGTGGGTAGATACGACAGCGAGTTCGACAAGTGAAATGATTTATGAGTTTTATAACTATGGAAAAGATAAAGGATTAAAAATAACAAAAGAAGCAGCCCGCCTTATTTTAGCAGGAATTGTTGGAGATACAGGTCGTTTCTTATTCCCAAATACGACAGCAAAAACACTTCGTTACGTAAGTGAGCTTGTTGACATGGGTGTGAAATTCACAGATTTATACAATGAAATGTATAAGACAAAAGAAAAAATTGCTCGTTTAAACGGTTATATTTTACAAAACTTTACGATGGTAGAAGAAGGAGCAGCTTACATTAAATTAACGAAAGAAGTATTAGAAGAATTTGATGTACTTCCTTCTGAAGCATCTGGTGTTGTTGGAGCGCTTGGCAATATTGATGGATTAAAGGCGTGGGTTCTATTTTTAGAGGAAGACGACGTAATTCGTGTTCGTCTTCGTTCAAAAGGACCAGTTATAAACAAATTGGCAATGCAATATAACGGCGGAGGACATCCGATGGCTTCTGGTGCCAAGGCATCTTCTTGGGAAGAAGCGGATCGTCTTTTTGCTGATTTACGTGAGATTTGTAAATAAGGGACTATATGTTAGAACGAAAAGAAGGAGCGGCGCTAAAGCCCTCCTTCTTTATTTTTCCTTTTCTATAGTAATGCTAATTTCAAGCACTGTATCAAAAGATATTGTATCGACTTTAAAACGGTATAGTCGATCGTAATGTTTGTACGTTTTGTTTTCGATTACCTTTTTGAGTAGGTCTTTATTTTTTGCGATACTTTGAATGTTTTTCGTTAAAAGATGCTGGAGATCATTATGGATAGATGTAGTCATATTTTCGAGTGTAAGATTGTCTAAATCGTATTTTTCTCGATTGATAAGTTTTATTTTAATCTCTTGAATGGTTAAGAGCCGTTTGTTTTCAGTGTTCAATTTTTCTTGATCTTCGAGAAGGACGTGGAGCTTTGCTTCTTGTTTTTCTATAATTTCTCTTTGTTCTGCTATTTTACTAGCTTGTTCTTCTTGAAAAACACCGTATATGTACAAAAAAATAAACCAGCTCAACACGCCTCCAACAGCAGCACCAGCTAATACTAAGTACCATCTTTTTGCTGTATTGGCACTTGGTACTCTCATACATGTTCCTGCGTTAGCCATTTAATAATAATGAGACCTGTTTGCATACCACCAGTTGCGAAAAAAATAAGGAGAATTTGTTTTACGATATCTTTCATATCTCCGCCAAAGAAACTTCTTTCAAAGCTATAAAAGGTATCGAATGTTCCACCAATTGCTGCAACGAGTGCCCAAATTCTTAAATTTTGGGCGAATTGATTAATGTAAGTTAGAGCTGGTTTTCCGATGAGAAACGCACCAAATCCACCAATTAATGAACCGCCAAGTATAACCCCAAAGGCAATAAAATAACTAATAATAAGCAGAGAGAAAAAAGTATGTTCTCTTACATCCATCGTCATTCCCCTTTCTTCTTCATATATATGGACAAAGTATAAGAAGTATGTTTTGATTTCCGCTTTCCTCATCACCTATAATAAAAGTAGTCAAATAGGTAAAGAGAGGGTACAACAGTGAAGTTTGTGCATTTACAATGTCAAACCGTTTTTAGTTTATTAAAAAGTGCTTGTAAAATTGATGAGCTTGTAGTCAGGGCGAAAGAACTTGGTTTTTCATCGCTGGCTATTACGGATGAAAATGTTATGTATGGCGTTATTCCGTTTTATAAAGCATGTAAGAAACATGGTATACAGCCTGTTATTGGATTAACCGCTTCTATTTTTAGTGAAGAAGAAGAAAGGTCTTATCCACTTGTATTACTTGCTGAGAATGAAATAGGCTACCAAAATTTATTAAAGATTTCTAGCAGTATTATGACAAAATCCAAAGACGGTATTCCTAAGAAGTGGCTTGCGCATTATGCGAAAGGATTAATTGCTATTTCACCAGGTAAAGATGGCGAAATTGAGCAATTATTACTAGAAGACAATGAGAGTCAGGCTGAAGAAGTAGCTCGCACATATCAAAATATGTTCGGCCATTTTTATATGAGTTTGCAGCATCATGCGATTCAAGATGAGTTGCTTTTACAAGAGAAAATACCTGAATTTATTAGTAGGGTTAATATTCCAGTCGTTGCAACAAACGATGTGCGCTATATCAATCAAAGTGACGCACTTGTTCACGAATGTTTACTATCTGTTGAAAGTGGAACGAAAATGACTGATCCAGATAGGCCGAGGCTGAAAACAGATCAATATTATTTAAAGTCATCGGATGAAATGGAAGCACTATTTTCCCATGCGCCGGAAGCAATCCAAAATACAATGAAAATTGCAGAGCGTTGCCAAGTAGAAATACCGTTCCATGTAAATCAACTTCCGAAGTTTCCTGTTTCGTCTAATGAAACGAGTGATATATACTTGCGTCGTGTTTGTGAAGAAGGTTTACGGAAACGATATGGTGCGCCGAAAGAAGTGCATATAAAGCGTTTAAATCATGAATTAAATGTTATTTCTCGTATGGGATTTAGTGATTATTTCCTCATCGTATGGGATTTTATGAAGTATGCACATGAAAATCATATTTTAACAGGACCAGGTCGTGGATCGGCAGCTGGTTCACTCGTCTCATACGTATTAGAAATTACAGATATTGATCCGATTGAATACGATCTATTATTTGAAAGGTTTTTAAATCCTGAACGTGTGACGCTTCCCGATATTGATATTGATTTTCCAGACGTAAGACGTGATGAGATGATTCGCTATGTGAAAGATAAATACGGTCAGCTCCGTGTTGCGCAAATTGTAACGTTTGGTACGCTTGCAGCAAAAGCGGCAATTAGAGACATTGCCCGCGTAATGGGGCTTCCGCCGCGAGATATTGATATATTTTCAAAACTTATCCCATCAAAGCTTGGTATAACGTTAAAAGATGCATATGAAGAATCACAATCACTTCGTGAGTTTATACAAGGGAATCTTCTGCATGAGCGTGTGTTTGAAATCGCAAAACGTGTAGAAGGTTTACCACGTCATACGTCTATTCATGCGGCTGGCGTTATTATGAGTCAAGAACCGCTAACAGGCAGTGTAGCAATTCAAGAAGGACATAACGATGTTTATGTTACGCAATATCCAGCCGATGCGCTAGAAGAACTTGGGTTGCTTAAGATGGACTTTTTAGGATTACGTAATTTAACGTTACTTGAAAATATTATAAAATTTATCGCGAACAAAACAGGGAAAGAAATCGATATAAGAAACTTACCTCTTCAAGATGAAAAGACGTTCCAATTATTAGGGAGAGGGGATACAACAGGTGTATTCCAGCTTGAGTCAGGTGGTATGCGAAATGTACTTCGCGGGTTAAAACCGAATGAGTTTGAAGATATCGTAGCTGTTAACTCATTATACAGACCGGGACCGATGGAACAGATACCGACCTTTATTGAATCGAAACATGGAAAAAGAAAAATTGAATATTTACATCCGGATTTAAAGCCAATTTTAGAAAGAACATACGGCGTCATTGTATACCAAGAACAAATTATGCAAATTGCATCGAAGTTAGCAGGGTTTTCGCTTGGTGAAGCAGATTTACTGCGCCGTGCAGTGAGTAAAAAGAATCGTGATATTTTAGATCAGGAACGTAAGCATTTTGTCCAAGGTTGTTTGCAAAACGGTTACGATGAGACGTCTGCTGAGAAAATTTATGATTTAATTGTAAGATTTGCGAATTACGGTTTTAACCGAAGTCACGCTGTAGCTTACAGTATGATCGGATATCAGCTTGCCTACTTAAAAGCGAACTATACGCTGGAATTTATGACGGCACTATTATCAAGTGCAATTGGAAATGAAGATAAAATTGTACAGTATATACGAGAAACGAAGCGAAAGGGTTTTCATGTTTTGCCGCCGTCTCTTCAAAAAAGTGGTTACAACTTCCAAATAGAGGGGAATGCGATACGTTACAGTTTACTTTCGATTCGAAATATTGGAATGGCTACAGTGACGGCATTATTAGAAGAACGAGAGAAAAAAATGTTCGAAGATTTATTTGAATTTTGTCTCCGTATGCCGTCAAAGTTTGTAACAGAGCGCAATTTAGAAGCTTTCGTCTGGTCGGGATGTTTTGATGATTTTGGTGTTTCGAGAACAAATTTATGGAAAAGTCTTAAAGGGGCGTTGGAGTACGCAAATCTCGCGCGTGATTTAGGGGATGCTGTTCCAAAATCAAAATACGTACAAGGAGAAGAGCTATCTTTTATTGAACAACTAAATAAAGAGAAAGAAGCACTTGGCTTTTATTTATCAAGTTATCCGACTGCGCATTATGTAAAGTTATCAAAAGAATTAGAAATTCCATCTCTCGCTCAGGCGATGCGACACAAGAAAAAAGTACAAAGAGCTATTGTGTATATAACAAGTGTGAGAGTGATTCGTACGAAAAAGTTTCAAAAGATGGCATTTATTACATTCTGTGATCAAAATGATGAAATGGAAGCGGTCCTCTTCCCGGAAACGTATATACATTTCTCGGATAAGTTACAAGAAGGAGCAATTGTTTTAGTTGACGGCATGATTGAGCTAAGAAATCATAAGCTGCAATGGATTGTAAATGGACTATATCCGCTAGAGGAAATGGATGTTTATGAAGAAAAGAAAGATGCATCTGTTTACGTGAAATTGCCGTCTCAGTATGAGAAAAAGCTTTTAAATCAGGTTACGAAAATATTGTTCGACTATTCAGGTTTTGCGAAAGTACTAATTTATTATGAAAAGGAACATAAAATGGTACAATTATCTCGAAGTTTATCGATTCATCCAAGTGAAGAATGTTTAGGAGCACTTCGTAAAATTGTCGGGGAAGAAAATGTAGTTGTGAAAATATAATGGACAATTTCCCTACACTTCGATTATTATAGTAGTAGTGTTCGTGGTCAGACCACTTGGAGAAATTGATATCAGCAAGAATAATTTGAGGAGAGTGGATAGTTTGTCAACACTTCGTGAAGAAGCACTTCACATGCATAAAGTGCATCAAGGAAAATTAGAAACTGTATCAAAAGTAAAAGTAGAAAATGCAAAAGATTTAAGTCTTGCATATTCTCCAGGGGTTGCAGAACCTTGTAAAGAAATTTATGACGATAAAAGTAAGGTATATGAATATACGATGAAGGGAAATATGGTAGCAGTTGTGACAGATGGAACAGCTGTACTTGGTCTTGGTAACATTGGACCTGAAGCATCTCTTCCAGTAATGGAAGGTAAAGCTGTATTATTCAAGAGCTTTGCTGGTGTAGATGCATTCCCAATTGCCTTAAATACAAACGATGTAGATAAAATTGTTGAAACTGTAAAATTAATGGAGCCAACTTTTGGCGGCGTTAACTTAGAAGATATCGCAGCACCAAACTGCTTCATTATTGAAGAGCGTTTGAAAAAAGAAACAAATATTCCTATCTTCCATGATGATCAACACGGAACAGCTATCGTAACAGTAGCAGGTCTTGTAAATGCACTGAAATTAGTTGGAAAGAAAATGTCTGACATTAAAGTTGTCGCAAATGGCGCAGGTGCAGCAGGTATTGCAATTATTAAACTTTTATATCGCTATGGTGTACGCGACATTATTATGTGTGACCGTAAAGGGGCAATCTATGATGGTCGTCCTACAGGTATGAATCCGGTGAAGGATGAAGTTGCAAAATATACAAATAAGAATCGTATAGAAGGTTCTTTAGCTGATGTTGTACAAGGTGCGGACGTATTCATTGGTGTATCTGCAGAAGGTGCATTAACGGAAGAGATGGTTCGTACAATGAATGACAATGCGATTATTTTTGCAATGGCAAATCCAGTTCCAGAAATTATGCCAGAATTGGCAAAAGCAGCGGGCGCAGCTGTTGTTGGAACAGGTCGTTCTGACTTCCCGAACCAAGTAAATAATGTACTGGCGTTCCCTGGTATTTTCCGCGGTGCACTTGACGTACATGCGACACAAATTAACGAAGAAATGAAGATGGCAGCTGTACAGGCTATTGCTGAGCTTGTAGCAGAAGACGAGTTAAATGCAGACTATATCATTCCGGCACCATTTGACGCGCGTGTAGCGCCTCAAGTAGCAGCTTACGTTGCAAAAGCAGCAATGGAGACAGGAGTAGCTCGCCGTCAAGTAGATCCAAATGAGATCGCTGAAAAAACAAAACAATTAGCGCTGATTGGTAAAGAATAAGCGAGGAATTTCCATTGACATCATCAAATACAAAAGTATATCTCGAAATTGTAAAAAAAATTCGTTCCATTATGGAAGAGGATGGATTGGTAGCGGGGGATCGTTTGCCGTCTGAGCGCGAGTTAAGTTCACGTTTAAACGTAGGACGTTCCTCTGTAAGAGAAGCATTGCGTGCTTTAGAACTGGTAGGATTGATTGAAACGAGACGTGGTGAAGGGACGTTTATTCGAAACTTTTATGATAACGGTCTTGTACAATTAATTGCTCCGTTCTTACTGCAAGATGAGAAAACAATTCGTGATTTATTACAAACAAAACGATTGCTTGAGAAAGATATGATTCGAATTGTATGTAATTTACCGAAAGAAACGTTTTCTAAAGTACTAAGTAGATTACACCAAGTACTTGAAGAAAATGAAAGCTCAATCCCAACGCTTCATCAAACGTTCTTTAAAACACTTATTGAACAAGTCGATAATTATTTACTATATCGCATTTGGATGATCGTAAATGATTACGTAGCAACTCTTTCTTGTAAAGTTTCAAGAGATTCTATCGATATGTATAGAAAGCTTTATGCTACTTTGGAAGAAAAACAAGAAAATGATGCACTAAAAATTTACGATGAATTAGTAGAGAATATACAGTTTCACTCGTAATGTATAAAATTTGTCGAAATGACCATGACACGTTATGACAAACATTCTACCGCGTAGCGGTTAAAGTTAAACGTAAAGAGTGAGGTTATTAGACAGATTGAGAAGATAAGGCTAACATCAAACTTTGGTGTTAGCCCCATTTTCTTCTTACGCTAACCTTAGCTCTCAACGAAGGGGGTCAAATTGTGCTAAGAGATTTATTCGTGAAAAAGAAAAAGTACGCTGCAATACCTTCAGAACAAGTACGAAAAGATGTGCCAGATGGCGTTATGACAAAATGTCCGGAATGTAAAAAAATCATGTATACGAAAGAACTTCTAAAAAATTTAAAAGTATGTGTGAATTGTGGATATCATCATCCTATGAATGCATGGGAACGTCTTGATAGTATATTGGACGAAGGGTCATTCCGTGAGTATGACAAAGAAATGGTTTCATTAAATCCACTCGAGTTTCCAGGTTATGAAGAGAAACTAGAGAGCGATCGTAAGAAGACTGAATTGAACGAAGCGGTTGTAACTGGTGAAGGAACAATTGATGACATGCTTGTTGTTGTTGCAGTAATGGATTCTCGTTTTCGAATGGGGAGCATGGGCTCTGTAGTAGGAGAAAAAATCGCCCGTGCGGTTGAAAAGGCGTACGACTTACAAGTTCCATTTATTATCTTTACTGCTTCGGGTGGTGCCCGTATGCAAGAAGGGATATTAAGTTTAATGCAAATGGCAAAAACAAGCGTAGCTTTGAAAAAGCATAGTAATGCAGGAGGTTTATTTATTTCTGTTATGACTCACCCAACGACGGGCGGGGTTTCAGCGAGTTTCGCTTCACTTGGTGATTATAATCTTGCAGAACCAGGTGCACTTATCGGATTTGCTGGTAGACGTGTAATTGAACAAACGGTGCGTGAGAAACTACCGGAAGATTTCCAAACGGCAGAATTCTTACTAGATCATGGTCAATTAGATGCGGTGGTGCATCGTGATGATATGAGAGAATCGCTTCGCAAGATTTTAGAAGTTCATCAAGGAGGGGAAATGGCTGTATGGCAGAGCTAGAATTTGAAAAACCAGTTGTTGAGCTAAGAAATAAGATTCGTGAACTGAAAGACTATACGAAAAACAGCCAGATGGACTTCAGTGAGGAGATTCGTATTTTGGAAGAAAAGCTAGAAAATTTAGAGGAAGATATATACGGCAATCTAAAAGTATGGGACCGTGTTCAAATTGCTCGTCATGCAGAACGACCGACAACGCTCGATTATATTGAGCACTTATTTACTGATTTTTTCGAATGTCATGGAGATCGTCTATTTGGCGATGATGCAGCGATTGTCGGCGGCATTGCGAAATATAAAGGGATGCCTGTAACTGTAATTGGGCATCAGCGCGGAAAAGATACGAAAGAAAATATTCGCCGTAACTTTGGAATGCCTCATCCAGAAGGATATCGAAAAGCACTGCGTCTCATGAAACAAGCGGAAAAGTTTAATCGTCCTATTATTTGTTTCATCGATACGAAGGGAGCTTATCCTGGTAAAGCAGCTGAAGAACGTGGACAAAGTGAAGCTATTGCCCGCAACCTATTTGAGATGGCAGGTTTAACGGTACCAGTTATTTGTATCGTTATCGGTGAAGGCGGTAGTGGTGGTGCGCTAGGTCTTGGAGTAGGAGATTACATTCATATGCTAGAAAATTCCACTTATTCTGTTATTACACCAGAGGGTGCAGCGGCAATTCTTTGGAAAGATGCAGGAAAAGCAAAGGAAGCTGCAGAAGCAATGAAAATTACAGCAGCAGATTTGAAAGAATTAGGTGTAATTGATGAAATTATTCCAGAGGCAAAAGGTGGAGCTCACCGTAATCTTTTAAAACAGTCAGAAAATATAGACTTAATGATTAGAAAAACTTTTGAACAATTAAACGGAATTTCGAAAGATGAATTAATCGAAAAACGTTATGAAAAATATATGAAAATTGGGCAAGTTTCGTTTTCAAACGCTTCCATTGGGATAAAATAAGAAAAGCGTGCGTTCCTCTTCGCGAATGCACGTTTTTATTATGAAAAGACACATCTTCTCCATTGTGTTTTTATATTTTTTCGTGTTATTTTATTATAAGGCAAATAATCTTTATGAGGTGAGTACAAATGAAACGTATTGGTGTATTAACAAGTGGTGGAGATTCACCTGGTATGAATGCTGCCATTCGTGCAGTTGTTCGTAAAGCGATTTTCCATGATATTGAAGTATATGGTATTTACCATGGATACGCTGGATTAATTTCTGGTCACATTGAAAAATTAGAACTTGGTTCTGTTGGCGATATTATCCACCGCGGTGGTACGAAATTATATACAGCAAGATGTCCTGAGTTTAAAGACCCAGAAGTACGACTAAAAGGTATCGAGCAATTAAAGAAACATGGTATCGAAGGACTTGTTGTTATTGGTGGAGATGGTTCTTACCAAGGCGCTAAAAAATTAACTGAACAAGGATTCCCATGTGTTGGTGTACCAGGTACAATCGACAATGATATCCCTGGAACAGACTTCACAATTGGTTTCGATACAGCTTTAAACACTGTTATTGATGCAATTGATAAAATCCGTGACACAGCTACATCTCATGAACGTACATATGTTATCGAAGTAATGGGACGTCACGCTGGTGATATCGCATTATGGGCTGGTTTAGCTGATGGTGCAGAAACAATCTTAATTCCAGAAGAAGAGTATGACATGGATGATGTTATCGCTCGTCTGAAGCGCGGTAGTGAACGTGGTAAAAAACACAGTATTATCGTTGTAGCTGAAGGTGTTGGAAGTGCAATTGACATCGGTAAGCACATTGAAGAAGCAACAAACTTTGATACTCGTGTAACTGTATTAGGTCACGTACAACGTGGCGGATCACCAAGTGCACAAGACCGTGTATTAGCAAGTCGTCTTGGCGCAAGAGCAGTTGAATTATTAATTGCTGGTAGAGGTGGACGTTGTGTAGGTATTCAAGATAACAAACTTGTTGATCATGATATTATCGAAGCGTTAGCTCAAAAGCATACAATCGATAAAGATATGTATCAATTATCTAAAGAATTATCCATCTAATCGGCGTAATGTCAGATATTTGGGAACGGTTTCATAATTTTCGGAGGTGCAATATGCGTAAAACTAAAATTGTATGTACTATAGGTCCTGCTAGTGAAAGTATTGAAAAATTAGAGCAATTAATCGAAGCAGGTATGAACGTTGCTCGTTTAAACTTCTCTCATGGTAGCCATGAAGAGCACGGAGCTCGTATTAAAAACATTCGTGAAGCTTCAAAGAAAACTGGTAAAACAGTTGGTATCTTACTTGATACAAAAGGTCCAGAAATCCGTACTCACGACTTCGTAGACGGACAAGCTGAGCTTGTAACAGGTGCAGAAGTAGTTCTTTCTACTGAGCAAGTATTAGGTACTGCAGAGAAGTTCTCTGTATCTTATGCTGGTCTTTATGACGATGTAGACCCAGGTTCTCGCATTCTAATCGATGACGGTCTTATCGAACTAGAAGTAATCGAAAAAGCTGATGGAAACATCCGTACAAAAGTTCTTAACAGCGGAACTGTAAAAAATAAAAAAGGTGTTAACGTACCAAACGTAAGCATTAAGCTTCCTGGTATCACTGAAAAAGACGTAAAAGATATCATCTTCGGTATCGAGCAAAAAGTTGATTTCATCGCAGCTTCATTCGTACGTAAAGCGTCTGACGTATTAGAAATCCGTGAATTATTAGAAGAGCATGGCGCTCAATACATCCAAATTGTACCGAAAATCGAAAACCAAGAAGGTATCGACAACATCGATTCAATCTTAGAAGTTTCTGACGGTTTAATGGTAGCTCGTGGTGATATGGGTGTAGAAATTCCACCAGAAGAAGTACCATTAGTACAAAAACGTCTAATCAAAAAATGTAACGTGTTAGGTAAACCAGTTATTACTGCGACACAAATGTTAGACTCTATGCAACGTAACCCACGTCCAACTCGTGCGGAAGCAAGTGACGTAGCTAACGCAATCTTCGATGGTACAGATGCAATCATGCTTTCAGGTGAAACAGCTGCTGGTCAATATCCGGTAGAAGCAGTAACAATGATGGCTAACATTGCAGTACGTGTTGAAAAATCATTACAATACGAAGATATGTTCAAAAAACGTATTAAAGAGTTCACTCCAACAATTACAGATGCAATTAGCCAATCTGTTGCGCATACAGCACTTGCTCTTGATGTAGCTGCAATCGTAGCTCCAACAGAAAGTGGACATACTGCGAAAATGATCTCTAAATACCGTCCAAAATCTCCAATCGTAGCTGTAACATCTGACGAGCAAGTAGGACGTCGTCTTGCACTTGTTTGGGGTGTACAAGCATTTATGGCTGAGAAGCGCGCAGCTTCAACTGACGAAATGTTAGATACAGCAATTCAAACAGGTATGGATGCAGGTCTAATCGGCCTTGGAGATACTGTAGTAATTACTGCTGGTGTTCCAGTTGCTGAAACTGGTACAACAAACTTAATGAAAATCCACGTTGTTGGTGAAGAAGTTGCTAAAGGACAAGGAATCGGTCGTAAAGCTGCAAAAGGTAAAGTAGTTGTAGCAAAAACAGCTGCTGAAGCTGTAGCGAACGTAAACGAAGGTGATATCCTTGTTACAACAAGCACTGATAAAGATATGATTCCTGCAATCGAAAAAGCTGCTGCTTTAGTTGTAGAAGAAGGTGGCTTAACAAGCCATGCTGCTGTTGTAGGCGTATCAATCGGTATTCCTGTTATCGTTGGTGTAAACGGCGTAACAGCAACTTTAAAAAATGGCCAAGAAGTAACAGTTGATGCAGCACGCGGAATTGTTTATAATGGACATGCGGAAGTGCTATAAGTAATACGGAGAGAAGGATCGGAGTCCTTCTCTTTTTTTTACACAAAAACGAGATAGAGTTAGCTTAAAACGCCTAGAATTGCTTTTAAAAGCTGTTTGTTATGGGTTTTAATATGAAAGGGTATTATATTTCATATGATGTATATAGGCGTTGTGAGGGCGTTAAAAGTGAGTTGTGAGAGAGGTGTAGAACTATGAAGTGGTTACTATTCTTGTTTATTTTAATACCGGCGATTGAGATTACGGTCTTAATCGGATCAAGTCATGTAATAGGTTTATGGTCTACGTTCGCTATGATTGTATTTACAGGTGTAGTAGGTGTGTATTTGGCGAAAAGACAAGGATTTAAAGTGCTTGGAGAGATTCAATCTAAGTTGAATAGAGGGGAAATGCCAGGTGAGGCAGTACTAGATGGTATTTTTGTATTTGTAGGAGGTATTCTCTTAGTGCTTCCTGGTTATGTGACAGATGTGCTAGGGTTTATCTGCGTGATCCCTATTACGAGAGCTTTATTGAAGCCGCTTGTTATGAAGTGGATGGAATGGAAGTTTAGAAAGAACTCTACTATTATCATTCAGAAGTAGCGCTTAGATTATAACGATCTAAGTGCTATTTTTTTGTCTTGTAAGAGGGGAGGAACTTTCTGATTGAAGCTTTGCTTTACCGCGTTATTTGTGGGGTGTGGAATTTCTATCTCAAAGCTGGGATGCTCGTAAGTGTTTGATGTGGGGGGATGAACAAAACGTCCGCTTATTATATTTGCTATATAATTTTCGTTTGAACTCTTGTTGTGCTTCGATTAAACGTGTGATTTTTTAGTGCTATTAATTTGGATGAATAAGATGGTGCGAAATGCAGCCAAATTAAAGTTTTGCTTTTGTATATAAAGGAGCGATTGGTGTAAAGAATTCATATAAAAGGTGGTGATTGTTAGTTGAAGCCCTATTTTATGCTATTTTGTATATTTATTCATTTACATAAAAAGTAATAAATGTAAGTAATAATTATAGGTAAAATAGAATAAAAATGTATTTTTAGCTAGAATATGTGTTTTTTTATGCAAAAAAACAAGAGGATTATCCTGTTTCTGGGTAATTCTCTTGTTGCGTGTGAGTAGTGTGGAAAATAGGTAAAAGGAATAATCAGTGGGAATTTCCCACTGATTATAGCTTGATTTTTTGTATGAATTAGAAACTGTTATTTTGAAGGTGAACCTTTAATATATTTCCACAAGTCATGGAAGACATTAGCTTTGTGTAATGTATTAAGTAGTACTAAGGTGACTGGACCGATGATTAATCCTAAAAAGCCAAAAAGCTTAAAGCCGACAAATAGAGCGACGAGTGTTGCTAATGGATCGAGACCGATGTTAGATGAAAGTACTTTCGGCTCCATAATTTGTCTTTGGACAATCACGACGATGTATAAAATGAGAAGGCCAATGGCGAATCCGGTATCGCCAGTGAAAAATACGTATATAACCCACGGAACGAAGACCGCGCCTGTTCCTAAATAGGGTAGTAAATCTACAACTCCTGTAATAATCGCAATAGTAATGGCGTATGGTACGCGTAATATTAAAAGTCCGATCAGTACAATGACGGTTGTCATAGATACGAGTGTAAGTTGTGCTTTCACAAAACCAAACAAAGCTTTTCTTAAATCGACAAAAATAGTTTTTCCGTATCCATGTACACGATTCGGTAGCAAATTTCTTGCTTTCTGAGCAAGACGGTGCCAATCGTAACTAATGAAGAAAGTGGCTAATAAAATGAATACAAGGACAGTTAACGTTGTTGGCAGTGCACTAATGAAATTCGTTAACCCGCTTATAATGGCGGTTAAAAGTTCTTTCATTTGTGTTGTTGCTTCTGTTCCTAAGTTTTGGATGTTTTGTGTAATTGTATAGCGCTGTGGTTCTCCAAGATGATTAAATTTAGAGATTAAATCATCGTAGAGAGGCATAATATGATTAAGTGCAAATTGCTGAGCGAATGTAACGATATCTGGAAACTTTACTGTAACAAGTTGTAGTAAGTATGTTGTGGCAGATATTGCTTCAGTCACAAGATATGTAACAAGTCCAACGATAGCTCCAAATACGAGAATTAAGCTAACGAGTACTGCTAGTGCGCGAGGAAATTGTAGTTTTTGATTAAGGAAATTGACGACAGGATTAATCAAATAAGCAAATGCAAAAGCGATAATAAAAGGATAGATAAGCCCTGACATGTATAGTAATACATAGAACCCAGCTACCGTTGCTACAATGACAAATATGAGTCGCAATATCATATATAGTAAGTTTCGGTTCAAAGATGTATACCTCCCATTCCAATTTGGATTATCCTAATTCGTTCAACTTATAACGAGTGTGCCCCACTGATTAAAGTTTCACTTTATGTTATAGTGGAATGATGGATTTTTCCTGCTTTTTCAGTATGTGAGTGACTGTGAAAGCTTGGTGTTGATGCTTCTACTATATGGTAAAAACTTCATTTTCTCTTCTTTTTATTTTACCTGTTTCTAATTAGAAAAGAAAGAAGAGACGCCTGTTTTTTAAAATGTATACATGCTTAAATTTTTATGGTGAAAGTCTCAATTTATCATTTTAAAATACATAAAAAATGAAGTGATTCATGTTGAATAGGCATCGATATATCATGTATAACGATAGGTTTAAAGGTATTTTTGTTTGGAAATGAGTTCATTATTTTCAGAAAGGAAGTGCAAACATGATTAGTCAGTCAACGTTATTTTTATTCATACTACTTATTATAGGACTTATTGCGAAAAACCAATCGCTTACTGTGGCTATTGGTGTGTTATTTTTATTGAAGTTTACGTTTTTAGGAGATAAGGTCTTTCCTTATCTACAAACGAAAGGAATTAACCTAGGTGTAACGGTCATTACAATAGCGGTGCTCGTACCGATTGCGACGGGGGAAATAGGTTTTAAACAACTTGGAGAAGCAGCAAAATCTTATTATGCGTGGATTGCTTTAGCTTCAGGTGTAGCGGTCGCTTTGTTAGCGAAAGGCGGCGTACAATTGTTGACAACGGATCCTCACATTACAACTGCACTTGTTTTTGGGACAATTATAGCGGTTGCGCTATTTAATGGGGTTGCTGTTGGTCCGTTAATTGGGGCTGGAATTGCCTATGCGGTTATGAGTATTATACAAATGTTTAAATAAGGAATTTTATAGTAATATAAAATTTTTGAATTCTTTCTGTTCACAAAAGTCAGATAATTGTTTATAATAGGATTAGAAACTTTGAAAAGTTACATAACAGCAGAGACTTTAAACCATATAAGATATTGTTTTATGTTGTTTTTATCATAAAACTCTTCGGAATGTATTTTCCTCACTAACTTGTTGTTTTGAGCGTGAGGATTCGGGGAGACATTCACGCTCATGCTTTCCATGTAAACAATGGACAATAAGAGGGGAACATCGCAACAAATTTGCATGATCGTGCATTTTGCTTGCCTAAAGAGTGAACGGGCGTTCATAATTCATAAGGGGAGCAAATAGATATAAGGAGCAAGGTTGGGAGAATTTTCAGGAAAAGGAGAGAATGTCATGACTGTTATTCGAGGTTTAGAAGGGGTAGTAGCAACAACATCATCTGTGAGCTCTATTATTGATGATACATTAACTTATGTTGGGTATAATATTGATGATTTAGCTGAGAATGCTACGTTTGAAGAAGTAGTGTACTTATTATGGCACCGCAAGCTTCCTAATGAAAAAGAACTAGCGGAATTTAATGAAATTGTATCTGAATACTATAAAGTTCCAGGTGAGATTTTAACATATTTGAAACAAGTAGATTTAAAAATTGCACATCCGATGTCTGTTTTACGAACTGCAATTTCCATGCTATCATTATACGATGAGAGCGCTGAAATTATGGATGAAAAGTCCAATTATTTGAAAGCGGTTAAATTACAGGCTCAAGTGGGAACTTTAGTTGCTGCTTACGCGAGAATCCGTAAAGGTTTAGATATTGTTGAGCCAAGAAAAGATTTATCATTAGCTGCAAACTTCTTGTACATGTTAAATGATCGCGAGCCAAATGAAGTTGAAATTGAAGCTTTTGATAAGGCACTTGTACTTCATGCAGATCATGAGTTAAACGCTTCTACATTTACTGCACGTGTTTGCGTAGCTACACTGTCAGATGTATATTCTGGTATTACAGCAGCAATCGGTGCATTAAAAGGTCCTCTTCACGGTGGGGCAAATGAAAATGTAATGAAGATGTTAACTGAAATTGGCGAAGAAGAAAATGTAGAGTCATATATTCATAATGCTCTTCAAAATAAAGTGAAAATCATGGGCTTTGGCCACCGTGTGTATGAGCAAGGTGATCCACGTGCAAAACACTTACGTGAAATGTCTAAGAGATTATGCGTGCTTTTAGGAGAAGACAAATGGTATAATATGTCTATCAAAATTGAAGACATTGTAACAAAAGAAAAAGGTCTTCCACCAAATGTCGATTTCTATTCAGCTTCTGTATACCATTGTTTAGGAATTGACCATGACTTATTTACACCTATTTTTACAATTAGCCGTATGTCAGGCTGGTTAGCTCATATTCTAGAACAATATGAAAACAACCGTTTAATCCGTCCGCGTGCTGATTATAATGGACCAACGCATCAAGTGTATGTTCCAATCGCACAAAGATAAGCGAAAAACACTATTTCGATAGTGAAAATACGCTTTCAAAAGTCTGATTTTTTCGGAAAGATGTAATGATTAGAATATTTTAATTTGACTAACGGTTTGAACTGAGGGGTTATTCCCTCAGTTTCATACATATGAAATTTCAAACATGGGGGTTATCACATTGACGACAGGTGAAAAAATTACTGTAACTAATGGTGTTATGAATGTACCAAACAATCCGATTATTCCATTTATTGAAGGAGATGGAATTGGTCCTGATATTTGGGCAGCTGCATCTCGCGTAATAGAAGCAGCAGTTGAAAAAGCTTATGATGGTGAGAAGAAAATCGTTTGGAAAGAAGTGCTTGCAGGGGAAAAAGCATTCAACCAAACAGGCGAGTGGTTACCAGAAGAAACTTTAAATTTAATTCGCGAATATTTAATCGCAATTAAAGGTCCACTTACAACTCCAGTTGGCGGTGGTATTCGTTCTCTAAACGTAGCACTTCGTCAAGAATTAGATCTATATGTATGTCTACGTCCAGTTCGTTATTTTGAAGGTGTTCCTTCACCTGTAAAACGTCCGGAAGATACTGATATGGTTATTTTCCGTGAAAATACAGAAGACATTTATGCTGGAATTGAATATGCACAAGGATCTCCAGAAGCAGAAAAAGTTCTTGCTTTCTTAAAAGAAGCAATGGGTGTTAATAAAATCCGCTTCCCAGAAACATCTGGTATTGGTATTAAACCAATCTCAGAAGAAGGGACAAAGCGTCTGGTTCGTGCTGCAATTCAATATGCAATTAATGAAAAACGCTCTTCTGTTACATTAGTTCATAAAGGAAACATTATGAAATTTACAGAAGGTGCTTTCAAAAACTGGGGTTACGAAGTAGCGGAACAAGAATTCGGCGACAAAGTATTTACTTGGGCTGAATATGATCGCATTGTTGAAAAAGATGGTAAAGATGCAGCAAATAAAGCGATGGCAGACGCTGAAGTGGCTGGAAAAATCATCGTAAAAGATTCTATTGCAGACATCTTCTTACAACAAATTTTAACTCGTCCACGTGAGTTCGATGTTGTTGCAACAATGAACTTAAATGGTGACTATATCTCTGATGCACTTGCTGCACAAGTAGGTGGAATTGGTATTGCACCTGGTGCAAACATTAACTATGTGACTGGACATGCTATCTTTGAAGCTACACACGGTACAGCTCCAAAATATGCAGGTTTAGATAAAGTAAACCCATCTTCAGTTCTTCTTTCAGGTGTATTATTATTAGAACACTTAGGATGGAATGAAGCAGCGAAATTAGTAACAGATTCAGTTGAGAAAACAATTGCATCAAAAGTAGTAACATATGACTTCGCTCGCCTAATGGAAGGCGCAACAGAAGTGAAGTGTTCTGAGTTTGCTAATGAGCTTATTAAAAACATGGATGTAGCGATAATCAAAAACGCATAATTAAAACGGGGGGTAAATTATGACAATCAAACGCAAGAAAGTTTCAGTCATCGGTGCAGGATTTACAGGAGCAACAACGGCATTCTTATTAGCACAAAAAGAACTTGCAGATGTTGTATTAGTGGACATTCCACAACTGGAAAATCCAACAAAAGGGAAAGCGTTAGATATGTTAGAAGCGAGCCCAGTACAAGGTTTTGATGCTAACATTATTGGAACATCTGATTACGCAGATACTGCTGATTCTGACGTTGTCGTTATTACAGCAGGTATTGCACGTAAGCCTGGTATGAGCCGTGATGACTTAGTAGCAACGAACTCTAAAATTATGAAAAGTATTACGCGCGACATTGCAAAACATTCACCAAATGCAATTATTGTTGTGTTAACAAATCCAGTTGATGCAATGACATATTCTGTATTTAAAGAAGCAGGATTCCCGAAAGAGCGTGTAATTGGCCAATCGGGCGTATTAGATACAGCTCGTTTCCGTACATTCATCGCACAAGAATTAAATCTTTCTGTGAAAGACATTACAGGATTTGTTCTTGGTGGACACGGTGACGACATGGTACCTCTTGTGCGTTATTCTTATGCAGGTGGTATTCCGTTAGAAACGTTAATTCCGAAAGAGCGTTTAGAAGCAATCGTAGAACGTACACGTAAAGGTGGCGGTGAGATTGTAGGCTTATTAGGAAACGGTAGTGCATATTACGCACCAGCAGCTTCTTTAGTTGAAATGACAGAAGCAATCTTAAAAGATCAACGCCGTGTATTACCAGCTATTGCGTACCTTGAAGGTGAGTATGGTTATAGTGACCTTTACTTAGGGGTACCAGTAATTCTAGGTGGTAACGGAATTGAAAAAATTATTGAATTAGAACTTCTTGCAGATGAAAAAGAAGCGTTAGATCACTCTGTAGAATCTGTACGTAACGTAATGAAAGTTCTTGTTTAATAATTGAATAGTAGTGAAAAAGATTCGGGATTCCGAATCTTTTTCTACTATTTACCGAATTGTTTTTTTGAAATAATATGAAAACGCTATCATTTATAGTATCCTATAATGAAACTATAGATTTATACTATACATTGCCCTCATCATAGTAAATTTCGGATAAGGTATCGCTTTTAGTAGGATAATAAGGTGAAAAAATCGGAGGGGGTTGTAACATGTTAAAGAAAAAAATTCAAATTGGTCGTAAAATGGATGAAATTACAGTAGGAGAGAAATTATCTATCACTGAAAAAATTGAGGATAAAGATTTGTTATTGTACTTAGGGTTAACGAATGATGCCAATCCATTATATATTCAGCATGATTACGCATCCCAAACTCCGTATGAAAAGCCGATTGTACCAAGCATTATGCTAACGGGAATGATTACAACGGCAGTTACGAAATATTTACCGGGTCCAGGAAGTCATATTACTAGGAAGGACCTTACGTTCGTGAAGCATGTTCACCATTATGAAACGTTACAAATCCACTTTGAAGTTGTGGCTGTTTCTGAGGAGGAACATACAATTGATATGCTTGTATCTGCTCATGATGAAAAAGGAGAAACTGTTGTAAAAGGTTCGTTAACAGTCACGCCGCCTTTTAAATCTGTTTCCATTATGGAAAAAGCATTAGATAATTTTTAAAAGATGAAAATATGAATAGCGCTAGCATACCTTGAATAAGGATGCTAGCGCTATTTTTAGTTGAAAAATCCTTCTTTGAACCCTTCAGCAAATTCTGAGCACCCCGTTTTAATCGTATCCCAGCTCGGTACGTTAAAAGTAAGGAAACATGTTACTACTAAAGTTAAAATAGGTAGTAATAGTCGCATAATAGACCCCTTTTTATATTCGGATTATTGGATTAACAATATTTACTATATTATAATTTGATAATTTAAGTCAATGGAAGGAGTGATTCTTTAAGATGAGGTGGAAAGGAGAAAACGTTATCTTTGAAACGGTAAGAGAAGCTGAAGTGTGGGCAGACGGGGTTGCGAATGAAATGTACGGGAGAGTATTTGATGGATATGAAACACCGGATTATAAAATAGCGTATGCTCTTTCGTTTTTCCTAGCACAAAATCAAGATTTTATAGTTCATACGGAAGTGAGCTTTAAAGAAGAGAGAGTAATCTATAAAGTTTGGCAAAATCCTGTGTAGTTGCAGGTGAATCGTAATTACTTCTATTTTCTCAATTCTACACAAACGATCTCCATGAATAGACAATTATATTGAGAGGGACCTTGTTTTCTAGTATGATGAGAATAACGGGGAAAATACTAGGATGAAGAAGGTTTCAAGTCTATAACTTGGAGGAAAAGAATGAACAATCGTATTTTAGTAGTTGATGATGAGGAATTTATCTTAACTTTAATCGAATTTAATTTACAACAAGCTGGGTTTGAAGTTATAACAGCGATGGATGGAGAAATGGCGCTTCAAAAAGCGACAACAGAACGCCCAGATTTAATTATATTAGATTTAATGCTTCCGAAAATGGATGGTATGGAAGTGTGTAAAGAATTACGATTGCAGCGCGTTATGACGCCGATTTTAATGTTAACGGCAAAAGATGATGAGTTTGATAAGGTGCTAGGCCTTGAACTTGGGGCAGATGATTATATGACGAAGCCATTTAGTCCAAGGGAAGTTGTTGCTCGTGTGAAGGCGATTTTGCGCCGCACGAAATTACAACAAGAAGAACAAGTTGCAGAAGCGCCAGATGAAGATAGCATCACAATTGCAGAACTTAAAATTTTACCGGAGTTTTATGAGGCTTATTTCCAAGGAAGAAAGCTTGAATTAACACCAAAAGAATTTGAACTACTTGTGTATCTTGCGAAAAATAAAAGTCGCGTGTTGACTCGTGATCAATTATTAAGTGCTGTATGGAATTATGATTTTGCTGGTGATACGCGAATTGTTGATGTTCATATTAGCCATTTGCGCGATAAAATTGAACAAAATACGAAAAAACCGACGTACATTAAAACGATACGTGGTTTAGGATATAAATTAGAGGAGCCAAAAGGGAATGAATAAATTTCGTTCCAGGCTTCTTTTTACATTTGTTTCTCTTATTGTATTTATTTTAGTTGGACTAGGTTTATTGCTAGAAACTGTGTTTGAAAACTACTATATAGATCATGCTAAAGAGAGAATGGTAAAAGAGACAGAGTATGTTGCGGCGTTAGCAGAAGAGCAAGGTTTTGATAATGTCTTAAAAAATCCATACGTATTTGAAAAGTTAGAAGAAAAAATACCAGCTTCTATCGTATTTGTGGATGAAAAAAAGAAAGTTCAATATAGAAAAGGACAAGAATTGGCATTTAGTCCAGAAACGATTAAAGAACTTTCTTCGGAAGTGGCAAAACAACGAAGTAAAGTGATTACGAAAGAGACAGATCGAAAGAATGAATTTTATCATACGGTGTTCGTTCAAGATGTAGAAGGAAAACAAGGATACGTTTTGGTGAAAAGTACAATCGATCCTTTAAGAGACGTACATCAAAAAACGTGGGGATTATTAATTATCGGATTTGTTATTGCTTGTCTCGTAGTTGTATTTTTAGGTATGAAAATTACAGGGCAATATATTAGGCCGATTGAATCGGTTACAAAAGTTGCAATTGAATTGGCAAAGGGTAATTATAAAGCACGTGCATACGAAAGTCATTCGGATGAAACAGGAATGCTGAGTAAAGCGATTAATATTTTAGCTCGTAACTTACAAGAGATGACACTTGAACAAGAAATGCAGCAAGATCGTCTGCATACGTTAATTGAAAATATGGGAAGCGGAATGATTTTAATTGATAGCCGCGGGTATATAAACCTTGTAAACCGCTCTTATAAGGAAACTTTCCACGTAACAGATGAAGAATATTTAGATCGCTTATATTATGAATCGTTTCATCATACAGAAATTATTGAGCTTGTAGAAGAAATCTTTATGACAGAAGTGAAAGTGCGTAAACAAATGTTATTGCCACTTGGAATTGAGCGGAAGCATTTCGAAGTATATGGAGCGCCGATTATCGGGACAAACCATGAATGGAAAGGGATTGTTCTCGTATTCCATGACATAACAGAGTTAAAGAAATTAGAACAAATGAGAAAAGACTTTTTAGCGAATGTTTCTCATGAATTAAAGACACCGATTACTTCTATTAAAGGTTTTTCAGAAACACTCTTAGACGGAGCGATGGATAATAAAAAATTCTGCGAACATTTCTTGCACATTATTTTAAAAGAAAGTGAGCGCATGCAAGGATTAATTGAAGATTTATTAGATTTGTCAAAGATCGAACAACAAGGATTTAAATTAAATATGGGAACCGTTGACATGAAGGGGCTGCTTGAAGATATTCATATGGTGCTTGATAATAAAGCAGGAGAAAAAGAAATCTCTTTACAAGTGAATGTATTAAAACGTGCTTCTGTTATTGGAGATCCAAGTCGTTTGAAACAAATCTTTATTAATTTAATAAATAACGCGATCGTATATACACCGGCTGGAGGCGTTGTTTCAGTAGAGTTAGCGGAAGATAAGTATAATGCTTATATAAAAGTATCGGATACTGGAATTGGTATTAGTAAAGAGGAAATTCCGCGTATTTTTGAACGCTTTTACCGAGTGGATAAAGCGAGAAGTAGAAATACTGGTGGTACAGGCCTCGGATTATCAATTGTAAAGCATTTAGTAGAGGCGCATCACGGTACAATTACAGTGGATAGTGAAGTTGGGGAAGGGACAACATTTACAGTTGTTTTACCAAAATCAGCAACTGAAAAATAGGATGAAGGATGTTTACAATATATTAACAATGGCTTAATTAAATATTAATAAAGCTCTGTTAATATAATACATGAAAACCCCTTCATCCAAGGAGTAATTTTGGACGAGAATAGTTAAGCTGTTCTCGTCACTTCCCTTTATGCCAATATAAGTCTGTTTTATATATGAAAGAAAATAACCGTTATTTTTCTTCTCTCTATTAGTCATGTTAATATAGAGAGAAGAAAGGAACGGTTTTTTTCTGTGAAAAAAATCATTTCAAATTTGTATGGGGAGGTTTCAATTTTGGAAAAAAAGGTCGTATTAGTAGATGGTAATAATATCGCGTATCGTGCTTTCTTTGCACTACCGCTTTTAAATAACGACAAAGGTATACATACGAACGCAATTTACGGTTTTACAATGATGTTAATGAGAATATTAGAGGAAGAAAAGCCAACTCATATGTTAGTGGCGTTTGATGCAGGCAAAACAACCTTCCGTCATAAAACGTATAGTGAGTATAAAGGAGGACGTCAAAAGACTCCACCTGAATTATCAGAGCAGTTCCCGTTTATTCGTGAGATGCTGGATGCATTCAACGTACCGCGTTATGAATTAGAAAATTATGAAGCGGATGATATTATGGGAACGCTAGCAAAAGAAGCGAGTGAACAAGGAGCAAGTGTAAAAGTTATTTCAGGAGATAAAGATTTACTTCAACTTGTTTCTGATAACACGCTTGTATGTATTCCGCGAAAAGGGATTACGGAAGTAGATGAATATACGAAAGAAGCTTTATTTGAAAAATATAACTTATCACCAAAGCAAATTATCGATATGAAAGGTTTAATGGGAGACCAATCAGATAATATTCCGGGTGTACCAGGAGTTGGTGAAAAAACGGCGATTAAATTGTTAACACAGTTTGGAACGGTTGAAGAAGTGTATGAAAATCTAGATCAAGTAAGCGGGAAGAAATTAAAAGAAAAACTAGAAGAAAATAAAGAACAAGCTCTTATGAGTAAAGATCTTGCGACTATTATTACAGATGCACCGATTACAGTTCATGTGGATGATATGGCGTATAAAGGATATGAAGCAAGTGATGTGATTCCAATGTTTGAGAGTTTAGGATTTACATCTCTTTTAAATAAATTAGGCGTTACGCCAGAAGAAACAGCTCCAGCTGAATTAGATGATATTACATTTGATATTGTGGAAGAAGTTACAGAAGAAATGCTTCAGCAAGATAGTGCACTTATTGTTGAAGTGCAAGAAGATAATTATCATAAGGCGGACATTCAAGGCTTTGGTATTCAAAATGAAAATGGTTGCTACTTTATTCAGAAGGATATTGCTCTTGCATCGGATGCATTTAAAGCATGGCTTGCAAATGGAGAAATGAGAAAGCATACATTTGATGCGAAGCGAGCAATCGTTGCACTGAAATGGAATGGGATAGATATGCAAGGGATTGACTTTGATCTATTAATCGCTGCTTATTTACTTGACCCGGCTGATACAGATAAAGATTTCCGTACTGTAGCGAAAATGAAAGAAACGCATGCTGTGAAATCAGATGAAGAAGTTTACGGAAAAGGTGCGAAGCGTGCTGTTCCAGAGTTAGAAGTAGTAGCGGAGCATGTGGCTCGTAAAGTGCATGTATTATATGATGTAAAGCAAACATTCGTTGAAGAGTTAAAGAAGAATGAGCAATATGAACTGTTTACAGAGTTAGAATTGCCACTTGCGCGTGTATTAGCTGATATGGAAGTAAAAGGTGTAAAAGTTGATACGGAGCGTCTTCGTAATATGGGAGAAGAACTCGCAGGTAGATTAAAGGAAATGGAACAGGAAATTTATAAGCTTGCGGGAACAGAATTTAATATTAATTCACCGAAGCAGCTTGGTGTAATTCTGTTTGAGAACTTAAACTTACCGGTTATTAAAAAGACGAAAACAGGTTATTCTACGTCAGCTGATGTATTAGACAAGCTTATGGATCGCCATGAAATTATTCCAAACATTTTACATTATCGTCAATTAGGGAAGCTAAATTCAACTTATATTGAAGGTTTACTGAAAGTTGTACATGAAGATTCATCTAAAATTCATACTCGCTTTAATCAAGTGTTAACGCAAACAGGTCGATTAAGTTCAACGGATCCGAACTTGCAAAATATCCCGATTCGATTAGAAGAAGGAAGAAAGATTCGTCAGGCATTTGTTCCATCAGAAGAAGGTTGGATTATGTATGCGGCTGATTATTCACAAATCGAACTTCGTGTATTAGCTCATATTGCAAATGATAAAGGGCTAGTTGAAGCATTCCAGCATGACATGGATATTCATACGAAAACAGCTATGGATGTATTTGGCGTTGAAAAAGATGAAGTAACTTCAAATATGAGACGACAAGCGAAAGCTGTTAACTTCGGAATTGTGTATGGTATTAGTGATTATGGTCTTTCACAAAACTTAGGAATTACAAGAAAAGCAGCAGCGGAATTTATTGAAAAGTATTTAGAAAGTTTCCCTGGTGTACAAGAATACATGGAGGACATCGTAAAAGATGCGAAACAAAAAGGATATGTGGCTACATTATTAAATCGTCGCCGTTATATTCCAGAAATTACGAGTCGTAATTTCAATTTACGTAGCTTCGCTGAGCGTACAGCGATGAATACACCAATTCAAGGTACTGCAGCAGATATAATTAAAAAAGCGATGATTATTATGGCAGATCGTTTAGAAGAAGAAGGATTACAAGCGCGTCTTCTTCTGCAAGTACACGATGAATTAATATTTGAAGCACCAAAAGAAGAAATTGAAAAATTAGAGCAGCTTGTACCTGAAGTAATGGAGCATGCAATTGAACTCGCAGTTCCGCTGAAAGTTGATTATTCTTACGGTCCAACTTGGTACGACGCAAAATAAGGAAGTGATGAAATGCCTGAATTACCAGAGGTTGAAAACGTCAGACGGACACTTGAAAATCTTGTGACAGGAAAAACGATTGAAGATGTTATTGTTACTTATCCAAAAATAGTGAAACGACCGGATGATGCAGAAATCTTTAAAGAAATGCTAAAAGGCGAGAAGATTGAAAATATAAAGCGAAGAGGAAAGTTTTTGCTTCTATATGTAACAAATTATGTTATTGTTTCACATTTGCGTATGGAAGGTAAGTTTTTACTACATCAAGAGGATGAGCCGATTGATAAACATACGCACGTCCGTTTCTTATTTACAGATGGAACTGAATTACATTATAAAGATGTGAGAAAGTTTGGTACGATGCATCTCTTTAAGAAAGGTGAAGAGATGAACCAAATGCCTCTTGCTGACTTAGGTCCGGAGCCGTTTGATGCTGAATTGACACCACAGTATTTACAAGAAAGATTGCAAAAGACAAATCGTAAAATAAAAGTTGTGCTATTGGACCAGCGTCTTTTAGTAGGGCTTGGAAATATATATGTAGATGAAGTTTTATTCCGTTCTCAAATTCATCCGGAACGAGAAGCTTCGTCTTTGACAATAGAAGAAATTGAGCGAATTTATGAGGCTACCGTTACAACGCTAGGCGAAGCAGTGAAGCGTGGCGGAAGTACAATTCGAACGTATATCAACTCACAAGGGCAAATTGGTTCGTTCCAAGAACTCCTAAATGTATACGGAAAAAAAGGAGAACCGTGTGTAACTTGCGGTACGATATTAGAAAAAACAGTTGTTGGCGGAAGAGGAACGCATTACTGCCCAATTTGTCAGCCGAGAATATAGAAAAGAGATAACATCGGATAGGCATTTGTCATATACATACAGCAGAGCTATGTATAAGGGAGGAGCTTACCGATGTACCTTTATTTATCTCTTATTTTATTAGCTTTTACATTAAGCTTAGATAGCTGTAGTGTAGGGCTAACATATGGTTTAAGAAGCGTAAGAATTCCACTAAGATCAATTATAATTATCGGAATGTGTTCAGCGGCTGTTATGCTTGTTTCAATGGGAATTGGACATATGATCGCGAAAGTATTTTCACCTGTTATCGCAACGCGTATCGGTGGGCTTGTTCTTATTGGAATAGGGATTTGGGTATTGTATCAATTTTTTCGAAGTGAGAAAAAAGAAGAACCGAAGCAAGAGGAGAAGGTCTGGAAATTAGAGATTGCCTCGCTAGGGCTAGTGATTCAAATTTTACGGAAACCGACTGTAGCAGATTTTGATAAATCAGGCACCATTTCTGCAGGAGAGGCATTGCTTCTTGGTATCGCTCTTTCTGTAGACTCATTTGGTGCCGGAATTGGTGCATCTTTATTAGGGTATGCACCTGCTATGATGGCGATATTAGTTGCAATTATGAGTTCTTTGTTTTTATTTATTGGAATGAAACTTGGAACGGTTTTATCGAATATGAAGTGGTTACAAAAATTTACATTCCTGCCTGGGGTATTACTCATTATAATTGGAATTTGGAAAATGTAAGTATGGGCGTGGAACATTGGTTTCGCGCCTTTTATTATGAGGAGGATTATTATGACAGTAGTAATTGGATTAACGGGAGGCATTGCAAGCGGAAAAAGTACGGTATCAGAAATGTTTCGTGAGCTAAGTATACCAGTTATTGATGCAGATGTTATTGCAAGAGAAGTTGTAGAACAAGGAAAACCAGCATATAACAAAATAGTAGAAGTGTTTGGAGCGGAAGTGTTACAACAAGATGGGGAACTAGATCGTCCAAGATTGGGAAGCATCATTTTCTATAATGAAGAAAAACGATTGCAGTTAAATAAAATTGTGCATCCTGCAGTGCGTGAGGAAATGAATAGGAAAAAGGAAATGTACATAAAAGAAGGTATGCAAGCGGTTGTGTTAGATATTCCTCTCTTATTTGAAAGCAAATTAACAAGTCTCGTTGACCGCATTTTAGTTGTAGCGGTTAAGCCGCATACGCAATTAGAACGTTTAATGAAACGAAATAACTTTTCAGAAGAAGAAGCAACAGCTCGTATTCAATCTCAAATGCCGTTAGAAGAAAAAGTGAAAAATGCAGATGAAGTGATAAATAATGATGGCACAATTATGGGAACGAAAACACAATTGCAGGTAATTTTAAAGAAGTGGAACATTATTGACTAAAAAATTGTGAAATTAATGAAAATGCTTAGTGACATATCTCCTTTTTGTGTTATACTATTATTGGGATTGGAGATAAATAGTATAACGCATTCAAGGGGGATAACATATTATGACTCGTGTGGCAATTAATGGATTTGGACGTATTGGGAGAATGGTATTTCGTCAAGCAATAAAAGAAAGCGCATTCGAAATTGTAGCAATCAATGCAAGCTATCCATCTGAAACGTTAGCACACTTAATTAAATATGATACAGTTCATGGCAAGTTTGACGGAACAGTAGAAGCATTTGAAGATCACTTATTAGTTGATGGAAAAATGATTCGCCTTTTAAACAACCGCGATCCAAAGGAATTGCCTTGGACAGATTTAGGTGTTGAAGTTGTAATTGAAGCAACTGGTAAATTTAATTCAAAAGAAAAAGCAATTCTTCACGTTGAAGCTGGAGCGAAAAAAGTTATTTTAACAGCGCCTGGTAAAAATGAAGATGTAACAATTGTAGTTGGTGTGAACGAAGACCAATTAGATATTACAAAACATACTGTTATTTCAAATGCATCTTGTACAACAAACTGTTTAGCGCCTGTTGTGAAGGTGTTAGATGAGCAGTTTGGAATTGAAAACGGTTTAATGACGACAGTTCACGCTTATACAAATGACCAAAAAAATATTGATAACCCACATAAAGATTTAAGAAGAGCACGTGCTTGCGGACAATCAATCATTCCGACAACGACAGGTGCTGCGAAAGCGCTAGCAAAAGTTCTTCCGCACTTAAACGGAAAACTTCATGGTATGGCACTTCGTGTACCAACACCAAACGTGTCTCTTGTTGACTTAGTAGTAGATGTAAAACGCGATGTGACAGTTGAAGCTATTAATGATGCATTCAAAACTGTTGCAAACGGTGCGTTAAAAGGTATTGTAGAATTCAGCGAAGAGCCTTTAGTATCTATCGACTTTAATACAAATACACATTCAGCTATTATCGATGGTTTATCTACAATGGTAATGGGTGATCGTAAAGTGAAAGTACTTGCTTGGTATGATAACGAGTGGGGCTACTCTCGTCGTGTTGTAGATCTTGTAACGTTAGTTGTTGAAGAGTTAGCGAAACAAGAAAATGTGCAACACATTTAAGTGAATAAGGGAGGAGAGGGCAAGGCAATATTTGCCCTCTTTTTTTATTTTTTTCTGAAAAGGAAAAAAATTATATAAGTATATTTTAAAAAGTGGACATACCACGAAACGTTGTGATTACTGCATTTGTGAATCGTTTATTTTTTTTAGGGAAAAGTAAAGAGGAAAATATGACAGAAAATCGAAAAAACTGTTGTTGCAAAATGAAAATAAACAAAGTATACTAACACTCGTAAACTTAAGAGCTGAGGTACGTAGTCACTACTTAAAGGGTTAGGACCTCTCTGGACTAACTTTCCCCCGTGGTAGTGGAGCAAGCCAAATTGCAAATTAGTTTTCAATTCGAACAGTTAGAATAAATTTACAAGGGGGAACTGTAGAATGGATACTATGGATACGATGGGTCGTCACGTGATCGCTGAACTTTGGGATTGCGATTTCGACAAGCTTAATGACATGCCGTATATTGAACAATTATTTGTGGATGCAGCACTAAGAGCTGGTGCTGAAGTGCGTGAGGTTGCTTTCCATAAATTTGCACCACAAGGTGTAAGTGGAGTAGTAATTATCTCAGAATCACATTTAACAATTCATAGCTTTCCGGAGCACGGTTACGCAAGTATTGATGTTTATACTTGTGGGGATCGTATTGATCCAAATGTTGCTGCAGAATATATTGCAGAAGGTTTAAACGCGAAAACGCGTGAGAGCATCGAGCTTCCTCGAGGCACTGGTAGCTTCGAAATTAAGCAGAGAGAAACAAAAGCTCTTTAAAAAAGAACATAATTGATTTAAAATGTAAAGAGGTGTATAATGCACCTCTTTTTTAGTTTATAAAAAAGGAAAAATATAACGTACTCGTTAGTTGAATACATTGGACTCTTGCAAATGAGGTAGTGCCCTATATACCATCTTATTTTTAAGTATGAGATGATAAAGTGATGCGCTGAAACTTAAAGTGGTAAGAGAGTTAGAATGAGTTATATAATATTGTATATATATTTTAGGTGAATTGAGTAGAGAAAAATAAAGAGTATAGTGTAAAGGAGTGAATGAATTGCGTTGTCCATCCTGTTCTCATAATGGTACAAGAGTGTTAGATTCGCGTCCGGTAGACGAGGGGCGCTCTATTCGAAGAAGAAGAGAGTGTGAAAGTTGTTTAAGTCGCTTTACGACCTTTGAAAGGGTAGAAGAGTCACCTCTTATCGTTGTTAAAAAAGAAGGCACACGAGAAGAGTTTAATAAAGAAAAGATTTTACGCGGTTTAATTAAAGCGTGTGAAAAAAGACCAGTATCTTTAAGACAATTAGAAGAAGTAACACAAAGCGTGGAACGTGAACTGCGTAATTTAGGTATATCAGAAGTGAAAAGTGATATGATTGGTGAAATTGTTATGGAAGAACTTCGCGATATTGATGATGTTGCTTATGTACGTTTTGCTTCTGTATATCGTCAATTTAAAGATTTAAATGTATTTATTGAAGAATTAAAAGATATACTGCAAAAAGAAAGAGAGTAGAAGTTGTATTTTATTCTCTTTACATACCGTAAGTAATAGGATAAGAGAGCTAGAAGCGAAAGCTAATAGCTCTTTTTCACTAAGAATTTATATAATGAAGATAGAAGGAATGAAGTAGAGGATAGATTGGATGAGAGAAAGGAAAAGCAAGAATGGAAAAACAGTCATGGATGGAGCTATTGCCGATTGATCGTTATAAAGTAAGTGCGAAAGGGCTACTGCATAATTACGACCGAAAAGTATTAACGATGTTGTATCAGCCGTTAATAGGTAGTAGAGCTTTTAGCTTATACATGACACTATGGGGGGAGCTAGAGCAAGATCGTGTATTTGGAAAAGAGAATACACATCATTCCCTTATGGTGACTATGCAAATGCAACTTCCTGAAATATATGAGGAACGAGTAAAGTTAGAGGCAATTGGGCTTTTGAAGGTATATATTAAGAAAGAAAAAGATATTCGAATGTTCATATATGAGTTGCAACCACCTTTATCTCCGAAGCAGTTTTTTGATGATATTGTTTTAAGTATCTTTTTATACAATCGATTGAGTCGGACAAAATATAATCAAGTAAAGCAATATTTCTTAGAAGAAGAATTTGATTTTGCTTCTTATGAAAATGTTACGCGCTCTTTCAATGATGTGTTTGGTTCGTTTAATCCAGGACAGCTTGAGCATGCGCAAGAAGACCTTCGTATTCCAAAAACGACAACTATGCCAAGTAACGAGAAGGGAGACGCTCCGAAAGTTTGGAATGATTTCTTTGATTTCTCTTTATTTGTAGATGGATTGTCCGCTCTTGTTCCTAAAAAGGCGATTACAGATCAAGTAAGAGACTGCGTTATAACACTTGCTTACGTGTATGGTGTAGATGTGTTATCGATGCAAAATATCGTTCTTGGTGCGGTGACAGAGATACAAACAATTGATATGGAAAGGCTTAGAAAAGGAGCGCGCGATTGGTATCAATTTGAAAATGGTCAAGCATTACCGGTACTAAGTGAAAGAGTACAGCCTCATGCTGCACGTACGATGAAAGAGAAAGAGCCTTCATCACAAGAGGAGATGTTAATAAAGCAGCTAGAGGAAATCTCGCCAAAACAACTATTGAAAGAGATTTCTGGTGGTGCAGAGGCAACGAAAGCGGACTTGCAAATCGTTGAAGATGTCATGATTAATCAAAAATTGACACCAGGAGTTGTGAATGTACTTATTTATTACGTTATGCTACGCTCAGATATGAAACTTGCGAAAACGTATGTCGAGAAGATTGCTGGGCATTGGGCACGTAAAAAGGTCGGTACAGTAGCGGACGCGATGGCGTTAGCGAAAGAAGAGAACCGTCAATATCAAGAGTGGGCTGAGACGAAGAAAAAAGGCCGTACGGCGAAGAAAACGGTACGAAAAGAAATGGTGCCAGATTGGCTTAAGGAAGAAGAGCCGAAAGAACAAGAGAAAGAAACGGCGAAGAAAGATGTAAGTGTAGAAAAAGATGCAAGTACGCTAGAAGATGAACGAAAACGATTAGAAGAAGTGTTAAAAAAATATAAGCGTGATTAATAGAAGAGAATGAACGCTCTTTGAGGTGAGAAAATGGAGCATATTCAAAATTCATTTACAAAATTAATGGAAAATGAAAACTTTAAAAATAGATATGAAGTATTAAGGGCAGAAGTAATGGCGCACCCGCGTGTAAAAGAATTTATTGACGAACATAAAGGTGAAGTAACGACTTCTATGATTGAGCGCAGTCTTGTGAAGTTATATGAATATATTGGACAAAGTGTAGGTTGCGTAGATTGCCCGGATTTAGGTGCATGTAAAAATATGCTGCAAGGGTATGAGCCAAAGCTTGTTATTCAAGGGAAAATGATTGATATTCAATACGATCGCTGCGTTAGAAAAGTAGCATATGACGAGAGAAAGAAATATGAAAAACTCGTTCAAAGTGTATATATGCCAACGGATATTTTACAGGCAACTATGGAAAACTTAGACCCTTCTGATTTAAATGCACGTATCGATGCAATTGGCGCAGCGAATGAATTTTTAAGTACATATGAACCAGGTAAAAAAGCACAAGGTTTATATTTGTACGGTAAATTTGGTGTAGGAAAAACGTACCTTTTAGGAGCAATTGCGAACGAGCTTGCTCGAAAGAAAATAAGTTCGATGCTCGTATACTTCCCGGAATTTTTACGTGAAATTAAAAGTTCGATTCAAGATAATTCGATTGGCGAAAAGATTGATGCGGTTAAACGCGTACAAGTTTTAATGTTAGATGATATCGGGGCAGAAGCGATGTCGAGCTTTGTGCGTGACGATGTGCTTGGTGCAATCTTGCAATTCCGTATGTTAGAAAACTTACCGACGTTCTTTACGTCTAATTTTGATTTTAAACAATTGGAACATCATTTAACGTATACACAACGTGGTGAGGCTGAAGAAATGAAGGCAGCACGTATTATGGAACGAATTAAATATTTAGCCAAACCAATTCCAATTGGTGGGAAAAACCGTCGTCATAAGTAAAAGAGCAAGCTGAGAAGCTTGCTCTTTTGTATTATAGTGATATTTTCTTTTCAAATATGAGATCGAAATATTCAGGTTGTCCAGAACTGCCAATCGTAGGGGCAACAATCTGTACGAACCTCCAGTCATCTCTAGCATGTTCTTGAATAATTTCTTGGTAGTCTTCAGCTAGTTTTGAGCGAGTGAGCCCCCAATGAAATTCGACTTTTACGAATTTATATTCAAACATTCAGATACCTCCCTTTAGTAATAAGTAAAGTATACAATAAAAAAATTCATAGTAGCTTGTATCATTTTTTTCTCCCTCCCTTAATATATATAAAATTAGCAAGCCATATTGAGTGGATTTTCTAACGACAGGAAATGTAATTCTACTAAGAGTGAAATTCACGCGGGACGGACTCTTATAGGATTTGTAACGTATAGATACAGTCCTTTAGAGCAGGGATAAAAGGGGGGACAAAAGTGATTGAAATTTGCTTCGAAGAAAAAAATGATGCTATGCACGTATATAGACAATTGCTGAAAAGAGCGGAAGTATTATATAAGGAAACGAGTGTGTATTTACAGGAACAAAAAGTGGTGATTCACATACCAGTACGTGAATCAAATTATATTGAAAAGATCTTATTGCCGGTAATGGTGTATTTTATTGTGAATGTGAAACAAAATGAGTGGATTTATACGATCTTAAAAGAAAAGTTTTTTTATGAAGAACAAGAAGAGTGTCATCAAATATTGCACATGGCACATGAGATTTTAAAGGGAAGAAGAAAAGGGGTAGCTCAGGATTTAACGCGTAACGCATTTGAGTCATATATTAAGTCTTCTTTAAATAATTGGCTTTGTGATCCGCTCTCATTCTCGTTTTCATCATATATCCGTTTTCGTCTTCGTACATATAGGGAAATGGTGGCTAAACTTGCGGAAGTGGCAATTGATGAATATAAGATGGAGCAAGAATACCAAATGTTCATTGAGACGCTTCGGCAACAAGTAAGTAGCCGTAAATCACGCTTGTCCTGCGTGCATCTTATTTTTGATGAAAGCTTTATCTTTTATGATGATAAAGGAAGACGTTTAAAACAGGAGAAGTTGGTCCAATATATAGATGAGGAATTATTAAAGCAAAATGATGTATATATTGATACGAAAGTAATTGCGCCGCTTCTTTCTATTTCGCCCAAAAAGATTTATTTATATACGAAAGAACAAGACCATAATATGATTATTACTTTGCGAAATGTGTTTCAAGAACGGGTCCAATTACATGGATTACATGATTTTGAGCGCAATGTGAAAAATTTAAAAAATAAAGGTAACGCCCTTGATTTTCTAAGTTTTTGAGCATATAATTACCTACATAAATGAAATATATCGAAATGTCATGATGAGGACATGAGTAGTTTTCTACGATTTTCAGAGAGGGAAGCCTTAGGGTGTGAGCTTCCTAGTACGGGATTATTACTTACCACCTCTAAACTTTAGCAGTGAACGGTTTTTCTAGTAATTGCTAACGGACAACACCGTTATGTTGAACTTGAGCAATTAACAATTATGTTAATTGGAACAAGGGTGGAACCACGAATTCAACACTCGTCCCTTTTTACGGGATGAGTGTTTTTTATTTTGAGAAAAAGAGGAGTGACCAGTGATGGCAGATGTAGTTAAAATTACTTTCCCTGATGGAGCTGTGAAGGAGTTTCCAAAAGGCGTAACAACTGAAGAAATCGCAGCTTCTATTAGCCCAGGCTTAAAGAAAAAAGCTGTAGCTGGAAAATTAAACGATGAGATGATCGATCTTGTTACACCAATCGAAGAAGATGGTGCAGTTTCTATTATTACATTAGATTCTGAAGATGGCTTATATATTTTACGCCATTCAACAGCCCACCTTTTAGCACAAGCGTTAAAACGTTTATATAAAGATGTTAAGCTTGAGCTTGGCATTGGTCCAGTAATTGAAAATGGCTTCTATTACGATATCGATATGGAAGAAGCAATTACAGTTGAAGACTTCAAGAAAATCGAAAAAGAAATGCAAAAAATCGTGAACGAAAACTTAGAAATCGTTCGTCATGAAGTACCACGTGCAGAAGCACTTCGTCGCTTTGAAGAAATTGGTGATGAGTTAAAATTAGATTTAATTAACGATCTTCCAGAGGATGCAGTTATTTCAATCTATGAGCAAGGCGAATTCTTCGACCTTTGCCGTGGTGTTCACCTTCCATCTACAGGGAAAATTAAAGTGTTTAAATTATTAAGCGTTGCAGGTGCTTACTGGCGCGGCGATAGCAATAATAAAATGTTACAACGTATTTACGGTACTGCATTCGTTAAGAAAGCAGAATTAGATGAGCACTTACGTATGCTTGAAGAAGCGAAAGAGCGCGATCACCGTAAATTAGGTAAAGAATTAAAACTATTTACTAATAGCCAAAAAGTAGGACAAGGTTTACCACTTTGGTTACCAAAGGGTGCAACAATTCGTCGTATTATCGAGCGTTACATCGTTGATAAAGAAGCAAGCTTAGGCTATGATCACGTATACACTCCAGTATTAGGAAGTAGAGAGTTATATGAAACTTCTGGTCACTGGAATCACTACCGTGATGGCATGTTCCCATCAATGGAAATGGATAATGAAGAATTAGTTCTTCGTCCAATGAACTGTCCTCACCATATGATGGTTTATAAAAATGATATTCACAGCTACCGTGAATTACCAATCCGTATTGCGGAACTTGGAACAATGCACCGTTATGAAATGTCAGGTGCGTTATCTGGATTACAACGTGTACGCGGAATGACTTTAAACGATGCGCACATTTTCGTTCGTCCAGATCAAATTAAAGAAGAGTTAAAACGTGTTGTAAACTTAACTCTAGAAGTGTACAAAGATTTCGGTTTAGAGAACTACTCATTCCGTCTATCTTATCGTGATCCAGCAGATACTAAAAAGTATTATGCGGATGATGAGATGTGGGAAAAAGCACAAGGTATGTTAAAAGAAGCTATGGATGAAATGGGTCTTGATTACTATGAAGCTGAAGGTGAAGCGGCATTCTACGGTCCAAAACTTGATGTTCAAGTTCGTACTGCTCTTGGAAAAGACGAAACACTTTCAACTGTACAATTAGACTTCTTACTTCCAGAACGCTTTGAATTAACTTATGTTGGCGAAGACGGTAAGCAACATCGTCCAGTTGTAATTCACCGTGGTGTTGTATCAACTATGGAACGCTTCGTAGCCTTCTTAATTGAAGAATACAAAGGTGCATTCCCAACTTGGTTAGCTCCAGTTCAAGTACAAGTAATTCCAGTTTCTCCGCAAGTACATTTAGACTATGCGAAGAAAGTACAAGACCAATTGCGTCGTGCTGGTATCCGTGTTGAATTAGACACTCGTGAAGAGAAGATCGGTTACAAAATCCGTGAAGCACAAATGCAAAAAATTCCGTACATGCTTGTAGTAGGTGACAATGAAGTAACTGAAAACGGCGTAAACGTACGTAAATATGGTGAACAAAAATCAGAAACAATCGCATTAGATGCTTTTGTTGACATGATTAAAGTAGAAGGAAAACGATAAGAAAAAGCCGCGGTATACCGCGGCTTTTCTTTGTAATATAAAAGAGAAAAACTAGAAAAAATAACCATGTAACACTTATCATAAAAAAGTATTGCAAGTATGTTAGTTGTTTGTTACAATATTTCTTGTTGTTAGTAAAACACATCGCGTCTTCTTGACAGACGTCATGTCCTATGATAAACTCATCAAGGATAATAGAATATTGTTTTGTGGAACAAGTAGAAGCACCCGCTTCTCACCTGATGGACGCATTCGCAGTTAGCAGGTAAATGTATTTCTTACTTAAGATTTTACAAGTGTGGGTGTCGTATGCCCGCACTTTTTTTGTCGGGTTCTATGACTACAAAATATGTTCTGAGAAAACCTTGGAGGTGGCTTACTATTAGCAAGGATATGATGATTAACGAGCAAATTCGTGCACGTGAAGTACGTTTAGTTGGCGCAAATGGCGATCAACTTGGAATCAAGTCTCGTAATGACGCTTTAGACTTAGCTGCAAATCTTAATCTTGATTTAGTATTAGTTGCTCCAAATGCGAAACCGCCAGTATGCCGCATTATGGACTACGGTAAATTCCGCTTTGAGCAACAGAAGAAAGAAAAAGAGCAGCGCAAAAATCAAAAAGTAATTAGCATGAAAGAAGTTCGTTTAAGTCCAACAATTGATGAACACGACTTTAACACAAAACTTCGTAATGCTATCAAGTTTTTAGAGAAAGGCGACAAGGTTAAAGCGTCAATTCGCTTTAAAGGACGTGCCATTACTCATAAAGAAATCGGTCAACGTGTTTTAGATCGCTTCTCAGAAGCTTGTGCTGAAGTTAGTACAGTTGAATCTAAGCCTAAAATGGAAGGACGCAGTATGTTCTTAGTTTTAGCACCGAAAAACGATAAGTAATAGATAGAGGAGGAAATACCTATGCCTAAACAAAAAACTCATCGCGGCGCTGCAAAGCGTTTCAAAAAGACTGGATCAGGTAAACTGAAACGTTCTCACGCTTACACAAGCCATTTATTCGCTAACAAATCTACAAAAGCTAAACGTAAACTACGTAAAGCTGGTGTAGTAAGCGCTGGTGACTTCAAACGCATTCGTCAAATGCTTGACAACTTAAAATAAGTTCGGCTGATATATAGAACAATTAGGAGGTAATATTATGCCAAGAGTAAAAGGTGGTACAGTTACTCGTCAACGTCGTAAAAAAGTAATTAAATTAGCAAAAGGTTACTACGGTTCAAAAAATACATTATTCAAGGTTGCTAACCAACAGGTTATGAAATCTCTAATGTATGCATTCCGTGACCGCCGTCAAAAGAAACGTGACTTCCGTAAATTATGGATTACACGTATCAACGCAGCAGCTCGTATGAATGGTCTTTCTTACAGCCGCTTAATGCACGGTCTTAAAAATGCTGGCATCGAAGTTAACCGCAAGATGCTTGCTGACTTAGCTGTTCATGACGAAAAAGCTTTCGCTGAATTAGCAACAGTTGCAAAAAACAACATTAACTAATTAATTAGTTGAAACCTTAGAAGAATTTTCTTCTAAGGTTTTTTGTTTGTGTTCAGAGAGAAGTTTGAAGTTCTAAAGATTAACGGATGTGTTGTTATCGATATGACAAAATCAACGTAAAAACTATAGCGATATAGAAGAATATACATATGAAGTCAGGAGAATCCTCCTGGCTTTTTTTAATTATGCACGTTTGGAAAGAAGAGTATCTTTCCTAGCCGAAACGACACTGCTATAATGGAAAGATGATATGGAACTTTCATCAGATGAACAATTTAAGAGTGATGACTGAAACGTATTTGCAAATTAAGGACAAGCTATTTTATAAAGAGGTAGATAGCTGACTTATTCATAAGAACTGAAACATAATAATGAACTTTGAGATGAAACAACATTGTTGCGTAAAATGCGATGTTGGAGGAGGACAATAGAATGGACTTACTACAACTATTTAAATTACAAAAAGAATTAGATGACCGTATTGCAAAAGAACATGACTTACAACCGAAAAAATTGTTAAAAGAAAAAATGTTAGCTCTTCTTGTAGAAATTGGTGAACTTGCAAATGAAACACGTTGTTTTAAATATTGGAGCAACAAACCAGCTTCGGAACGTGAAGTAATATTAGAAGAATACGTAGATGGTTTGCATTTTATTTTATCAATCGGAATTGATTTAGGTATTGATAAAAACTTCTTATTCTATAAATGTGCACAAACGAATAAAACACAAGTGGAAATTTTCTTAGACACATATGCGAAAGTAATTCGTTTTACAGATCAACCATCTATTACAAACTATATTGAATTATTTACGAGCTATCTTCGACTTGGACAAGCACTTGAATTTGAGCAAGAAGAGATTGAAAAAGCATATTTAGATAAAAATGAGGTAAATCATCAGCGTCAAACACAAGGATACTAATTTAATTTTTGAATATTTCAATTTAATTATTGTATAATGAATTGACTGAAGAAAAAGGAGGGTGTTGGCAATGACAAAATTAGACGCGACATTGACAATGCTAAAAGAATTAACGGATGCACGTGGTATTGCTGGTAACGAACGTGAACCACGTGAAGTAATGAAGAAATATATCGAGCCGTTTGCGGACGAACTTTCTACTGATAATTTAGGGAGTTTAGTTGCGAAAAAAGTAGGGGAAGAAAACGGCCCGAAAATTATGGTTGCAGGTCATTTAGATGAAGTTGGATTTATGATTACACAAATCGATGAAAAAGGTTTCCTTCGCTTCCAAACGGTTGGTGGCTGGTGGTCACAAGTTATGCTTGCACAGCGCGTGACGATTGTAACGCGTAAAGGAGATGTAACAGGTGTAATTGGTTCAAAACCACCGCACATTTTACCTCCAGAAGCTCGTAAAAAGCCAGTTGAAATTAAAGACATGTTCATCGATATCGGTGCTTCTAGCCAAGAAGAAGCGATGGAGTGGGGCGTACGACCAGGAGATCAAGTTGTACCGTACTTTGAATTCCAAGTGATGAAGAACGAAAAAATGTTACTTGCAAAAGCGTGGGATAACCGAATCGGTTGTGCAATTGCAATTGACGTATTAAAACAACTAAAAGATGAAAAGCATCCAAACGTTGTATACGGCGTTGGAACTGTACAAGAAGAAGTTGGTCTTCGTGGCGCAAAAACATCTGCGAATTATATTAAACCAGATATCGCGTTCGCAGTAGATGTTGGTATCGCTGGAGATACACCGGGTGTAACGTCAAAAGAAGCGCAAAGTAAAATGGGCGATGGACCACAAATCATTTTATATGATGCTTCTGTTATTGGACATACAGGTTTACGTGATTTCGTAGTTGATGTTGCTGATGAATTACAAATCCCGTATCAATATGATTCAGTAGCGGGCGGAGGAACGGATGCGGGTGCGATTCACATTGCTGTAAATGGTATTCCTTCTATGGCAATTACAATTGCAACGCGCTATATCCATTCTCATGCGGCAATGTTACATCGTGATGATTATGAAAATGCAGTGAAGTTAATTGTAGAAGTTATTAAACGTCTTGATAAAGAGGCTGTACATAACATTACATTTAATTAATAGAAAAAGCGAAGGAGATTCTCCTTCGCTTTTTTATGTTTTAAAAAGGCCGTTCTAATCCCGCTGCAGTATGAGCGCCTAAAATAATTAAACGAGTTAATTGCATCGCCATAAAATGCGGGGTATATATCATTCCTCTTTTAAGCCATGACATAATCATCCCTAGATGGGCACCAGTAACATAACTAATGAGAATATCGCGTGGAACCATTAGTTTTTCATCGTTAGGTTGTGAAATAGAGAGGCTTAATGTTAAATGCGTTTGAATTGCTTTCATCATCTTATACGTATAGTTTCCGGCAGCTTTATCACCAAGCATGACGTTATAGAAGTTAGTGTTTTCTGCAATATGTTCGAACAAGGCCAAAAAACTTGGATGTGGCGAATCAAATGTTAATTGGAAATCTTCTTTATTTCTATTTCTCGGTTTAATTACTTCAGTTAGCTTTTCTAACATTTCTTCAATGCTTTTGTCTAGTAAGTCATATTTATCGTGGTAATGGCTATAAAATGTAGCGCGGTTTACAGGAGCGCGTTCTGCAATATGTTGAACAGTAACATTTTCAAAACCTTTTTCGCCTACTAAAGCGACAAAAGCATCCTGTATGAGTTGTCTCGTCCGTTTTACACGTGGATCATTTGTATTTTTAATAGACATTTTTATTTCCCCTCGTTTAATTTTCTGTACTTAAACAACATATTGGTATTATATTGTTGTTTAAACGACATTTCATACGTAAATTGTCGGTTGTAGATTCAAAATAATTATTTATAATTATAAACGATAGTCCTTCAGAAATCAGCACCGCTCGCAGGTAGATAAATTTCAATTTACGCTGCAGATGGTGTGATTTTTTTGTTAAAAGGTTAATATAATTAACAATTAAACAATCTAAACAATAAGGACATAAATAGTTTAGAAAAAAATTATATGCGATATAAGGAGAGGAATGCAATGAATCAGTTTCGAAGAATGGTAATTATCAACATTATCACATTAATTGTACTAGTTGGCGGCGGTATTGGCGGTTATTACTATTACAATCAAACGGAAAATTACTTAAAAACAGACAATGCAAAGATTGATGGAAAGGTAATTCCGGTTGCTTCACCAGTAGCAGGTAAACTAACTGACTGGAAAGCTGAAGTAGGAAAAAATTATAATGAGAACGATAAATTAGGTACTGTTACTGTAGCGGCAGCTAATGGAGAACAAACAGTAGATGTAACAATTCCACAAAATGCAACAGTTGTACAATCAAACGCAACAACAAATGCTTTCGTTGGAGCAGGTAGCCCGATTGCTTATGCATTTGATATGAACAATTTATGGGTAACAGCAAACATTGAAGAAACAGATGTTGATGATGTTCAAAAAGGTCAAGATGTAGATGTGTATGTAGATGCATACCCAGATACAACGTTAACAGGAAAAGTAGAACAAGTTGGCTTAACAACAGCGAATACATTCTCTATGTTGCCATCAAGCAACGCAACAGCGAACTATACGAAAGTAACACAAGTAGTACCAGTTAAAGTTTCTTTAGATCATAGCAAATCAGTAAATATTGTTCCTGGCATGAATGTGACAGTTCGTATTCATAAGTAAGGGGGAGATGAGATGTCCTCAATTGTAATTGCAGGATATGCACTATTTTGTATAATCGTCTTCTTCCTTGTAAATCGTCTTTTACGAAAGAAAAAAACGAAAATGGGAGAAGAACAAGTCCCAGCCGTAAGTAAAATAGAAGTAAGTAAAGTTGAAACAGAAGAGAAAGAAATTGAACGAAAGCAAGAATCGGAAATTTCTAATGTAGTTGAGTTAGAAACAGGAAAGCAAGAAGAAGTAAAACAAGAAAAAGAAGTGCCGAAAAAACAAATGTCTATGCCTGTAGAGAATGTGAACGTAAAAGCAGTTGTAGCTGTATTAATTCTCGGCATGTTCGTTTCTATTTTAAACCAAACAATCATTAACGTTGCATTACCTCCGTTAATGAATGAATTTAATGTATCAACTTCAACAGCACAATGGTTAATTACAGGCTTCATGCTTGTAAATGGTATTTTAGTACCGATTAGTGCCTTTTTAGTTTCACGATTTACGTATCGTAAATTATTCGTAGCAGCAATGTTATTCTTCACGGTAGGATCTATCATTTGTGCTACTTCAGGAAACTTTACAATGATGATGACAGGTCGCGTAATTCAAGCAGTTGGTGCGGGTATTTTAATGCCGGTTGGTATGAATATCTTTATGACGTTATTCCCGCCTCATAAACGCGGAGCGGCGATGGGATTACTAGGTGTAGCGATGATTTTAGCGCCAGCTATCGGACCAACTGTAACAGGTTGGGTGATTGAAAACTATAGCTGGAACTTAATGTTCTATGCGATGTTTATTATTGGTTTAATTATTACGTTCCTATCTTTAAAATTCTTTACACTAGCTCAGCCAGTGTCTAAAACGAAATTAGATATATTCGGTGTGGTTAGTTCAAGTATTGGACTAGGAAGCTTATTGTACGGATTTAGTGAAGCTGGAAATAATAGTTGGACTAGTGCAGAAGTCATTATTTCACTTGTTATCGGTGTAATTGGTTTAGCGTTATTTATTTGGAGAGAGTTAACAACGGACAATAAAATGCTTGATTTACAAGTATTTAAATATCCAGTATTTACTTTTACTTTAGTAATTAACGCAATCGTTACGATGGCATTATTCGGAGGTATGTTATTGCTTCCAGTATATCTGCAAAACATTCGTGGCTTTACGCCAATTGAATCTGGTTTACTACTTCTTCCAGGATCATTAATTATGGGGATCATGGGACCAGTAGCGGGTAAATTATTCGATAAATATGGCATTCGTCCATTAGCGATAATTGGATTGGCAATTACGACGTATGCGACATATGAATTTACAAAATTATCGATGGATACACCGTATAGCGTTATTATGACGGATTATATTATACGTTCAATTGGTATGTCATTCATTATGATGCCAATTATGACAGCTGGTATGAACGCGCTACCGATGAAATTAATTTCTCACGGTACAGCAACGCAAAATACGTCAAGACAAGTAGCTGGTTCAATCGGAACAGCGATTTTAATCACACTTATGACGCAACAAACAACTGCTCACGTAGCAGATTACGGCAACATGTTAACAACATCAAACCCAATTTTAGTTGATAAAGTACACGGCATGGGTCAAAGCTTAGCGGCCTTAGCTGGATCAGCTCAAGCAGGAGACGCGATGAGCACACAACTATTATATGGACAAATTTCAAAGCTATCTGCAATTAACGGTATTAACGATGCCTTCTTAATTGCAACGATACTTGCAGGGATTGCTTGGGTGTTATCGTTCTTCTTACCATCAGGCAATAAACAAAATAGAAAAGCAGGGAATTAATTTCCCTGCTTTTTTGTCTTTTTAAAGAGTGAGATATAAAAAATGATAACCAGTTACGGAGCACAGCCCTGCTAGAAACAAAATTATCCCCATAGAACGAATACTTGACATGTGTCTGCCGCTTATAATAGCTAATAGTCCAGCTAAAGAGAAGAAGCACCAATATAAAGCTCCAGAAATTGGAACCATCCCCTCTAAATCTATTCCAGAACCTATACAAACGATAGGAACAACGATAAGTAATATGCTAATTAAACCAGCTATAATAGTGAGTGATTTATGATATTTAATACCATAAATAATTAAAAAAATACCAACGATAAATGCGCATAACATTAAAGTAAGAGCTAAAATCATCCAAGTTAATATTCCAAACACTTCTGTATTACCTCCGATTTGTAGGTTGCTAAAAAATATTATATATAGAATGAATCACCTACAGACATGAGCTCCCAGAAGATAACACCTAATATTCCAATGGTAAAAATAATGAATCCCATATTACGTATACTTTTAATTTTGGCTTGTACTCCACTTACCCCTGCTAATAATCCAGTTAAAGAAAATAGGGTCCAGTAAAGAGCAGTTGGAATCGGGAAAATTGTATCGATATGAATCCCTACACTTAAAAGAACAAAAGGTAGTGTGACAAAGGATAGGCTAAGTAGCCCCATTAAACCAACGAGTAATTTCCGATATTTAATCCCTGTTACTATTAAAAAAATACCACCAGCAATCCCGCATAGTAAGAGAAGTGGCGTGAAAAGCATCCAAATAATACTGAACATATGTAAACTCCTTTATGTGAATTAAGTTATATTTTACTACATGAGGTTTATTTTGGATATTATTAATGAGTATATATAAATTGAAGGAAATGGGTAATAACGATACGGATTATCAAAAACGTAACCGTAGAAGGGTTTGAAGTTATGATAAAAGAGTAAAGAGAGGTATCGCGATGATACCTCTTTTTAACTCAAGAATGCCAACATGTTATTCATAATATGAAATAACATAGCTGGAATAATGGACTTTGTTTTTTTACATAAAATGGCCATTAATAATCCCATAAAGAAAGTAATTACCATTACCCCAAGTGAGTATGTATGAGCGATACCGAAGAAGAAACTTGTTACGATGGCTGCAATCCAAAATGGAAAGCGTTCTGAGAAGAAGCGAAGTATAAAACCACGGAAAATAAGTTCTTCAAAAATGGGTGTGAATATTGCAAAGCTGAGAAGTAATAATATTTGATATTGCTTAAAGACGTCTAAGCTTAGTGCGGAAGATTGCTGCTTTGTTGCGTCTTGGAACACATAATTTAACAAGATGTAATTGAGTAGGATGTTGATAACGAAGAAAAGAAGTAAGTATACGTATGTGCGCCATTCTTTCAGTGTTTTAAAGTTAAAAGATTTTAGTAGTAATTTTTTTGCGGGTTCGAATTTAAAAATGAAGAATAACAATACAGCTAGTTGTAATATGGTACTTGCAGTATTTGCAATAGATTCATACAGGGCAACTTGTTTTTTATCTGTAAGACCTGCTGTATAAATTGTTAATGGCATTGCGAGGAACACAGTAATAAGTCCAGTTCCAAAAAAGGCGAATAAAACAGAGCTAATAAATTGTCCCCATGACATCGAGTGTTTTTGTTCATTAGAAAGCTGTGTAGCGGGTTGCATTTGTAAAATCACCTCTTTTATATTTGTATATTTAATTATAAAGTAAAATGTTTTTGAATGTAATATTTAAATATTACATATAAAGTGAAACTTTAATCATTGGGGAGGTTCATCCCCCACTGATTATCAGCCCTCACCAATCGGGCTTTTACGGGCAGTTGATTCCCCACCTAACTTCCTCGTCTTTGCTGAATTTCGAGGTGGGGGTCTTACTGCCCGTTAATGCGGGATAAAGGTTTATTTTCCATAAAATAATAAAAGAGGTATCACCCTGTAGTGATGCCTCTTTCTCATTGATAACTATGTTCTGCCTTGTTATTCAATTTGGCTTGCTCTATTTGCAATTCACGCTCTACCAATCGATCTAATTGCTGAATAGCTTTAAGTGCTTTTTCATAAGAAATCGTTCTATAATGATGAGCTCCGCCTGGTTCTTCATCTGCTTCGTCTGCCCATTTAATAATGCTTTGAAGAGATGTTCTTTCAATTTCTTGTTCCACTAAGAAAGAATCTGTATGCAGAAGGATTGCGATAGAAATTTCTTTTGCTAGTTTTGGATGTTCTCCCAATCTAATAAGTAATTTATGTGCTCTTTCTGCGCCTTTAATTGCATGGATATCATTCTTTTTATATAAGTCATAGTCCCATTCGCCGCCTGTGTACCACGTATGATGTCCGATATCATGAAGGAAACCGGCTTTTGTCGCAGCATCGACTGAGGCGTGGTGCTTTTTAGCTAAGTGAAACGCATGGTAAGCGACAGCGATCGCGTGGACCATTCCGGAACGGTTTACGTATTTTTGTGTAATGTGATGTTTAAAAACTTGTTCAAGCGTAATACGGTGCATAAAACATTCACTCCTTTTATCTAATGATGTATACGAAGAAAAATCGATCGGTTTAAATGTATTTTGAACATTGTACTCCATCATAGTTCGTTAGTAAAGTAGAAATGTTTAGGAGAAGAAAAATTTTTTTCGTAAAAAAATCACCTTAGCTTATGCGAAGGTGATTTTCAAATTGCTTATTTTTTTAATCCTTGCTCTAGTGTTTCTAACATTTCGTGCTTTTCATTTTCATCAGCGTTTTTCCAAATGACTTCAAATAAGACGCCAAGACCTGGAAGCATTTTTTCTTCACCGCTTTGAATTGCATCGACAATTGTTTCTTGTAATTGATCTTGTGAATTACCAGATACATTCGCTAATACGGCACCGCGTAAATTAAAACTCATTGTTTTCACCTCTTCTTCAGAATTGAAACTGACGTTAGTTTTTGTTCTTTTTTATGTAAATATGTATGAAAAATAGGCTATAATGATAAGACAAGAAGAGAGGGAAATACATATTATGAAAAACATTGATTCAGTACAAAATCCGCGTGTAAAGCAGTGGAAAAAGCTGCAAACGAAAAAAGAACGCGATAAAAAAGGTTTATTTTTTGTAGAAGGATTTCACTTAGTCGAGGAAGCTTTGAAGGCAGGAATTGTAACAGAACTTATCGTTTCAGATCAGACAGACCTTCCGAAAGATTGGACAGTTAATGATGTGGAAATGTATATCGTGCCTGAGGCGATTGTAAAAATACTTCGTGAAACAGAAACGACGCAAGGTGTATTTGCTGTTTGTGAGAAGCATGAGAAAGAAGTAGCTCTTACTGATGGGAAATTCCTTTTATTAGATGGCCTGCAAGACCCAGGTAATTTAGGAACAATTATTCGTACAGCTGATGCAGCTGGTATTCACGCCGTTGTGCTTGGAGAAGGTTGTGTTGATGTTTACAATAGTAAAGTACTCCGCTCTACACAAGGCTCTATTTTCCACTTACCAATTGTAAAAGGGAACTTAGAAGAATGGGTAGACAAGTTAAAAGAAAATAACGTTCCTGTATATGGAACAGCTCTTGAAAATGGAGTTCCGTATGGTGAAGTAACGCCGGCGGGCAGTTTTGCATTAATTGTAGGAAATGAAGGAAATGGCGTACGCCAAGAAATTCTTGCAAAAACGGATCAAAACTTGTATATTCCGATTTACGGCGGGGCAGAATCATTAAATGTTGCGGTTGCAGCAGGGATTTTAACGTATTATTTGCAAAGCCCGGTTGCGAACAAATAAAAAACTTCTTATAATAAGTTGAAGTACATTATATTAAAAGTTAAATAACGAAAAACGTTGATAGAGAAGAGTAGCTTACAAAATCGCCATATAGGGAGAGAGTGCCGTAGACTGAAAGCATTCTTATGGTAGACGGAAGTGAATTCACCTCTGGAGTTGACGCCAGGACCATGTATATGTAAAGGCGTTCCGGTCAGAATTGATCGTTATAACTAATGAGTGGGCAGACTTGTTCTGTCAATTTAGGGTGGTACCGCGAATTTACCTCGTCCCTTTTTGGGAGCGAGGTTTTTTTATTTTTAAAATTAGGAGGGTTCCAAAATGGAAGCACGTTTAAAAGAGCTAAAGCAAAAAGCGTTAGAGCTTATTGAAGAAGCGAAAGAGCTAAAGGGCTTAAACGACGTACGCGTAGCGTATTTAGGAAAAAAAGGTCCAATTACAGAAGTATTACGCGGCATGGGGAAATTATCAGCAGAAGAGCGTCCACGTATGGGAGCATTAGTGAATGAAGTACGTGAAGCGATTCAAACGCGTCTAGAAGACAAAATTAGCAACTTAGAAAAAGCAGTAATTGAAGCGAAATTAGCTACGGAAACAATTGATGTTACATTACCAGGTCGTCCTGTTGAAACAGGTTGTCACCATCCGTTAACAGCTGTTGTTGAACAAATTGAAGATGTATTCATCGGTATGGGTTATGAAGTAGCTGAAGGAACAGAAGTAGAAAAAGACTACTACAACTTCGAAGCACTAAACTTACCGAAAGATCACCCAGCACGTGACATGCAAGATACATTCTACATTACAGAAGAAACGTTACTACGTACACATACATCTTCTGTGCAAGCACGTACGATGGAAAATAATAAAGAAAAAGGCCCAATCAAAATCATTTGTCCTGGTAAAGTGTATCGCCGCGATGATGATGATGCGACGCATTCACATCAGTTCATGCAAATTGAAGGCCTTGTAATTGATAAAAACATTCGTATGAGTGACTTAAAAGGTACACTGCAAGTATTCGTGAAAAAGATGTTCGGTGAAGATCGTGAAATCCGTCTTCGTCCAAGTTTCTTCCCATTCACAGAGCCATCTGTAGAGATGGATATTTCTTGTATGATGTGTCATGGCAAAGGTTGCGGCACTTGTAAAGGAACTGGCTGGATTGAAATTCTAGGCGCAGGTATGGTTCACCCGAACGTACTTGAAATGGCTGGTTATGATTCAAAAGAATATCAAGGTTTCGCATTCGGTATGGGCGCAGAGCGTATCGCAATGTTGAAATACGGCGTAGATGACATTCGTCATTTCTATACAAATGATGTACGTTTCTTACAACAATTCAAACGAGCGTAAGGGAAGGAGAGGATAAATATGTTCGTATCATATCGTTGGTTACAAGAGTATGTAGATATTAAAGATGTAACAGCACAAGAACTAGCAGACAAAATCACGAAAAGTGGTATTGAAGTAGAAGGCGTTGAAGTATTAAATAAAGGTGTAAAAGGTGTTGTAGTTGGTCACGTATTAGAATGTGAAAAACACCCAGAAGCTGATAAATTAAGCAAATGCTTAATCGATATCGGTGAAGAAGAGCCAGTTCAAATTATTTGTGGAGCTGCTAACATTGCAAAAGGTTTAAAAGTACCAGTTGCAAAAGTTGGTGCTGTACTTCCTGGTAACTTCAAAATTAAAAAAGCAAAACTACGTGGTGAAGCTTCTCACGGTATGGTTTGTGCTCTTCAAGAGCTTGGCATTGATGGAAAGTTAGTTTCAAAAGAATATGCAGATGGTATCTTCATCTTCCCAAGTGACGCTGAAGTTGGTGCAGATGCACTTGAAATTTTAAACTTACACGATGAAGTACTTGAGCTAGGTTTAACACCAAACCGTGCAGATTGCTTAAACATGTTAGGTGTTGCATATGAAGTGGCTGCTATTTACGGCCGCGAAGTAAAACTTCCAGCTATCGAATTACAAGAAACAGCAGAAAAAACTTCTGATTATATTTCTGTAAGTGTAGAAGCGAAAGAAGAAAACCCATTATACATTGCAAAAATGGTTAAAAACGTAAAGATTGGTCCATCACCAATGTGGATGCAAACTCGTCTTATGGCAGCTGGCATTCGTCCAATTAGCAACGTAGTTGATATTACAAACTACATTTTAATGGAATACGGTCAACCGTTACATGCATTCGATTACGATAAATTAGGTTCAAAGGAAATCGTTGTTCGTCTTGCAAAAGAAGGCGAAAAAATTGAAACGTTAGATGATCAAGAGCGTACATTACAAAGCCACCACCTTGTAATTACAAACGGAACAAAAGCCTTAGCTGTTGCTGGTGTAATGGGCGGAGCGGATTCTGAAGTTACAAATGAGACAGTAAACGTTCTAATTGAGTCTGCATACTTTGCAGGTCAAACAGTGCGTCGTACATCAAAAGACTTAGGTCTTCGTAGTGAATCAAGTGCACGTTTCGAAAAAGGAATCGACCCAACACGTACATTTGAAGCAATTCAACACGCAGCTGCTTTAATGGCGAAATATGCTGGCGGTGAAGCGCTTGAAGGTGTAGTAGAAGCTGACAACTTACAAGTACAAGAGCGTACAGTATCTGTTACTGCTGAAAAAGTAAACCGTGTATTAGGTACAAATATTTCTGCGAGTGAAATGGGTACAATGTTTACAAACTTGAAATTCCCATTCACAGAAGTAGAAGGAACATTCCATGTAAATGTACCAGCACGTCGTCCTGATATTACAATTTCAGAAGACTTAGTAGAAGAAGTGGGCCGTCTATACGGTTATGACCACATTCCAGTTACATTACCTTTTGGAACAATGACTCGTGGTAAATTAACATCAGCACAAACGAAACGTCGTAAAGTACGTCGCTTCTTAGAGGGTGCTGGTTTATATGAAGCAATCACGTATTCATTAACAAGCGCTGACAAAGCGAAACAATATATGGTTGAGCCAAACGAAAAAGCACCTGTAAACCTTGCGCTTCCAATGAGCGAAGAGCGCAGCCAACTTCGTTTAAGCTTAGTGCCACAATTGCTAGAAGCAGTTTCATACAATGTTGCTCGTAAAAACGACAGCGTTGCTTTGTACGAAGTAGGTTCTATCTTCTTACCAACAGAAGCAGGAGAACTTCCGAAAGAAGAACAACACCTTGCAGGTGTTATGACAGGTCTTGCTCTTCACCATGCATGGCAAGGTGAGAAGAAAGTAGTAGACTTCTTCGTTGTGAAAGGTGTACTAGAAGGACTATTCGACGTACTTGGCGTTTCAAACCAAATCACATATGCACCAGCAAAACGTGAAGGTATGCACCCAGGCCGTACAGCTGACATCGTATTAGATGGCGAAGTAATTGGCTTCATCGGTCAATTGCACCCAGAAGCAGAAAAACAATTAGATGTGAAAAATACATTCGTATTTGAATTATCTCTTGTAAAAGTATTCGGTGCAGACGCTGAAGAAACTTACTACTCAGCAATTCCACGTTTCCCATCTATGACACGCGACATGGCTGTTGTAGTAACAAAAGAAACAAAAGCTGGTGAAATGAAGCAAGTTATTGCTGAAGCTGGCGGAGAACTTCTGAAAGACGTAACATTATTCGACTTATACGAAGGTGAAAAAATGGAAGAAGGCAAGAAATCACTTGCATTCTCTATGACTTACTTCGATGCAGAACGTACGTTAACAGATGAAGAAGTAACAGAAGCGCATAACCGTGTATTAACAACGGTAGAAGAGAAATTTGGTGCGGAGTTACGTAAGTAATTAGAAAATTGCCGGATTCATTCCGGCAATTTTTTTTATTGCACAATCGTCGACAGATGTCGGTAAGTCGATATATTACAAAAATCGCTTATATATTTTCTGGCATCTTGCATCTTTCTCTCGAATGTAGTACATTAATTTTAGTTTAACAAAATGAAAGACGATGATAAGGAAAAGTAGTATATACTATAATCCAAAGCGAGTCAGGGGCGGTGAGAGCCTGATGAGGCGGTATATGTGAAGAACACCTTGGAGTTGCTAACCGAAATTGAATCTTGTATTCAAGAGTAGACTTAGACGGGAATCCGGCCTGTTACAAACCGGGAAGTATGTATTACATACGAGTTAAAGTTGGTCTTTATGACAAATTGGGTGGTACCGCGAAGTTTAACCTTTCGTCCCTTTATGGATGAAAGGTTTTTTTGTATTTAAATATATCAGCAAAGGAGAATTTCACTATGGAAAACACATTAGTAAAAAGTCTGTATAGAGATACAGAAAAGTATGCAGGTCAAACAGTACAAGTATCAGGGTGGATTCGTAACTTACGTGATTCAAAAGCATTTGGTTTCATCGAATTAAACGACGGTAGCTTCTTCAAAAGCGTTCAAATCGTTTTCGATACAGAATTAGAGAACTTTAAAGAAATTGCAAAGCTTCCACTTAGCTCTTCGGTGAAAGTAGAAGGTAAAGTAATTGCAACGCCTGGAGCGAAGCAACCATTTGAAATTAAAGCAGAAAAAATTGATATCGAGGGCTTATCAGATTCTGATTACCCACTTCAAAAGAAGCGTCATACGTTTGAATACTTACGTACAATCGCTCACTTACGTCCAAGAACAAATGCATTCTCTGCAACGTTCCGCGTACGTTCTATCGCAGCATTTGCGATTCACCAGTTCTTCCAAGAGCGTGGATTTGTACATGTTCACACACCAATCATCACTGGTAGTGATACAGAAGGTGCTGGCGAAATGTTCCGCGTAACAACGCAAGATTTAAACCACGTATCAAAAGGTGAAGACGGACAAGTTGATGAGTCAAAAGACTTCTTCGGTAAAGAAACAAACTTAACAGTAAGTGGACAGCTGAACGCTGAAGCGTATGCATTAGCATTCCGTGATGTATATACATTCGGACCTACATTCCGTGCGGAAAACTCAAACACAACTCGCCACGCTGCTGAGTTCTGGATGGTTGAGCCTGAGATTGCATTCGCTGAGTTAGGCGATGTAATGGATCTTACAGAAGATATGCTGAAATATGCAATGAAATATGTATTAGAGCATGCACCAGAAGAGATGGACTTCTTCAACAGCTTCGTTGATAAAACAGTTCTAGAGCGTATGAACAACGTGATTAACTCTGACTTCGGCCGCATCACATATACAGAAGCAATTAAAGTACTTCAAGAATCAGGTGCTGACTTCAAATACCCAGTAGAATGGGGTATTGACTTACAAACAGAGCATGAAAGATACTTATCAGAAGAGATCTTCAAACGCCCTGTATTCGTAACTGACTACCCGAAAGACATTAAAGCGTTCTACATGCGTATGAATGAAGATGGAAAAACAGTAGCTGCTACTGACCTTCTAGTTCCTGGCATCGGCGAATTAATCGGCGGAAGTCAACGTGAAGAAAGAATGGACGTTTTAGTAGACAGAATTAAAGAATTAGGTATGAACGAAGAGGACTACTGGTGGTACTTAGAACTTAGAAAATACGGCGGTACAAAACACGCTGGATTCGGTCTAGGTTTCGAGCGCTTCCTAATGTACATCACTGGTATGGCTAACATCCGTGACGTAATTCCATTCCCAAGAACTCCAGGTTCTTCTGAGTTCTAAAATATGAAAAAAGCGAGAGGATTTCCTCTCGCTTTTTTGTTTGCATAGTTTATGACCCCGTAGCAAAAAGTAACGCGAAGGGGTGAATATAAATGAGTAAAAAAGTGAAAAAAGATCATTCAAGGTCAAGCCTTGGTTCTCCAGAAGTAGAAGGACAAGGAACGACGACACATGAAACAGGTTCACATAAAGTACCTTCATCAAATAAGAAGCAGAAACGAAGCTAACATAAAAAAGGAGAGTCTTGGCGACTCTCCTTTTTTCATGTATTACATCTTCTTATCGTTAATTTCTTTTGTAATGTTATCGACATCTTTGTCTAATCGATCGAAATAGAAAAACCACAGTAAACTCATGAACACGTAATAGATGACCATCACGCCAAGATTATCAGATATATTTTCGAATGTGGATTTAGTAGTGAAAAAAGCTCCCCAAATGGTAGAAATAGTGAAGTAAGAAAGTGGGCCTACGAGGTGTACGAAAACATATAATATCTTTTTAACTTTTACAGCGTTCATATGAAAAACCTCCTTTTTCTAATCATACATTCAAGTTCCTCACAGAAGTGTTGTAGTTTTGCTGGATTATGTATTAACGAGCGAGCATCGTGTTTCCCGATAAATTTTCGAATCCGAAAGTTTAATAAGAAAGATCGGCCATAGCGCTCTATTAAATCGTTGAACGCTCGTTGTTCACTTAATAGCTGAATGTTTTCCCTAATTTCAAACTGTCTTTCGTGTGGATCGCCTAGTAAAATATTTAGAATCATTTGTATAAGTAGCAATGTGGATCTCCTTCTGTGTTAGAATAATCTGTATATTATAATTATAACAAAACTATAAGGACAATAGTAGGGTGAAACAAAAAACAGGAGTTTGTAGGCTCCTGTTTTTGTCGATACTATTTTAATAAGCGAAGCGCCTTCTCCGTATTAGCGAAATGCAGTTTCACAAACTCAGGTAATCGTTCTTTACCAAGCTTTTGAATTAATTTAGCAGCAGCGATATCAACTTGTTTACCAGCACCTTTTGGAAGTGGCATACCAGCTTTTTTACTTAGTTCGTCAAACTGTTTTACGAATGAGTAGCGAGCTAAAATAGAAGCAGCGGCTACTGCTAAATGGACGCTTTCACCTTTCGTAGCGAAATAAACATTTTCACGCTGTACCTGTTTTTGTTTTGCTAAATATTTATAGTATGTATCAGGTTGTGTGAATTGATCGATTAAGACGCCTTCAGGTTTTGTAGGTGCCATTTTAGCTAATAAGTTTGTAATAGCTTTATTGTGTAGTAAAGCTTTTAACTTACCTTGGTTGTTTCCTTTATCAAATAGCTCGTTATATTTTTCATTATGAAGGACAAGGGAGCTGTAAGGAACAACGTGTAGAAGTTGTTTCGCAATGGCAGTAATTTGATCGTCATTTAAGTTTTTAGAGTCTTTTACACCAAGTTCTTTTAGTAGTGGAATTTGCTTTGCATCCACATATACAGCAACGACTGTCATCGGTCCAAAGAAATCTCCCGTACCAACTTCATCAGACCCTACAATAGACATTGTACCGATGGAAGCGGGCGGCGCATAACGATGGGAATCGACAGATTTTTTTACAGCTGTTTTCGGTGTTTGAGAGACAGTTTGCCAACGAGAAGCTTCTGCTTCAGCGCGGCCTCCTTGGAACATTACTTTTCCAGATTTATACGCTGTAATTGTGCAAGATGGTACCTTTGCCATGAAGATTCCGCCTTGTGGAATTTTTGGGCTAAGCGAATGTTTATATTGTTGTTTCATGTCTTCAATTACTGTAGAATTTGTTTGAATTACGATAGAATTTGACATAATGGTCGCCCCTTTTTTTATATTGTTATTTTTATCATATCGGATTGTTCTTTCTGTTTCCATATTATGAAGGTTCATGGTATGATAAACTTTAGGATTCTGTACGTGATTGGAGGCCGGTGAGTTGTCACAACAAAAGGGAAAGAAAAGTCGAATTAATGTAGAAATCTATGGTCAGCAATATTCAGTTGTTGGCGATGAAAGTACAAGTCATATCCGCATGGTAGCAGCGATTGTGGATGATAAAATGCGCGAACTCAATGCCAAGAATCCTTCGCTTGACACGAGTAGACTAGCGGTATTGACGGCGGTAAACGTCATACACGATTACATAAAATTAAAAGAAGAACATGAGAAATTGAAAGAAAGTATGACAAAAAAAGGAATGGAATAACATGATTGATATTATTATCATTTTACTGCTTGTTATGGGATTTTTCCTCGGTTTACGCAGAGGGTTTATTCTGCAACTTGTAAAGTTAACAAGCTTTATTATCGCATACCTTGTTGCATACTGGTACTGTAAAGATTTAGCGCCAGCACTTGCGAAATTTATTCCGTATCCATTTGATAAAAACGTATCTGTTCCAGAATGGATTGATGCAAATAATATTGAGACAGTATTTTATCAAGCGCTTGCGTTTATCATATTGTTTATTATCACTAAAATTGCACTTTCATTACTTGGTAATTTGTTAAATATGTTTGCAGAAATACCGGTTTTAAAGCAAGTAAATGCGTTTGCGGGGGCAATCCTCGGATTTTTAGAAGTATATATTATTTTGTTTGTCTTAATTATCATTGGAAATATTCTTCCGATTGAACAAGTACAAACACCATTACAAAAATCATCAATTAGCAAAATAATTGTAGACGATACACCGATTCTATCTGAAAAGGTGAAGGAACTATGGCAGACAGGTAGCAGAGTATAACTTCTCTTTTTTCGGAAAGAGAAGTTTTTTTCTATGAAAGAAAGGCGGGGCAATGATGAAAGTAAATAAAAAACAAGTTATCAAATTATTAGAGACAATCGGGCTTTTTATGGAACTAAAGGGTGCGAATCCATTTAAAATATCTGCATTTCGTAAAGCGGCAGCAGCATTAGAAAGTGATGATCGTAGTCTTTCTGAAATTGAAGATTTCACAAAGATTCCAGGAATCGGAAAAGGAACAGCAGCCGTTATTCAAGAATATATAGAATCGGGAACATCTGAAGTATTACAAGAACTTGAGAAAGAAGTACCAAGTAGCTTATTGCCGTTATTAAAACTACCAGGACTTGGTGGTAAAAAGGTGGCTAAGTTATATAAAGAACTTGGTGTTGTTGACATGGAATCGCTAAAAGCTGTTTGTGAGGAAAATAAAGTACAGGCTTTAGCAGGTTTCGGTAAGAAGACAGAAGAGAAAATATTAGAAGCAATCGATCAAGTAGGCTCTCGTCCAGAGCGTTTACCAATTGCGATGGTATTGCCTATTGCCGGGGAAATAGAGGAGAAATTGTCGAATATTGCTGAAGTCATTCGTTTCTCTCGCGCTGGTAGCTTACGCCGTGTTCGTGAGACAGTGAAAGATTTAGATTTTATCATTGCAACGACAGAACCAGCAGCGGTACGTGAGCATTTACTACAATTCGATAATATGATTGAAGTAATCGCAAGTGGAGATACAAAAGTTTCTGTCCGTCTTCAATATGAATATGATATTTCAATCGATTTTCGTTTAGTAAAACCAGAAGAGTTTATTACAACTCTTCACCATTTCACAGGATCAAAGGACCATAACGTAAAAATGCGTCAAATCGCAAAAGATAAAGGCGAGAAAATTAGTGAGTACGGTGTAGAGAACTTGGAAACAGGTGAAGTGAAAACATTTGAGACTGAAGAAGACTTCTTCGCTCATTTCGGTCTGCCATTTATTCCGCCAGAAGTGCGTGAAGATGGAAAAGAAATTGAATTAATTAAAGAGTATCCGAACTTAATTCAGTTTTCCGATATACAAGGTGATTTACATATGCATACAACTTGGAGTGACGGTGCTTTTTCTATTGAAGAAATGGTACAAGCGTGCCGTGCTCGTGGATACAAGTTTATGGCGATTACTGATCACTCGCAATATTTGAAAGTAGCGAATGGTTTAACGAAAGAGCGTCTTCGTGAGCAAGCGAAAGAAATTGAACGTATGAATGAAAAGTATCCAGACATTACAATTTTACGCGGAATTGAAATGGACATTTTACCAGATGCCTCTCTTGATTTTGATGATGAAGTATTAGAAGAATTAGACTATGTCATTGGAGCGATTCACTCTAGCTTCTCACAAGACCGTGAAACGATTATGAAGCGTCTGCGTACTGCACTTGAGAATAAACATGTCACAATGATTGCCCATCCGACAGGACGTCTTCTCGGGCGCCGTGAGGGTTATGATGTAGATACAGATTTATTAATTGAACTCGCAAAAGAGACAAATACAGTTTTAGAATTAAATGCGAATCCGAACCGTCTAGATTTAAGCGCGAAATTATTAAAACAAGCACAAGATGCTGGTGTAAAAGTAGCGATTAATACGGATGCTCATACACTTGAAATGTTAGAAGATATGGAAACAGGTGTAGCTGCAGCACGTAAAGGTTGGATTCAAAAAGATAACGTGATTAACACATGGGATATTGAACGTTTATTAGACTATATTAAACGTAATAAGTAACACAAGGGGGACCTGCAACATGTTAGAAAGAACGTTGCGTGTATTAGAATACAATAAAGTAAAAGAACAATTACTTGAACATACAGCCTCTTCACTTGGCCGTGATAAAGTGAAGAATTTAGTGCCGAGCACTGATTTTGAAGAAATTGTAGAAATGCAAGATACAACGGATGAAGCAGCGAAAGTCATTCGTTTAAAAGGTAGTGCACCATTAGGTGGCATTACGGATATTCGCTCGAATGTGAAGCGTGCAAAGATTGGAAGTATGTTAAGCCCAAGTGAACTACTTGATATTGCGAATACGATGTATGGTAGTCGTAATATGAAACGTTTCATTGAAGATATGGCTGATAACGGTGTCGAGCTTCCGATTTTAGAAACTCATGTCGCTCAAATTGTATCTTTATATGAGTTAGAAAAGAAAATTACAAATTGCATCGGTGATGGCGGTGAAGTAGTCGATAGTGCGAGTGATAAACTGCGTGGTATTCGTACTCAAATTCGTACTGCGGAAAGCCGTATTCGTGAAAAGTTAGAAAATATGACGCGTTCTTCAAACGCGCAAAAGATGCTGTCTGACTCGATTGTAACAATTCGTAATGAACGTTACGTAATCCCAGTAAAACAAGAATACCGCGGCGTATATGGCGGTATTGTTCACGACCAATCTGCTTCTGGACAAACATTATTTATTGAACCACAAGTAATTGTAGAATTAAATAATGCACTACAAGAAGCACGAGTGAAAGAAAAACAAGAAATTGAACGCATCTTATTAATGTTAACAGAAGAAGTGGCAGTAGAAGCCGATATCGTTTTATCAAACGTAGAAGTAGTTGCAAATCTTGATTTCATCTTTGCGAAAGCTTTTTATGCGAAACGAATTAAAGCAACGAAACCAATTGTAAATAACGAGCGTTATATGGATTTAAGACAAGCTCGTCATCCGCTAATCGATCCAGAAATTATTGTGCCAAATAACATTATGCTAGGTAAAGATTTCACAACAATTGTTATTACAGGACCGAATACAGGTGGTAAAACAGTTACGCTGAAAACAGTTGGTATTTGTGTATTAATGGCGCAATCTGGTCTTCACATTCCAGTAATGGATGAGTCAGAGATTTGTGTATTTAAAAATATCTTTGCTGATATCGGTGATGAGCAGTCGATTGAACAAAGCTTAAGTACGTTCTCCTCACATATGGTGAACATTGTAGATATTTTAGAAAAAGCTGATTTTGAAAGCTTAGTTTTATTTGATGAATTAGGTGCTGGAACAGACCCGCAAGAAGGTGCTGCACTAGCAATTTCGATTTTAGATGAAGTATGTAACCGCGGTGCTCGCGTTGTTGCTACGACGCATTACCCAGAATTAAAAGCATACGGATACAACCGTGAGCAAGTTATTAATGCGAGTGTTGAGTTTGATGTAAATACATTAAGTCCAACTTATAAATTATTAATCGGTGTACCAGGTCGCAGTAACGCCTTTGAAATTTCGAAGCGCCTTGGATTATCTGATCGCGTTATTGACCAAGCACGTAACCATATTAGTACAGATACAAATAAAATTGAAAATATGATTGCGAAGTTAGAAGAAAGCCAGAAGAACGCAGAGCGTGACTGGAACGAAGCAGAGGCACTTCGCAAACAATCTGAGAAACTTCATCGTGAGTTGCAACGTCAAATTATTGAGTTTAACGATGAGCGTGATGAAAAACTATTAAAAGCGCAAAAAGAAGGGGAAGAAAAAGTCGAAGCTGCGAAGAAAGAAGCAGAAGGTATTATTCAAGAACTTCGTCAATTGCGTAAAGCACAGCTTGTAAATGTGAAAGACCATGAGCTTATTGAAGCGAAGAGCCGTCTAGAAGGAACAGCGCCAGAGCTTGTGAAGAAACAAAAAGTAAACGTGAAAAACACTGCGCCGAAACAACAGTTACGCGCAGGTGATGAAGTAAAAGTATTAACGTTCGGTCAAAAGGGTCAATTACTTGAAAAAGTAAGTGATACAGAGTGGAGCGTACAAATCGGTATTCTGAAGATGAAAGTAAAAGAATCTAACATGGAATACATTAACACACCGAAGCAAACAGAGAAAAAAGCAGTCGCAAGTGTGAAGGGTAGAGATTACCACGTTTCATTGGAACTTGATCTTCGCGGTGAACGTTATGAAGATGCAATGATGCGCGTTGAAAAATATTTAGACGATGCCCAGCTTGCAAGTTATCCTCGTGTATCAATCATTCACGGTAAAGGAACAGGAGCGCTTCGCCAAGGTGTACAAGATTACTTGAAGAAGCACCGCGGCGTGAAGAATTACCGTTACGGTGACATGGGCGAGGGAGGCCTAGGCGTAACAGTTGTCGAATTAAAATAGCAAACAACGAAACAAAGGGGAAACCATTATATGTTTATGGACAAACTTGCAAAAGTATTGTTAGCTTGTTGTGGAATATTTTTGGTGATTGGGGTTATTTATTTAGTTGTTTTTGCGAAGTGAAAAAGCGTCAATCGTGGCATAATGATATTGCCATAGATTGACGTTTTTATTATATATGAAAAGGAACAAAACATGAAAATCAACCAATACATAAGCGAAGCAAAATCATGCTCAAGACGTGAAACAGACCGCCTTATTAAAGCTGGACGCGTGGCTATTAATGGCGAAATATGTACGCACGGTGCACTTGTGAGCGATGGTGATGTTGTAACGATTGATGGACAGGTTATTGCGAAAGAAGAGAAAGAAAAGGTGTATATCGCATTTCATAAACCAGTCGGAATTACTTGTACAGCAGCTGATCATATTGAAGATAATATTATTGATTATATCAATTACCCAGAGCGAATCTTTCCAGTTGGGCGATTAGATAAAGCATCAGAAGGACTTATTTTATTAACGAATGATGGCGCGATTGCCAATCAAATTTTACACGGTGATCACGAACACGAGAAAGAATATGTTGTCACAGTCGATAAACCTTTTACGGACTGGTTTATTGATGAGATGTCCAGCGGTGTAAAGATTAAAGATGGTATGACGAAGCCGTGCAAAGTGACGAGAGTCGATCAATCAACATTTCGTATCGTTTTAACGCAAGGAATGAACAGGCAAATTCGTAGAATGAGTCGTGCTTTCGGATTTACTGTAATAAAGCTAAAGCGAGTGCGCATTATGAATATAGAGCTAAATGAGCTTGGAGTAGGAAAATGGCGGAACATTGCAACTGAGGAATTAGAGATATTAAAAGGGCAGTTATAGGGAGGAAAAATTTTCTCCCTATATTTTTTTGTCAGAAAAAATAAAACTATTGATTTTTTAAAAAATAGCCCATATAATAAAAAACAACAAGTTTCGACAAGATATTTTATAAAAGTAATGATGAGGACATGAGTTGTATTTTACGATTCTCAGAGAGGGGAGCCTTAGGCTGTGAGCTTCCTAATACGAAAAGACAAGCTTACCACCTCTAAACTTCAAGAGTGAACTGCATACATGATGCATTGTAATTCTTGACGGATAAAACCGTTATCAATTTACACGAGCTATAAAATGAGCTTATTTTGCTATAAATTCATTTTATTAGAATAAGGGTGGAACCACGATTTCAACACTCGTCCCTTTGTTAGGGACGGGTGTTTTTTGCGTTCTTTTACGGGGAAGTATGCTTGAAAGAGGATATGTGACGGATTTTAATTCAGAATATTTTGTCAATTGATTATTTTAGGAGGTTAGTAGAAATGAAGTCATCTTTAAAGTTTTCAGAGATGTTTGCAATAAGTTTAATGTTATTTGCACTGTTTTTTGGTGCAGGCAATATGATTTTTCCACCAGCGTTAGGGCAAGGTGCTGGAACGGACGTATGGATCGCGCTGTTTGGTTTTATCGTAACAGGGGTTGGACTACCTTTATTAGGAGTAATTGTTATAGCTTTAAAGGGAGATATTAATGAGCTAGCAGGACGTGTACATCCTATATTCGCACTTGTTTTTATCACTGCAATTTATTTATGTTTAGGCGTATTCGTAAGTGTGCCGCGTACAGGAACAGTAGCTTATGAGATGAGTGTTGCACCGTTTTTACCAAGTGAGATAGCTGGTCAGTCATATCCACTTGTTATCTTTACACTTATTTTCTTTGCAGTCACTTTCTATTTAGCTTTAAATCCTTCGAAATTAGTGGGGCGTATTGGTAAAGTGCTAACTCCAATACTATTAGCTGTTATTGCAATTATCGTAGGTAAAGCACTTATTACACCAATTGGAGAATTTGGTGCACCGACAGAAGCGTATAGTGCTCCTCTCTTTAAAGGATTTATTGATGGATATTTAACTTTAGATGGACTTGCAGCACTGGTATTCGGAAATGTTGTAATTCATGCGTTAAAAGAAAAAGGCATTACAAATAAAAATAGTATTGCAAAAGTAACAATCTTTGCAGGATTTATTGCAGCGCTTGGTTTACTACTTGTGTATTTAGCGCTTGCGTATCTTGGAGCTTCTAGTGTATCGCTTGGAATGGGCGCAAACGGAGGAATTATTTTAACAAATGTCGTGAATCATTTATTTGGTAGCTACGGAACTTTATTACTAGGGATCGCAATTACAGCAGCATGTTTAACAACTTCTGTAGGTATTGTTGCAGCTTGTGGTGATTACTTCTCTTCCTTATTACCAAAGCTTTCTTATCAAAAAGTCGTTTTTATTTTCTGTGTATTAGCATTTATGGTAGCAAACCTTGGGTTAACTCAGTTAAATGCATTAGCATTACCAATCTTAATCGCCATTTATCCAATTGGAATCGTACTTATCGTATTATCACTTGTTGAAAACTACGTTCGTCTTCCATTAGCGATGTATGTGGGCGGGATTGTAGGAGCATTTGCAATAAGTTTCTTTGATGGGTTACACAATGCAAACCTTCAAATTGCAGCGCTAGCACCTATTTTAGATAAGATTCCATTATATAGTGTAGGAATTGGTTGGTTAGTTCCAGGCATAATCGGTATAGGATTTGGTTATATAGTTTCTAAGTTTCAAAAGCAGGAAATTGCTGTAGAAAAATAGAGAAAAGAGGCTTTCTATAATAGAAAGTCTCTTTTTTTGTAGAAAAAGCCATATATAGAGAAATTCAGATATTAAAAATTTTATACGTAATATAGTTGACAAAAAATTTATGAGTAGGCTAAGATTGACTTAGTTGTGGAAATATTGGAAGGGAAGTGAGGGAAAAGGGGTTTCTATAACTAAAGTGTTGTTAGGGGGAAGAGGTGAAAGAAGAGGAGAAGAGATAGTTTATTTTTTTTGATTTATATTGAGAATGATAATCAATAAATGAGTTTTGTAATTTTTTCTCAGTTTCTATGCCTTCATATAAGGAATAGGGTGAGATATTATTTTTAACATTCAATGAGAATGATAATCAATAATGCTTATGTTACATAAAAGAATGCTAATTAAATAATAGGTAGAAGAGATTATTTTTTTCTTATAAATTGAGAATAATTATCATTTTCAAAAAAGTGAAGTGAAAGATAACCAAGGAGGAAACAAGAAAAATGAAAAAGGTTTCTGTATTACCCGCTTTTATTATAACGTTCGTATGTATGCTAGCTTTTCTTGTAATGCCATACGGGAATGCATCAGCAAAACTAGCTGATGGTACTTACGATATTAATTACGTAATTCAAAAAGCGGAAAATGATTCAGCTTCAATGGCAAATGACTATTTTGAAAAGCCAGCAAAATTAATAGTGAAAAACGGTGAGATGAGAGTACAAGTTCCGATGAATCATAGTGCTTGGATTACAGAATTTAAAGCACCAGAGAACGGGAATTTTGTTGATGCGAAAGTTGTTAGTAAAGATGAATCGGCAGATAAAAGAACAGTAGAGTTTAAAGTAGATGATTTATCCAAACCAGCAGCTGTAAAAATTCATGTTGTTGTACCAAATGCAAACTATGACCACCACTACACAATTCGTTTTGCTTTTGATGCAAATGTAAAAGCTGTAGGTGGCGATAACGGCGTAGCTGCTACAACAAAAAATAATGATCAAGCGAAAACAGATACACAAGTAAAAGAAGAGAAAACAAAAGTAGAGAGTAAGGAAACAGCTAAAGAAGCGAACAAAGAAACAAAAAATGAAAATGGAAAAGCTGAAAAAACAGATAACCCAAAAACAGGCGATGAAGCACGTATTGGATTGTTTGCAGCGTTAATTCTTATTTCAGGTGCTTTCTTAATTCGTAAAGTGAAATTGAGTAAATAAATCTTTTGAAGGGTGATGAATATATGTTTAAACAATTTAAAATGATTATTGCCGTATTTGCTGTTTTATTTACATTTATCGCAACACTAGGTTTACAAGATGCAAAGGCTGCTACAAAACTAGCTGATGGAAAATATAATATTGTTTTTACTGTATGGAAAGGCGATAAAGATGAATCGTCTAGAATGAATAGTTATTTTGAAAGCCCAGCAACATTAACAGTTAAAAATGGAAAACAATATGTTTCATTTAAAGTGAAAGATAGTGCTTCTATTAAAAGTTTCCAAGTAGAAAAAGATGGTCAATTTGTAGAAACAACCGTGTTAAGTGAAAACAAAAAAGATAATACTAGAGTTGTAGAATTTGAAGTTGCTGACTTGTCAAAAAAACTAAATGGCAAGGTGAAAATTAATATTCCAATTATTAATTATAATGCTTCGTATGATATTCGCTTTGTATTTGATGGGAACAGTATTAAATAATTTTCAAAAGGGAGAGTCGTTCCATTGAACAGGTATACAAAAATTATTGTTGCTATGTTTTTAATGATATTTACATTCGTATCAACATTACAACCACTTGCAGTTCAAGCAGCTACCAAGTTGGCTGACGGTGAATATTCAATTGGCTTCAAAGTTTTAAAAGATACATCAGATGAAGAATCGATGATGAATCAATATTCAGTAAGTCCGGGAACTTTAAAAGTGAAGGATGGGAAAAAGAAAGTATCCTTTACATTAACGAATAGTTCATGGATTACGAAGTTTGAAACAGAAAAAGCAGGTAAGCTAGTTGCGACAAATGTAATTAGTGAAGATAAAGAAAAAGACACAAGAGTAGTAGAATTTGATGTAGAAGATGTAGAGAAGGTATTAAATGCAAAAGTAAAAGTAGATATTGATTTTTTAAATTATCATCATGAGTACGACGTTCGTATTGCATTTGATCAAAATAGCATTACACCAATTCATGTAGAAAAACCAAATGAAAAAGAGGACCCAGCTAATAAGCCAGATCCAAATGAAACTACCGATCCAGGTCAGAAGCCCGACCAAAAGCCTGACCCAGATCAACAACCAAATTCTAACACAATTAAAGATGGTGCGTACAGCATTCCATTTAAAGTATTAAAAGATCAAACAGATGAAGAATCTAAGATGAATACTTACATGGTAAATCCAGGAGTATTAAAAGTAGAAAACGGTAAGAAAAAAGCAATTGTAACACTAAAAAGTAGCTCATTAATTAAAAATTTCCAAACGGAAAAAGATGGCGCATTTGTTGATGCAAAAGTAGTGAGTGAGGATAAGGAAAAAGATACAAGAGTAGTAGAGTTTGAAGTAAACGATTTATCTAAAAAACTAAATACAAAAGTATTTATCGAAATGGCATCAAGAAATTATAAGCAAACGCATGATGTACAACTTTTATTTGAACAAGATAAACTTGAACAAATTAAAAATGAAGAGAAACAACCAGAAGTAGAAAAACCGGAAGTAGAAAAACCAGAAGCAGAAAAACCAGAAGTAGAAAAACCGGAAGCAGAAAAACCAGATGAAAATAAACAACCAGATGCTGAAACAATTAAAGATGGTGAATACAGCATCAATTTTAAAGCATTAAAAGATCAAACAGACGAAATTTCAATGATGAACACATATACAAAAAGTCCAGGTGTGCTAAAAGTAAAAGATGGTAAGAAGTATGTATCATTTACGTTAACGAACAGTTCTTGGATTACAAAATTTGAATTTGAGAAAAATGGTTCGTTTGTTGATGCAAAAGTAATAAGTGAAGATAAAAAAGCTGATACACGCGTAGTGGAAGTAGAAGTACCAGATTTATCGAAAAAGTTAAATGCAAAAGTAAAAGTAGATATCGATTCAATGAATTATCACCATTTTTACGATATTCAATTTGCATTTGATAAAGGTAGCATTAAGCCGTTAGATAGCCAAGGCGGAAACAACAACCAAGGCGGAAACGACAACCAAGGCGGAAACAACAACCAAGGCGGAAACGACAACCAAGGCGGGAATGACAACCAAGGTGGGAATGGAAACCAAGGTGGAAATAATAACCCGAAAGTAATAGTTGATCCGAAAAATTTAGTAGATGGCCAATATGATATTACATTTAAAGTATTAAAAGATAAAACAGATGAGATTTCAAAGATGAATGACTATGTTGTAAATCCAGCGAAATTAATCGTAAAAGATGGTAAAAAATACATTGAGATGACGCTGAAAAATAGTGCGTGGATTACGAAATTCCAAACGGAAAACAAGGAACTATTCGCTGATGCGAAAGTAGTAAGCGAAGATGAAAATGCAAATACGCGAGTAGTACAGTTTGAAGTAGAAGATCTATTTAAAAAATTAAACGCAAAAGTAAAGGTAGACATCGATGAGATGAACTACCATCATTTCTACGATGTACAAATTCAATTTGATACAAATAATATCGGCGCGTTAGGAACTATTAAAGAGGAACCGAAAAATGAACCGAAAAATCCAGTGACTACACCGAAAGTAGATAATGTAAAAACAGTAGGTACTCCTGATTTTAACCGAAATGCAGATGGTCAGAAGAAAAAAGAAGATACAAAAAATGATTCGAAAAAAGAGAAAAACTCAAAAACTGCAGATACAGCACAACTTGGTTTATACATGGTGTTACTGCTAGGTTCACTTGCTTTACTAGTTCGTAAATATAGAGCAGGTAGATTGTAATTTTTGGAGTCTTGATGCATGTTCGCGTGCATCAAGACTTGTTTCATATTGTATGGAAGGGAGTGGTGATTGAGAGTGAAGAAAATCGTAAGTGTACTAATGGCTATCATTTTGTTAATGAGTATAGCCGGGTGCTCATCACCAAAAAAAGAAACAGCAAAGCAGGTAAAGAGTGAGAGTAAGGAGCGCGTTGTTGCAACAACAGTGGCTGTTACTGAAATTATGGATGCGTTAGAAGTAGATTTAGTCGGCGTTCCAACAAGTTCTAAAACTTTACCGAAGCGATATAAAGGTTTACCTGAAGTTGGGAATCCAATGAGTCCAGATATGGAAAAGGTAAAGTCATTAAAGCCTTCAGAAGTGTTATCTGTGACAACACTTGAATATGAATTAAAGCCAGTTTTTGATGATGTGGGTATGAAAGCAAACTTTTTAGATTTAACGAGTTTAAAAAATATGCAAAGTTCTATTAGCGATTTAGGTAAGAAATATGGACGTGAAAAGCAGGCTGAAGCAGTAGTAACTAAGTTAGATAAAAAGGTTGCTAGCATTCAAAAGGAAGTAAAAGGAAAGAAAGAACCGACAGTGCTTATTTTATTAGGTGTGCCGGGCAGTTATTTAGTAGCAACAGAGCATTCTTATATTGGAGATTTAGTGAAACAACTAGGTGGTAAAAATATTGTGCAAGGTGAACAAGTAGAATATTTAGCTTCTAATACAGAGTATTTAAAGAAAGCTGATCCAGATATTATTTTACGAGCAGCTCATGGTATGCCTGATGAAGTTGTAAAAATGTTTGATAAAGAATTTAAAATAAATGACATTTGGAAACACTTTGCTGCGGTTAAAAATAACCGTGTTTACGATTTAGAAGAGCGTTTATTTGGAACGACAGGCAATTTAGTAGCAATTGAAGCGTTAGATGAATTGAAAAATATGATGTATCCGTGATGCATTTTAATATAAAGGAAGAGCAGAATGAATAAAAAAACTTGGAGTTTCCTCATTGTTACTGCATTGCTCATTGTTATGACATCATTGTCAGCGATGAAAGGGAGTTTAGAAGTAGGTATTGTTGAACTTGTGCAAGGGATATTTACAGGTGGGAATGAAGATGTTGAAGTCATTAAAGATTTACGTTTCCCGCGTATTATTATTGCGCTGTTCACTGGAGCGGCTCTTGCTGTTTCAGGGGTGCTTTTTCAAGCTGTTATGAAGAATCCACTCGCTGATGCTGGGGTAATCGGTATATCTTCAGGAGCTAGTTTTATGACACTCGTTATTATTACATTGTTCCCGCAATTCTTTTTCTGGACACCCGTATTCGCCTTTTTAGGTGGTGCGTTTGCGTGTTATCTCGTTTATTCGTTTTCATGGAAGTCAGGGTTAAGCCCGCTTCGCATTATTTTAATTGGTATTGCCATTAATGCGATGTTTACTGGATTAAATGAATCATTCGTTACGATTTGTGGGTATTTTATTAAGAGTATTAAGCAAACGACGACTTCTAACATAACAATGAAGACGTGGGGCGATGTAGAAATAATGGTGACTTATGGAACGATTGGTCTTATTCTTGCTCTGTTCGTAGGAGCTTGGTGTAACTTATTATCGCTACAAGATAAGACTGCGAAAAACTTAGGCTTGCACGTGACGAGAGTTCGTCTTATTATTTCTGCCATTGCAGTACTCTTAGCGGCAGTATCAACAGCGATTGCAGGTGTTATTGCTTTTGTAGGATTACTAGTTCCGCATATTTCAAGACAATTAGTCGGTTCAGACCATAAAGTATTAATTCCATTTTCTGCTCTTGCAGGCGCGTTATTAATTTTGACGGCGGATACGATTGGAAGGTTAATTGTGCCACCTAACGAAATTCCAGCAGCAACAATTATGGCGGTTATTGGTGGTCCATTCTTAATATTCTTGCTTAGAAAGAGTGATAAAGTTCATGGAAATTAAAAATGTAACCTTTTCATACGATAACGTAACAAATCGTTTAAAGTCTGTTAGTAGTGAAATAGAAATTGGGAAAATTACAACAATCATTGGCCCGAATGGATGCGGGAAATCAACATTACTTAGTGTCATGTCTAGAAATCACGTTCCTAGCAGTGGAGAAGTAATACTTGATGGGAAAGCGATTAGTGAATATAAACCGAAAGAGTTTGCTAGAAAGCTAGCAGTTGTCCATCAACAAAATGAGGCTCCAGCAGATATTACAGTGGAAAAGCTAATAAGCTTTGGGCGTATGCCATATAAAAATATTTTCTCTCCGCAAACAGATGAAGATAGAGAAGCGATAGAGCGCGCACTAGTATGTACGAATTTACAAAGTAAGCGTGATAAGCCAATCTATGCTTTATCTGGTGGAGAGAGGCAGCGAGTTTGGATCGCAATGACATTAGCTCAAAATACACCAATGCTTTTCTTAGATGAACCGACAACATATTTAGATATTTACTATCAGCTAGAAATATTAGAGTTAGTGAAAGAGTTAAATGAAGTGTATGGGCTAACGATTGTAATGGTATTACATGATATTAATCAAGCCATTCGTTATAGCGACCATATTATCGTTATGAAAGATGGAGAGATCATTACGAAAGGTAATCCTAATGATGTAATAACAGAAGAAATGGTTAAAGCAATATATGGTGTAGATGTCATTGTAAAGCAGGATGAAGATACCGGATTGTACATGGTACCTATGGGAATCTAAAGGCTGAGCATAATCCGTTTTGAGGTGATAATTTGAATAGCAAGAAAGGACGGAAAAAGAATTCTTTTTTTCAACGCATACTTACAATTGCGTTTTTAGGAATCTTTTTCTATTCAATGTATGAGTTGGGCGGGATTTTCATGGATTATTATGAAAATCGTAAAGTAATGGCTGAGGCACAACATATTTATAAAAGAAGTCCAATGGAAGAAAAATCGGAAGACGGAGAGGTACGTAAACAGTTTCAGGATCTCCAGAAAATTAATCCAGAGATAGTCGGATGGATTACGATGGATGATACACAAATTAATTATCCAATCGTTCAAGCAAAAGATAATGAGTACTATTTATTTCGTAATTATAAAGGTGAAGATATGAGAGCGGGCAGCATTTTTATGGACCATCGTAATGATGTGAAATCTCGAAATCGCAATACGATTTTATATGGTCATCGTATGAAAGACGGTTCTATGTTTGGTAGTTTAAAAAAGATGTTGGACGAAGACTTTTTCATGTCCCATCGTAAATTATATTACGATACATTATTTGAAGGATACGACGTTGAAGTTTTTTCAGTATACACGACAACAACGGACTTTTATTACATTGAAACGGATTTTGAAAATGATGCAGCATATACATCGTTCTTAAAGGAAATTCAAGAAAAATCACTGTACAAAACGGATACGGAATTGACGGCTAATGATGAAGTTGTAACACTTTCTACTTGTGACTATGCGCTTGATCCAGAGGCTGGAAGGCTAGTTGTACACGCAAAATTAGTAAAAAGAAATTAAAGAAAAAAGTATAGAATATGAGAAGTGATAGATAACGCTTCTCATATTCTATACTTAAAAAAAGAACTGTTTTTACTGTGCTGCAGCCATTGGCATACGTACAACTTTTACATCATAGTAAGCAATTTTATTATCAAGAATATATTCTGGCATCCCGCCTTGATGTGAGTGAGCATCTTTAAATGCGGCGCTCTTTGTCCAACCTTGGAAATCTTCTTTTGCATTCCAGCGAGTGCTAATTGTTACTTCATCATAATCAACTGTATTTTGCGTTAAAAGAACTTCTAGACCTAAAAAGCCTGGCATCGTTTCAACTTTACCTACTTTATTAAAACGCTCAATTAATTTATGTCCATTTCCCTTTGTAATTTTAGCTGTATTTGTAACAATAATCATGTTTATTCCTCCTATAAATGTAGCTATATTTTCAAGAACTCATATACATTAAATGATAATGAAAATCATTATCAATGTCAATGGTAAATGTGAAATATATAATTTTTTTCTATTATTTTGGACAGTGAGAGTTCCATTTCAAAACGTAGTAAATATGTGGCGGTTAAGTGCGAGAATGAGCGAGTTGTACTAGCAAAGCAATAATATGGTATAGTGAAACGAGGCTGTTTTTTCAGGCTCGTTTTTTAAATGCTTCCTATAGAGAAAGCATGCAAATGGAAAGGAAGTTATTATATGCGATCAGAAGTAACTATAAAAATAAAAACGAAATTTATAAAAGAAATTAAAAGTGGATACCCACTTATTTTAAAAGATGCAATTCAAAATTTAAACGATGTTCGTGAAGAAGGGACAATCATCAAAGTAGTAGATGAGAAGAACAACTTTGTCGGAAAAGGTTATTATGGAAAACAAAATAAAGGATACGGCTGGATTTTAACGAGAAAAGAGAGTGAACAAATTAATCAATCTTTCTTTGAAAGTAAAATCAAATCTGCCTTACATAAACGAAAACAATTTTATAAATCAAGTGATACGACAGCATTCCGTGTGGTGAATGGTGAAGGTGATGGTCTTGGCGGATTAATTATTGATTACTATGACGGCTACTACGTAGTAAGTTGGTATAGTGAAGGGATTTACACTTTCAGAGATGAGATTATAGCAGCTCTTCAAAAAGTAGCAAACTTTAAAGGCATTTATGAGAAAAAGCGTTTTGATACGAAAGGGAAATACATTGAAGGTGATGATTTCGTAGCAGGAGAGCGCGGTGAGTTTCCACTTATCGTAAAAGAGAACGGTGTGAACTTCGCTGTTTATTTAAATGACGGGGCAATGGTTGGTGTATTTTTAGATCAACGTAACGTTCGAAAACAAATTCGTGATAAATATGCAAAGGGAAGAACAGTGTTAAATATGTTCTCTTATACAGGTGCTTTCTCTGTATTTGCAGCGCTGGGCGGAGCGAGTAAAACGACGAGTGTTGACCTTGCAAATCGTAGTTTAAGTAAAACAATTGAGCAGTTTAGTGTCAATGAAGTTGATTATGAAGCACAAGATATTATTGTAGAAGATGTATTTCTTTACTTCAAATATGCAGCGAAGAAAAAGATGAAATTTGATATGGTCGTACTTGATCCTCCAAGCTTCGCCCGATCAAAAAAATATACATTTAGTGCAGCAAAAGATTATAAAAATTTATTAAAAGAAACAATTGCTATTACAGAAAATAACGGTATTATCGTTGCTTCTACAAATTGTAGCGCATTCGATATGAAAAAGTTTAAAGGCTTTATCGATACAGCCTTTAAAGAAATGAATGGCAAATATAAAATATTAGAAGAACATTCTTTACCAGAAGATTTCCGTACCATTGATCAGTTTAAAGAAGGAGACTACTTAAAAGTAGTTTTCATCGAGAAAATTAAAGGTTAATAAAGAAAAGGAGCTCGAGTTTACTTGAGCTCCTTTTCTTATTGAACGATATTTTGTACTCTACCGACTTGCCCGTCCTGCAATCGTACTTTAATGCCATGCGGATGGGAAGGGGATTTTGTTAAAATATCTTTTACAATTCCACGTGTTAATTTGCCTGTTCGTTGATCTTGTTTTAATACAATATCAACTTCAAGACCGGGCGCGATATTAGAACGTTTTTGTCCGTTCATTTACACACCTGTACGTCTACGTTGGTTGTTTGCTTTCTTCGTTTGTTGGTTTTGTAATTTTTTCGTTTCTTGGCTTTGGTTTTTGGCATTCTGACCATTACCGTTACCTTGCTTTTTCTTTGCAAGTTGTTCGCGCATTAAATCAGCTAAGCTTACTTTTTTATTTTCTGACATGATAAGTCTCCTTTATATAAAGTTAATTATGAACAATCGTAGTGAATTTCATCATATCATTGTTAAGGAAGGAAGGGAAGTTGGTTTGAAAATTCATATAATTGTTTCCAGTCTGTAGTAGTTACGATACAATTGGATTGTTAACGTTTGTAAAAAGGGGATAGACATATGTCACATCATATTTTATTAGTTGAAGATGATATCTCAATTCAAGAGATGGTGGAAAAGTATTTAATAAAAGAGGGCTTTCAAGTAACAATTGCGTCTGATGGAGAAGAAGGTGTGAACACATATTTAAAAGGTTCATTTGATTTGATTATCCTTGACATTATGATGCCAAAGCTAGATGGCTTAGAGGTTGTACGAATCATTCGTGAAAAAAGTGCAGTTCCGATTTTAATGATGTCGGCAAAAGATACAGATGTTGATAAAGCTGTTGGATTAGGACTTGGAGCAGATGATTACATTTGTAAGCCGTTTTCTATGATTGAATTGGCTGCACGTGTAAAAGCAGGTATTCGGAGGTCTACGAAATACTCGGCTACAGAAACAATAGAAAAAATGATTCAAATTGGTGATTTAACAATTGATCCAATTAATTTTACAGTTGAAAAAAACGGGAAGCCTCTCAAACTTACTTTAAAAGAATTTGAGATTTTAAAGCTATTCGTAAAGAACCAAAATCGTGTATTTACAAAAGCGCAAATATATACGTTAGTTTGGAATGAAGAGTATTACGGTGATGATAACGTTATTAATGTTCATATGAGAAGATTGCGTGAGAAAATCGAAAGTGATCCATCTAATCCAGAATATATTAAAACGTTATGGGGCATCGGCTATAAGTTGGAAGTGATGTAATATGGTCAATTTGTTAATAGGTATTATTTTTATATTGTTATGTGTTATTTATATGCAATATAGAATGAGAAAAAATAGTAGTAAAAATTTACGATACACATATGAAAAGTTAGAAAGTATTGTAAATGACAAAACAGGCGAGACGTTACTCGTTATGACAGATGATCTAGAATTGCAAAAATTATTAGTGGCAATTAATCAATTATTAGATGCAAAACAGAAAACGAATGCAGATCATGCAAAAGTAGAAATTTCGATGAGAAAAATGCTTTCAAATATTTCGCATGACTTGAAAACACCACTAACAGTTATTCTTGGATATACAGAAATGTTAAATAAGGATAAAACGATAAATAAAGAAGAACAACAAATATTACTTGAAAAAGTGCATATGAAAACACTAGAAGTGATGGAGTTAATTCATAAGTTTTTTGACTTGGCAAAATTAGAATCTGGTGACAAAGCAATTGAAATGACAAAAGTAAATATGAATGAAGTTTGCCGCGAGAAGATTTTATCTTTTTATGATTTAGTGACGACGAAAGGTTTTCAGGTTCATATTGATATACCAGAAAGAAATATATACGCACTTGGAAATGTAGAAGTATTAGGTAGGGTATTGAATAATTTAATATCAAATGCGATTACATATGGAGACGATGGAAAGGCACTTGGTATGACGTTAAGAGATGATGAAACGAGTGTGTATATAGACGTATGGGATAAAGGAAAAGGGATTGATGAATCTCATATTGATAAAGTATTTGAGCGTATGTACACACTTGAAGATTCAAGAAATAGATTGTACCAAGGAAGCGGTCTAGGATTAACGATTACGAAACGGCTTGTGGAAGCGATGGACGGAAAAATTCACCTTTCTAGTAAACCGTATGAAAAAACAATTTTTACAATTGTATTAACAAAGATGCAGTTTTAGCTTGTAGAGCAGTAGATTCTACAAGCTTTTTTTCAGCGTAAGGAATTTGTAAGAAACGGGTAAGAAAAAAGAGATTTTCGTTGTCTATTATAGAAATATAGAGTATTGCGAAAGGGGAAAGTAACATGACATATATATTAAAAACAAACCAGTTAACGAAAGTGTTTAAAGGGAAAGAAGTTATTTCCGGTGTTAACATGCATGTGAAAAAAGGAGAAATTTACGGTTTTTTAGGACCAAACGGTGCTGGTAAAACAACGATTATGAAAATGATTACAAATTTAATAAAACCGACGAGTGGTGATATTGAAATCTTCGGTGAGAAATTAACAGATACATCTTATGAAGTATTAAAAAGAATGGGGACAATTATTGAATACCCAATCTTTTATGATAAATTAACGGCGAAAGAAAACTTAGACCTGCATTGTGAATATATGGGCTACTACGATAAAAATGCAATTGACCATGCTTTACATTTAGTGAAACTACAAGGGATAGATAATAAAAAAGTAAAAGATTTTTCATTAGGAATGAAACAACGACTCGGTATTGCAAGGGCGATCGTGACAAAGCCAGAATTGCTCATTTTAGATGAACCAATTAACGGTTTAGATCCAATTGGTATTAAAGAGTTACGAGAATTATTTAAAATGCTCTGCAAAGAATACGGTATTACATTATTAGTTTCTAGTCATATTTTAGGTGAGATGGAACTAATGGCCGATACAATTGGTGTGATTCAAAATGGAAAACTAATAAAAGAAGTTTCAATGAAGAGTATTAACGGAAAGCAAACAGAGTACATTGAAATCACTGTTCCTGATGTGAAACGTGCAGCTTATATTTTAGAAGATAAACTTGGTATAAAAAACTACAAAATAATGAGTGGAACCATGATTCGTGTGTATGATACGTCAGCGTCTCAGCAGGCCATTTCAAAAGCACTTATTATGAACGATGTGGAAATTGAAAGTATTAATAAGAAACATAGTTCCTTAGAAGAATATTTCTTAAATGTAATGGATGGAGAAGGTATTCATGCTTAATGGACTGTGGCTGAACCTGGTAAGTGGATTTATCGTAATGCTAATAAGTGGAATTTTATATTATAGAAAACCAGAGCGGAAATGGTTGTTAATTCTACTAGTGATAGGAATGTTAAGCTTCGTTACTGCTGGAATTAGAATGTTAGCTGCATAAAGACAGTTATATAAAGAATGGAGGAGTGGTTTGTATGCTTAGATTAATGAAGCTCGAATGGAAGAAACATAAATTATCTAGTTACTTTAAAGGGGTAGCAATTTGTATTATAGCAATTTTCGCTGCAGTAAGCCTTATGGCATTGGGAATGAAAGCCGAGGAAGACATGCTCTTCTCTGACTTCACACAGAATATGGCTTTAGTAAATATTTTTATTAGGATAACATTCATTATTTTTAGTTCGGTCATTTTATCACGTTTAGTAATTGATGAGTATAAGAATAAAACGATACAACTATCATTTATGTATCCGCTTCAAAGGAAAATGCTAATGAGTGCGAAATTAACAATTGTTTTTTGTTTTTGTTTTGTGAGTACCATTATCGCGACTTTCATTATTAGTTTGCTTGTTTATTTTGTGAGTCCAATGATGGGACTGATTGAAACACCAGCTACGATAGGTGAAATAATAGCTATCGTTCCAGGTACTATTATAAGTGCATTTATGATATCTGGTATAAGTTTAATTCCTTTGTTTTTTGGAATGAGAAAGAAATCGACACCGACAACGATTACTTCGGCAGTAATAATTGGTATGCTGATTAGTGGTAACTTTGGACCTGGAAACGGTCAAGTAAGTATGTTTGATTTTATAGCTATCCCAATCGTGCTCTGTTTATTAGGAATTTTCATTAGTTATCTATCGTTTCGTAAAATCGACAAGATCGATGTGGCGTGAAGCAAGCTTAAAACAAAAAACGAACTGGGGTATGAATGGTGAAAAAAATAATAGTAATTGCAATATTATTCATTACAATTGCTAGTGCGGTTTTTGGTTTTAAGGTGTTTCAGGGGAAAGATTTTAAGAAAGAAAAGTCTTTTGAAATCAATAATATAAAAGAAATAGAAGTAGACAATGAAAATTGGAATCTTGAATTTAAACGTAAAGACGCTAATAAAATAGTAATTTCCGCTCAAGGTGAACAAGTAGATAAAGAGATAGATCCTGTCAAAATAGAAAATGATGAAAATAAAATTATGATTAAACAAAAACAAAAGATGAACAGATTTTTTAATGGTTTCACGTTTAGGAAGAAAAATAGTATATCTATAGCTATTCCGAAGAAAGAAATAGATAAAATTGTAGTAAATAATAAATCGGGTGATGTGAAAATAAGAGATATAGTAGTAAAAAGCATCGTGACAAAAGGAAAATCTGGAGATGGAATGATTACAGGGTTATCGGCAGAGAAGGGTGAATTTACATCCGAAAGCGGAGATTTAATGTTAAAAGATAGTTCATTACAAGAAGTAAATATAACTTCCACTACTGGAGATAATTATGTAAAAAATGTAAAAAATGAAAATATGAACATCAATTCAACATCTGGGGAAGTATTACTGAAAGATATGACAGAAGGAAAATCATTATTTGTAGAAACAGAATCAGGGGATATTGGCGTACGGTATAAAGGTGTCCCTACATCATTGAAGCTTATGGCTAAAAGTAATTCGGCTGACGTAATAGTGGATTTAAAAGGACTTAAGAAAGATAAAAATACAGACAAAATAAAAGTAGGAACGATTGGTGATGCAAAAAATGAAGCGAAGATTTTAAGTGAAACAGGAGTCATTTATATTGATTAAGTCCAAGGAGGAAGGAGGAATATCATGCTACGTCTTATGAAGTTAGAATTGAAGAAATTTAAGTTTGGATGGTATGTGAGGGGAGCAGTTATTGCAAATATTATTATACTGGCATTATTAATCTTTGTTAGTTTCATTGCACAAATAGAAGGAGATCCAGAAATAAGAGATCCGCAGATGATTTTGTTAATGGCTAGTACAGTAGTAAGAGCAACATTTATTATTTTTGGTAGTGTATTAATAGCAAGGTTAATAATTGGCGAATATAAAAATAAAACAATACTACTCATGTTTTCTTATCCCATTAACCGAAAGAAAATGATGGCTAGTAAGTTGGCTATTACAGCGATAGTAACATTTATAACAGTTATTGTATCTAACATTTTAGTAGTAGGAATCTTCTTTGGGATAGATAGTTGTTTTTCAATTCTTCCTAATTCATTCACAGTAGATCAATTGGTGCAAGAAGGAATAAAACTAGTTCCTTTAGCCATTGCAACTGCGGGGATGAGTTTAATCCCATTATATTTCGGAATGCGTAAACGTTCAGTACCAACTACAATTGTTTCATCTCTTATCGTTGTCTCAATTGCAATGAATACCAACCCAGAGTTTCCTACAGCAACTTTACTTCCCCTTCAACTAGCATTGGCGGCAATTGGAGTTGTGATTGCGTATTACGGCATTAAAAATATAGAGAAGGAAGATATAACTGTATGATAAGAATATGTGAAAAAGAGTTGGCGTTACACCAACTCTTTTGTGTATATGTACGCTTCGTTACTACTCTGTAAATTTAGAGTGTGTGCTTAAATACTTTTGCACGTCTGGAGAAATGTTAAAGTTATTAGGACTTTTATATTCGATAGTAAACTCGCCGTCGGTACTTGTTTCAAAGGAGATTGCATAGCTATTCATTTTAGCATCGTAAGAAGTATTTTTGACTTCTGCATCTAGATTAAAATATTTTGTAATATACTCTTTTGAGTCCGTAATTGCTGCTTGTTTTCCCCAAGGGGTACCATAATAGGTGAAATAAAGAGATACACTAATAACTCCAATAAGAGAAGTTATTAAAATAGTTCCCATAGCTATTTTTTTATTTTTTGTATTCAATTTGGTTACTCCTCTTCGTAATATGTATTCATTTTAACCTATATATTCCATAAAACAACCATTTTAAAAAATAGTTTCACATGAAACAAGTTACAGAAAAAGACAAGATATGTAAACATCTTGTCTTTTTTGTCGTTACATTTTAGGAGCTTCCATTCCAGCCGCAGCCCATTCTTCTTTTGCGGGGCCATATACGCCAGGAACTGTTAAGCCAGCTTGTCGCATTAAAACCGTCATTTGTCCGCGGTGGTGATTTTGATGATTAATGAGTGTCATTAAAAATATAGAATTCGGCATAGGGCGACCAAAGAAGTCATTAATAGTAGCTAAGTCTTTATCAGTCCATTTACTTTGAAGTGTTTCAACAAAAGCCGCGTTTACTTTACGGTATTCATCTGCAATTGTTTTTGCAGAAGTTGGAACAGGATAATCTTTCAATTCTCCTTCAAACTTTAGCCCTGTGCCAGATAGTATAACAGGAATTGCCGTCACGATGTGCCAAGCAACTCTACCTAACGTCCAGTGCCCAGGTGCAATTTCTTGTGATAAAGATGCATCGGTTAATGAATCAAGCATTTTCTGAGTAGACTCTGCTTCGTATGTCCATGATTGCAAGAAGCCGTCAATAGTTTGGTACATAGTTATCCCTCCTATTTTTGTTCATAGATTAAATTCGTGAGAGAGACGTTATTCCCTCTATGTATTGAATCTTCCCTGTGAAAAATTCTTTTAGTAGTAAATAAAACCGATTAATGCGCTTTTAAGAGTTCATTTTAGGAAGGGTTTGAATGGAGATATTTTTGTAAAAAAAGGTAATATTTTGATATAATTGAATAGTGTTCTATAAATTAGGATTTAGGGAGTGGGGAAATGGATAGCGAGTTAAAAGAAATTATTGAGCAGTTTCAAAAAGTTTTCACTCAATATTATAAACATTTTTTAGAATTTTATAGTGCGAAAAAACAAATGGATAATATTTATAATGTAGCACACCCCGAATTAGTAGAGGATTCAATTAAATTACAGGTGTTTTTTTAAAAATTACCACAACAAATTCAACAGAGATTGTTAGAAGTTGATTTTGAGGTTTTTATGCATTGCAATAATGTAGTCGATTTTTATTCATTACGAGAATACTTATATGAGAATAAAAAATTTTATACTATAGCAACATTAGTAGAGCGAATTGATGCTGAACTTAAGTTGGCTGTTCAAATTGTGGAAGCGGATGTGCTAGATTTTTATGATATGTTACCAAAAAGAAATCTTAACTTTTATAGAAAAGAGAAGTATGTAAGTTTACTTGAGGAACATGATGGGATAGAGAACGTCCCAAATAACCCTATTGATGAAAGAGAAGAATTACAGTATAAAAATAATGAAGATATGTGGCAACAAAAATTTGAGCATATAGATGAGAGCGCATCTAAAGATATGTTAAAACAGTATAATGAATATGTTGATAAAGGTAATGAGTCAATTGAAAAAACTACGAAGTTTGTAGGAAATGTTTCTCCTATTTTTTCTTCTATTTCTAGATGGGTTATTGAATTAGTTAAAAATAGTTAGTGATTGAAAGGAGATAGTTTGTATACTAAAAAATTTAATTTAAATATAATTTTCAACAGAGATATATTGAATATATGTGTAAAAAGGAGGCTTCTAACAAGAAGCCTCCTTTTTAATTAACTTTCTTCCCACTTTTCCTCATCAACCATAAGAAATAAGGTGCTCCAAGTACAGCAACGACAAGGCCAGAAGGAATTTCTTTCGGATATGCGATTGTACGTCCAAGTAAGTCAGCAACAGAAAGAAGGATTGCTCCAAATAGTGCTGAACAAACGAATAGTCTTTGATGGTTCATACCAACAACAATTCTTGCTAAGTGAGGTGCGACAAGGCCTAAAAAGGCAATTGTACCGACGGCAGCGATATTTACTGATGCAAGTAGTGTCGCTAGCACAATTAGAGCAAGACGTGTTTTATTTACTGGTTGCCCAAGTCCAGTTGCTAAATCGTCTCCCAGTACGAGAACGTCAAGTTGTTTTATTAAGAAAAAGATAATGAATACAAGAATTAGAGATGGATATAGAATGATATTTTCTAAGTGATTCCACCCTCTTGCATACGTACTGCCAGATAACCATGTTAAAGCAGCGGCAACATTCAAATTGGCTCTAACGATAAAGATTTGAATAATTGCTGAGCCAAGTGCAGAAATACCAATCCCTATTAAAGCAAGAGCTGTGGGGCTAAACCCTGATTTCCATGAGAAGAAGAGGACAATTCCTACTGCAAGTAGTCCACCAATAAATGCACCAATTGGTAGGAAGAAACCAGGAAGTGCAGGAAAGACATACATAACAGTTAAAGCACCGACACCAGCTCCCGATGAAATACCAATAATAGAAGGATCGGCAAGTGGGTTTCGTAATATACCTTGGAAAACAAGCCCACTTATTGCAAGGCATGCACCAGCAATAGCGGCAACGAGCATTCTTGGTAAACGAAGATTCATCATCATATTTTTGTCAAATTGTGTTAATTGACCTGATATAACATTAGTAATGCTTTCGATATAAGCGTTACTACCGATTGTAACACCAAGAGCAATCGTCACAATACAAAGTGTGATAGATATAATGATGACCTTTTTATAAGAGTAATAGCGGGAACTAGCTCCAGCTGCATTCGCACCGTTATCATTCATATATTGTTTCGACTTCATCATTCGATAAACTAAGTAAATAAGCCAAGGAGATCCAATCATTGCTGTGACTGCCCCAACAGGAAGTTCTGCACCGGTTGGATCTATTAATCTACCGACAACATCTGCTCCAAGCAATAATACTGCCCCCCATAAGAAAGAAGAGAGAAGAAGAGTAAAGTGTTGACGGTATCCGATAAGGCGCATTAAATGAGGTGCAACTAAGCCGACAAATCCAATTGGTCCAACAACAGTAACAATTACTGCTGTTAAAAAGATTGCAGCAATGAAGGCGATAAGACGTGTTATTGCTGTTTTTTCACCAAGAGAAACAGCAACATCATCACCAAGTAAGAGAATGTTGAGTTTACGAGATATAAATAGTAAAACTAGGAAAGAAATAATGATAAATGGAAAAGCAAATTGAACGCCATCCCAGTTATTTTGAATAAGAGATCCAGCTCCCCATAAAAATAAACCAGCTGTTTCATTTTCATAGAAAAGCTGCATCGTTCCGGTAAAGGCAGAGAGCATTAATGTAACGACCATACCAGCTAATGCCATTCTAAGTGGGGTTCCCTTTTTTCCACCAGAAATACGGTATACAAATAAAGCAGTAATAGCACCGCCGATAAATGTGAACAGAAGCGAATTAATTTGCAAGCCTTTCGGTAAGAAAATTGTAGCCGCTACTAGAAAGAAATATGCGCCAGAGTGAATACCCATTGTACTGGATTCAGCAAGTGGATTTTTCGTTAACGTTTGTAAAATAACCCCTGATGCAGCAAGAGCACCTCCAGCTAAAATGGCAATTACAGCTCTAGGTAATCGAAGCATGATTAAAGTTTGATGTTCTAGCGATTGGTTCGGTGAGATAAGAGCATTAATAATCATACTATAGGAAATGTTTGCTTGACCTTGTCCGATATGAATAAAGAAAAGGAGGAGCAAGAGAGCTGCTCCTCCTCCGAATACAAGACTTGCTCGAAGTGTATGTTGTAAGCTATTCATCGTGTAATCACTTCTTCGCTGTCATTACATCTGCTACTTGTGTTGCTAAAGATGTTGCAGACTCAGGACCACCGAAAATCCAAGTGTCGCCTTTTAATTTATACATTTTGTTTTCTTTTTTGAACTTTAATTCTTCCCAAGCAGGGTTGCCTTTTAGTTGCGTGTCAAAAATGTTATCTTCATCCGCTACAATGTAAATGAAGTTTGAATCTTGTACACTTTGTAATGATTCTACAGTTGTTTGTTTGAAACCATCTGGCTCAGATTTTCCTGCTTCAAAAGTATTTGTTAAACCTAATTTTTTTGTAACTTGTAAAGCTAAAGAATTGTCAGTTAAGATACGGAACGTTGGTACGTTTTTAGCAGTAAATGCTTGTGCCATTGCGATGTTTTTATCTTTTAAGTCTGCTTTCTCAATTTTTGCTTTTGCATCAGCGAATGCTTTATCCATATCAGCTAATACTTTTTTACCTTCTTCTTCGTTTCCAACTGCTTTTGCAATTTGTTTAAATGTTTCTGTCATTTCAGCAAAGTGATCATTATTGCTTGTTGATGGATCAAACATAACTGTTGGTGCAATTTGCTCTAATTCATTTTTAATTGCTTTACCACGGAATGAAGCTGTGATAATTAAGTCTGGTTTTAAACGGCTAATTTCTTCTAAGTTTGGTTGTTGACGTGTCCCTACATCTACAACATCTTTACTTGGTTTTGTTTTTGTATTTACCCATTTATTATAATTCTTAATGTCTGCCATCCCTATTGGCTGAACACCAAGTGCTAATAAGTCTTCTGAATATACCCACTCAAGTACAACTACTTTTTTCGCTGGTTTATCTAACTTCGTTTCGCCTTCAGCGTGTTTAATTGTTATAGCTTGATTTTTATTGTCCGCTTTTGTTTCTTTTTTCTCCTCTTTTTGCTGTCCGCATCCAACAGCGAATAGAAGAACTACTATGAAAATACTGAGAATTTTCTTCATCTTCTGCCCCCAAATTAAGTGTTTTTTGTAACTAGTACCATAAGTGAAAATGGTTATCAATTACAACACCCAAATCATACTATGAGGGTATTTTAAGTGTCAATATATTTTTAAAATTTTGACGAAAAATAACGAATTATACGGATTTTTATATATTATAGTCGCTATTTATGAAGAATAAGCCTCTTTACTAAAAATATTGGCGAATGTGGAAAGTTTAAATGGGAAAGTGGCTGTGTACGATAGTGTAATGTGTATTGTTAATAGTCTGTGGAGATAAGGCGAAAGTACAAGCAAAAGGAGAGTGAATCGCATGTAATAATTACTAGAATGTATGGAGGAAATCTGTGTTTTATCCCCGACTAGGCAAAGTATTTCTTTGTTATTTAGATAGGTGTTTTTTAAGTCGGTGATTGCGCTAAAAAGATCGAATGTAAAGGAAGTGATCAACATGTCTTCATGGAGCAATAACGTAAATGGATATTGTGGGTGTAATAATCAAAATGGTGTACATGTTGATTCATGCTGTTTTAGTTGCGATGGGACAGTTCCTAAGGTTGGTCCAACCGGTCCGACGGGAGCAACAGGAGCAATAGGTGGCACAGGCCCAACGGGGGCGACAGGAGTAACAGGCGACACAGGTCCAACGGGAGCGACGGGAGTAACAGGCGATACAGGGGCAACGGGTCCAACAGGAGCGACAGGAATAACAGGAGCAACAGGCCCAACGGGAGCGACAGGAATAACAGGAGCAACAGGCCCAACGGGAGCGACAGGAATAACAGGGGCAACGGGTCCAACGGGGGAGTAACGGGAGCAACGGGTCCAACGGGGGCGACAGGAGTAACGGGAGCAACAGGCCCAACGGGAGAAAAACGAACAACAGCAACAGGAGTAACAGGAGCAACAGGCCCAACGGGAGCAACAGGCCCAACAGGAGCAACGGGTCCAACGGGGGCGACAGGAGTAACGGGAGCAACGGGTCCAACGGGAGCGACAGGCGATACAGGTCCAACAGGAGCAACAGGCACAAGTGTAACGGCAACATACGCATTTGCAAATAATACGTCGGGTACAGCAATATCGGTACTACTAGGTGGAACAAATGTCCCGCTTCCAAACAATCAGAATATTGGTCCAGGTATTACAGTGTCTGGGGGGAACACAGTATTTACGGCTGCAAATGCAGGGAATTATTATATTTCATATTCAATTAATATAACGGCTGCATTATTAGTTAGTTCACGAATTACAATTAATGGGGCACCGCTTGCTGGGACTATTAATTCTCCTGCATTAGCAACGACATCATTTAGTGCGACAATTATTACGACTCTTGCGGCGGGGAGTGCAATTAGTTTGCAATTATTTGGTTTGTTAGCTGTTGCGACATTATCAACAACTACCCCAGGAGCGGTATTAACAATTATAAGATTAAGTTAATGACAAACTCTCTTACTCTTTTAAGATTAAGAGAGTTTCTACATATAATAAGAAGTTAATGAAGTAAAGCATAGTTATACAAAAGTCAGAATATTATGATTGTAACGCTATGGTGACTATAATATAATGAAAATAACCATCATGAATGAACATTCATTTATTTTTTATGTATTTGAAGGGGGAATGAAGGTGGAAAAACCATGGTTGAAAAGTTATCCAGAGGAAATTCCGAGTACGATTTCTTATGATATTCAGCCGCTTCATAGATATGTAGAACAGATGGCTTCTCGCTACCCAGAAAAGAAAGCGCTTCACTTTTTAGGGAAGGATATTACGTTTTCGGACTTCCATGATAAGGTGAAGCGGTTTGCAAATTATCTTCAAAAGCTCGGTGTGGAAAAGGGTGATCGAGTTGCTATTATGTTGCCGAATTGTCCGCAAGCTGTAATTGGTTATTACGGTACATTACTTGCGGGAGGTATCGTAGTACAAACCAATCCACTGTATACAGAAAGGGAATTAGAATATCAGCTTCATGACTCGGGAGCAAAAGTAATACTTTGTCTCGATTTAGTGTTTCCAAGAGTAACGAATGTTCAATCTGCTACAAAAATTGAGCATATTATCGTAACTCGTATTGCAGACTTTTTACCATTCCCTAAAAATCTATTGTATCCATTTGTGCAGAAAAAACAGTCGAATTTAGTTGTGAAAGTATCAGAGAGTGAAACGATTCATCTTTGGAATTCAGTAGAAAAAGAAGTGAATACGAATGTTGAGGTGCCTTGTGATCCTGAAAATGATCTAGCTCTTTTACAGTACACAGGAGGAACAACCGGATTTCCGAAAGGAGTTATGTTAACGCATAAAAACCTCGTCTCTAACACGTTAATGGGAGTTCAATGGTTATATAATTGCAAAGAAGGAGAAGAAGTCGTTCTTGGGGTTCTTCCATTTTTCCATGTTTATGGTATGACAGCTGTTATGAATTTAAGTATTATGCAAGGATACAAAATGGTCCTTATTCCAAAGTTTGATATGAAAATGGTTTTTGAAGCGATTAAGAAGCATAAAGTGACATTGTTTCCAGGGGCACCAACTATTTATATCGCTCTTTTAAATAGTCCGCTTTTAAAAGAATACGATATTTCTTCTATTCGTGCTTGTATTAGTGGATCAGCACCACTGCCAGTAGAAGTACAGGAAAAGTTCGAAAAAGTTACAGGTGGTAAACTAGTAGAGGGATATGGTTTAACAGAATCCTCTCCGGTTACACATAGTAATTTTTTATGGGAAAAGCGAGTGCCAGGTAGCATCGGAGTTCCGTGGCCAGATACAGAAGCAATCATTATGTCGCTTGAAACTGGTGAGGCATTACCGCCAGGAGAAATAGGTGAAATTGTAGTGAAAGGCCCTCAAATTATGAAAGGATATTGGAATAAGCCAGAGGAAACAGCGGCTGTATTGCAAGATGGCTGGCTCCATACAGGTGATGTTGGCTACATGGATGAAGATGGATTCTTCTATGTAAAAGATCGCAAGAAAGATATGATTGTCGCGAGTGGATTTAATGTGTATCCTCGTGAAGTTGAAGAAGTATTATATGAGCATGAAAAAGTGCAAGAAGTAGTGACAATTGGAGTTCCAGATCCGTACCGAGGAGAGACAGTTAAAGCATTTGTTGTGTTAAAAGAAGGTACGGAATGCTCTGAGGAAGAATTAAATCAGTTTGCACGTAAATATTTAGCGGCTTATAAAGTGCCGAAAGTATATGAGTTTAGAGATGAATTGCCGAAAACGACAGTAGGGAAAATTTTGCGCCGTGTTCTAATAGATGAAGAGAAGAGAAAGAATGAGGATGAGCAAACGGGCTAAGGCCCTTTCTTTTTGAAAAAATAGGATTGACACTTTTCTAAATAGTCAGTATTATAAGAATATGAATGACTATTCATTCAGTCATCTTCTTGAAGGGGACAGTAAAGTGAAGAAAAATAGACCGAAATACAATCAAATTATTGATGCGGCAGTCATTGTGATTGCGGAGAATGGGTACCACCAAGCGCAAGTTTCTAAAATCGCAAAGCAAGCTGGGGTAGCTGATGGCACGATTTATTTATATTTTAAAAATAAAGAAGATATATTAATATCCTTATTCCAAGAGAAGATGGGAGAATTTGTCGAAACAATTCGTCAAAAAACAGCAGGAATTGAAAGCGCTGTATCGAAGTTATTCATGTTGGTAGAAACGCACTTCTTGCTGTTGTCGCAAAATGATCCGCTTGCTATCGTTACGCAATTAGAGCTAAGGCAGTCCAATCAAGACTTGCGCCTTAAAATAAATGAAGTATTAAAAGGCTACTTACAAGTTATGGATGAGATTTTAGAGACTGGTATAAAACAAGGTGAATTTCAAGCAGATTTAAATGTTCGCGTGGCAAGACAAATGATCTTTGGAACAGTAGATGAAGTTGTGACCAATTGGGTAATGAGCGATCATAAGTATGATCTGGTCGCACTTTCAAAAACGGTACACGGGCTACTTATTGCAGCTTGTGGTTATCGTCAATAATGGGAGGGATCATGTTGAAATTCCTATCTGTAAGAGTTGAAGATCATATCGCGGTGGCGACGTTAAATCACGCACCAGCGAATGCGATGTCTTCACAAGTTATGCATGACGTTACTGAATTAATTGATCAAGTGGAAAAGGATGATAACATTCGTGTTGTTGTTATTCACGGTGAAGGACGTTTCTTCTCAGCAGGAGCAGATATTAAAGAATTTACATCTGTTACTGAAGCGAAGCAAGCAACAGAATTAGCACAACTTGGACAAGTTACGTTTGAGCGTGTTGAAAAATGTTCAAAACCAGTTATTGCGGCAATTCATGGAGCGGCACTGGGCGGCGGCCTTGAGTTTGCTATGTCTTGCCACATGCGCTTTGCAACTGAAAGTGCAAAACTTGGTTTACCTGAATTAACACTTGGATTAATTCCTGGCTTTGCAGGTACACAGCGCTTACCACGTTATGTTGGGAAAGCGAAAGCTTGTGAAATGATGTTAACAAGTACACCAATTACTGGTGCAGAAGCATTAAAGTGGGGACTTGTTAACGGATTGTTCTCTGAAGAATCATTTTTAGATGATACGCTTAAAGTTGCAAAACAAATTGCTGGAAAAAGTCCAGCAACAACTCGTGCTGTACTAGAGTTATTGCAAACGACAAAATCGTCTCATTACTATGAAGGTGTACAACGTGAATCACAAATTTTTGGTGAAGTATTTACGAGTGAAGATGGAAGAGAAGGTGTAGCCGCATTTTTAGAAAAGCGTAAACCTTCATTTAGTGGCAGGTAGTTCAATTATTTTTTTAATATAAATTAACAGAAAATTAAAATTGATAGAATCTTTCTGAAAAACAAGGGGGTAAATGGAATGAACATCTACGTACTCATGAAACGAACATTTGATACAGAAGAAAAAATCGTAATTAAAAACGGTGCAATTTACGATGGCGAAGCGGAATTCATCATCAACCCTTACGATGAATATGCAATTGAAGAAGCAATTCAAGTAAGAGACGCACAAGGTGGAGAAGTTACAGTTGTAACAGTCGGTGGCGAAGATAGTGAGAAAGAACTTCGTACTGCATTAGCAATGGGCTGTGATAAAGCGGTATTAATTAATATTGAAGATGATGTAGAAAATGGTGACCAGTTCACGACAGCAAAAGTACTTGCTGAATATTTAAAAGATAAAGATGCAGATTTAATTTTAGGCGGAAACGTTGCAATTGATGGTGCATCTGGACAAGTAGGGCCACGCGTAGCTGAAGCGTTAAATATTCCATATGTAACGACAATTACAAAACTTGAAATTGACGGTACAAATGTGAAGATTGAGCGTGATGTTGAAGGTGATACAGAAGTGATTGCAACTTCATTACCAGTTTTAGTAACAGCACAGCAAGGTTTAAATGAACCTCGTTACCCATCGCTTCCAGGTATTATGAAAGCGAAGAAAAAGCCACTAGAAGAATTAGAATTAGATGATTTAGATCTAGAAGAAGATGATGTGGAAGCAAAGACAAAAACAATTGAAATCTATTTGCCTCCTAAGAAAGATGCAGGAAAAGTGTTACAAGGCGAGCTGCAAGATCAAGTAAAAGAACTTGTATCGTTGCTCCATACAGAAGCGAAAGTAATCTAATAAAATACGAAATTATATATGCAGGAGGGAAAATCTATGGCTCGTAAAGTATTAGTAATGGGTGAAGTTCGTGATGGATCGCTACGTAACGTTTCGTTTGAAGCGGTAGCAGCAGCAAAAACAATTGCAGAAGGCGGTGAAGTAGTAGGTCTTCTAATTGGAGACAGCGTTGCCTCTTTTGCAAATGAATTGATTCATTACGGTGCAGATCGCGTTGTGACAGTTGAAAATGATAAATTAAAATCATATACATCTGATGGTTATGCACAAGCGTTTTTAGCTGTACATGCTGAAGAAAATCCAGAAGGTATTGTCTTTGGACATACGGCACTTGGTAAAGATTTATCACCAAAATTAGCAGCGAAGCTTGAAGCTGGTTTAGTTTCTGACGTAACTGCTTTAGAGGTTGAAGGTGGAAATGTTATCTTCACTCGTCCAATTTACTCTGGTAAAGCATTCGAGAAGAAGATTGTAACAGACGGCATCTTATTTGCGACAGTGCGTCCAAATAACATTGCAACTCTGGAAAAAGATGAGTCTCGCAGCGGTGACGTATCTTCTATTACAGTTGATGTGAAAGATTTACGTACAATTATTCAAGATGTTGTCCGTAAAACAGCAGAAGGTGTGGATCTTTCTGAAGCGAAAGTTATTATCGCTGGCGGACGCGGTGTGAAGAGTGAAGAAGGATTTAAACCATTAAAAGAGTTAGCTGACGTACTAGGCGGCGCTGTTGGGGCATCTCGTGGTGCTTGTGACGCTGAATACTGTGAGTACTCATTACAAATTGGTCAAACTGGTAAAGTTGTTACGCCAGACTTATACATTGCATGTGGTATTTCTGGTGCGATTCAGCATTTAGCAGGTATGTCTAACTCAAAAATAATCGTTGCGATTAATAAAGATCCAGAAGCAAGTATCTTCAAAGTAGCTGACTACGGTATTGTTGGTGACTTGTTCGAAGTTGTACCTCTTTTAACAGAAGAGTTTAAAAAGTTAAAAGTACATTCATGATTTAAGTACCCTTGAGTTCCAAGTGAAGTACCCCTATATATAGAAAAAGGTGAGAGATCCCCTGTCTCTCATCTTTTTAGTATTTAATCCATATTTTTATATAGTATAAAGGAACATTTTTTTGTTACAATACATAACGATACATATTATTCGCCACGTATATAAGTTAATGATATACTCTTGGTAGAATATACTTGAAGGAGGAAATAAAATGGCAATTGTAAACGCAAATGACCAAAGCTTCGCAGCTGAAACTAGCGAAGGTGTTGTATTATTAGATTTCTGGGCACCTTGGTGTGGACCTTGTAAAATGATCGCTCCTGTATTAGAGGAGATCGATGCAGAACTAGGCGAAAAAGTAAAAGTAGTAAAAGTAGATGTTGATGAGAACCAAGAAACTGCTCGTCAATTCGAAGTAATGAGCATTCCAGCTCTTTTCGTATTAAAAGACGGTAAAGTAGTTGATCAAACGTTAGGTTACAAACCGAAAGAAGCGTTAGTAGAATTAGTTTCTAAACATTTCTAAAATAAAAAAGCTACCAGTTGGTAGCTTTTTTTATTTTCTTTTTTACAGTCTTTCCGTTACAATAAAAGAACGTATGTTGGGTGTTTGAGCATAGTATGTTTTCAAGGGAAAATAAAAATGCTAAGTATGTAGAAATGGAGGGAGACGAGTGCACGAACATTTGAAAGAGAAGTTGGCTATTTTACCAGATCAACCTGGTTGTTATTTGATGAAAGATAAGCAAGGAACGGTTATATATGTTGGAAAGGCAAAAGTGCTTAAAAATCGTGTGCGCTCGTACTTTACTGGTTCACATGATGGGAAAACACTGCGGCTTGTAGGAGAAATTGTTGATTTTGAATATATTGTAACCTCTTCGAATTTAGAAGCACTTATTTTAGAGTTAAATCTAATTAAAAAATATGATCCGAAATATAATATTCAATTAAAAGATGATAAAACATATCCTTTTATTAAAATTACGGCGGAGAAGCAACCGCGCTTACTCATTACTCGAAATGTAAAAAAGGATAAAGGAAAGTATTTTGGTCCTTATCCAAATGCACAATCTGCTCATGAAACGAAAAAACTGCTAGATCGTATGTATCCACTTCGGAAATGTACGAATATGCCAGATAAAGTTTGTTTGTATTATCATATGGGTCAATGCTTAGCGCCGTGTGTGAAAGAAGTGACGGAAGAACAAAATAAAGAAATTGTAGATGAAATTATTAAGTTTTTAAATGGTGGACATAAAGAAGTTCGTTCAGAATTAGAAGTAAAAATGTATGAGGCCTCAGAGAAACTAGAGTTTGAACGTGCAAAAGAGTTGCGTGATCAAATTGCTCATATTGATGCGATTATGGAAAAACAAAAGATGATTATGAGTGACTTAGTGGATCGTGATGTGTTTGGATATGCAGTGGATAAAGGATGGATGTGTGTTCAAGTTTTCTTCGTTCGAAAAGGAAAGCTAATTGAACGTGATGTTTCTATGTTTCCAATTTACGATGAACCAGAAGAGGGCTTTTTAACGTTTATCGGCCAATTTTATGAAAACAGTAGTCATTTTAAGCCGAAGGAAATTGTCGTTCCAGGAAGTATAGACTCGGAATTAGTAGAGCGCTTTTTAGAAGTAGAAGCGACACAGCCGAAACGTGGTAAGAAAAAAGACCTTGTAGAATTAGCAAATAAAAACGCGAAAATTGCTCTTGAAGAGAAGTTTTACTTAATTGAACGTGATGAAGAACGAACGATTAAAGCAGTAGATCATTTAGGGAAGCAGCTTGGGATTGAAACGCCGTATCGTATTGAAGCGTTTGATAACTCAAATATTCAAGGAACAAATCCTGTTTCTGCAATGATTGCTTTTATCGATGGGAAACCGGCGAAGAAAGAGTATCGAAAATATAAAATTAAAACGGTTCAAGGGCCAGACGATTATGAGTCTATGAGAGAAGTTGTGAGGCGCCGTTATACAAGGGCCCTTAAAGAAAATTCACCTTTACCTGATTTGATTATTATTGATGGAGGAAAAGGCCATCTAGCGGCTGCAAGTGATATTCTAGAGAATGAGCTCGGATTATATATTCCGATGGCAGGTCTTGTGAAAGATGATAAACATAAAACCTCCCATTTAATTATTGGGGACCCACCGGAACCTGTGATGCTTGAGAGAAATAGCCAAGAATTTTATTTATTGCAGCGTATTCAAGATGAGGTGCATCGATTTGCGATTACATTCCATCGTCAATTACATGGGAAATCTGTCATTCAATCAGCATTGGATGACATTCCAGGAATAGGTGATAAACGGAAAAAGGTATTGTTAAAACATTTTGGTTCATTAAAGAAGATGAAAGAAGCTTCTATAGAGGAATTTGTCGAAGCGGGTATGCCGAAAAATGTCGCGGAGACGATTTATACGTATTTAACAGATAAGAAGACGTTGTAGTTTACAACGTCTTCTGTTTTTTGGTATAATTTCTGAAGATTTAAAATAAATGCATCTGAATGAAAATACAAAAAAGTCAACTAAACTGATATGTCTAGTTGACTGTAGGTAATGCTTACACTTCAATGAGATCTTTTATATCCCATTTTACAAGAAATGTAATAGAGTCAGAACGTTTTTTCTTTTCTTCGTATGACTCTGCAACGACGTTCCGTTGCTTTTGAATTTGTTCAGCGATGAATCCAGCTTCTAGTTGATAAGAAGAATGTCGTTTTTGTTTTTGACGTTCTGCAATGAGTGTGCCTTTAAGTTGGAACTGCATTTCACGACGCTTATGTTCAATAATGCTTAAAGTGCCCCAGCCAGCTTTTTCAAAGAACTGAATGACTTCTTCAATTGTTTCTAGCGGATATTTTCTTGCAAGGTTTCTACCAGACCAGTATAAAATACCATCTAAATCGTTGCCGATTAAATCAGGTAGTAATTCTTCACGTAGCAATTCATAAGCGAAGGCGTTCAATGAAACATCTTCTAAAGATGTTATATCGATTGTATTTTTACTCACAATATTCCCCTCTTTCTATAGGGATTATTATATAACATTTTTCATTTATAAAAACAGATTTTTCTTTAGGGAAATCTGAATATCTAAGAAGAAAAAAAGAATTGCCAAATTATATGCAAATTATGTATACGTTTTCTTGACGCTTCGACAAAAATAGGGGTAAAATGAACTTGTTATCAAATTATGCTGAAATATTTCGAATAATTTTTTCAGTTTTTCTTATGCCAATAGTGAAAAAACATTATTGTTATAAATTAATCTGAAAACAGCAGTCAAACATTCAAGGGGGTAATGGGGACATGAAAGGCCGCGAGTATACGTTTCGTAAGTGGCACTCATTAATGGGGGTCATCCCGGTTGGTGTCTTTTTGACGCAACATCTAATTGTAAACAACTTTGCAACAAGAGGAGCAGAGGCTTTTAACAAAGCTGCAGGCTTTATGGAGCTCCTTCCATTCCGGTATGCGCTAGAAATTTTCATCATCTTTTTACCGATACTGTACCATGCTATATATGGCTTATATATTGCATTTACAGCTAAGAACAATGCGGTTTCTTACGGTTATTTCCGTAACTGGATGTTCGTTTTCCAAAGAATTTCAGGTATCGTTACGCTGATTTTCATTTCTTGGCACGTCTGGGAAACTCGTATTCAAGCAATGTTAGGTAAAGAGGTAAACTATGATATGATGGCAGATATTTTAAACAATCCAGCTATGTTTGCATTCTACTTAGTTGGTGTTGTTTCAACAATTTTCCACTTTGCAAATGGACTATGGACATTCTGCATCAGCTGGGGAATTACAGTATCTCCACGTTCACAAAGAATCTCTACTTATGTAACATTAGCTATTTTCTTAGGTCTATCTTATGTAGGTGTGAGTGCATTATTAGCGTTCATCGATCCACAGCTAGCAAATCAGTAAGGAGTGGGAGAGCATGAAAGGGAAACTTATAGTAGTCGGCGGTGGCTTGGCTGGCTTAATGGCAACGATTAAAGCGGCAGAAGCAGGAGTAAATGTTGAACTGTTTTCTTTAGTACCAGTAAAACGTTCACATTCTGTATGTGCTCAGGGCGGAATTAACGGTGCCGTAAATACGAAAGGTGAAGGGGATTCTCCATGGATCCACTTTGACGATACAATTTATGGTGGGGACTTCTTAGCGAACCAACCACCAGTTAAAGCAATGTGTGAAGCAGCACCTGGTATCATTCATTTAATGGACCGTATGGGTGTTATGTTCAACCGTACGGAAGAAGGACTTCTTGATTTCCGTCGATTTGGTGGAACGCAACATCACCGTACAGCATTTGCTGGTGCAACAACTGGACAGCAATTACTTTACGCATTAGATGAGCAAGTACGTCGTCACGAAGTAGCAGGACTTGTAACGAAATATGAAGGCTGGGATTTCTTACGAGCTGTTGTTGATGATGAAGGTGTGTGCCGAGGAATCGTTGCACAAGACTTACAAACTATGGAGATTAAAAGTTTCGGAGCTGATGCCGTGATTATGGCAACAGGGGGCCCTGGTATCATTTTCGGAAAATCAACAAACTCCATTATTAATACAGGTACAGCAGCTTCTGCTGTATATCAACAAGGTGCATATTATGCAAATGGTGAGTTCATTCAAATTCACCCAACGGCAATTCCTGGAGACGATAAATTACGTCTTATGAGTGAATCTGCACGTGGTGAAGGTGGACGTGTTTGGACATATAAAGATGGTAAACCATGGTACTTCTTAGAAGAAAAATATCCGGCTTACGGAAACCTTGTACCTCGTGATATCGCAACGCGTGAAATCTTTGATGTTTGCGTAGAGCAAAAACTAGGTATTAACGGTGAAAACATGGTGTACTTAGATCTTTCTCATAAAGATCCGAAAGAACTAGATATTAAACTTGGTGGAATTATTGAAATCTATGAGAAATTTACAGGGGATGATCCTCGTAAACTACCAATGAAAATCTTCCCAGCTGTTCACTATTCAATGGGTGGACTATGGGTTGACTATAAGCAAATGACTAGTATTCCAGGTTTATTTGCAGCAGGTGAGTGTGATTATTCTATGCACGGTGGTAACCGCCTTGGTGCAAACTCACTATTATCAGCAATTTACGGTGGTATGGTAGCAGGACCAAACGCAATTGAATATATGAAAGGTCTTTCTAAATCATCAGATGCTGTTTCATCTACTGTATATGAGCAAAATGAATTAATCGAAACAGAGAAATTTAACAATATTTTAACGATGGATGGTAATGAAAATGCATATGTTCTTCATAAAGAGCTTGGAGAATGGATGACAGATAACGTTACAGTAGTTCGTGAAAATAAAAAGTTATTAGAAACAGATGCGAAAATTGAAGAGTTAATGGATCGTTACAAACGTATTAACATTAACGATACAGCGAGATGGAGTAACCAAGGTGCTTCATTTACACGTCAACTTGCAAATATGTTTGAGTTAGCACGTGTTATTACAATTGGCGCATATAACCGTAATGAGAGCCGCGGGGCGCATTACAAACCTGAATTCCCAAATCGTGATGATGCAAACTTCTTAAAAACTACTATGGCAAAATTTGAAGGAGAAGGAAATGCACCAGCATTCCATTACGAAGACGTTGATGTTTCATTAATTAAACCACGTAAACGTGATTATTCTTCAAAACATGATGTAGCTGCTAAGGGTGAAGAGAAGGGGGATAAACAACATGTCTGAGAAAACAATCCGCCTCATCATTACGAGACAAGATGGACCAGATGCACAAGAGTTTGACCAAGAGTTTGAAATTCCATATCGTCCTAATATGAATATTATTTCGGCGCTTATGGAAATTCGTCGTAATCCTGTCGATTCAAAAGGAAACCAAACAACTCCGATCGCATGGGATATGAACTGCTTAGAGGAAGTATGCGGTGCATGTTCGATGGTTATTAACGGAAAGCCACGTCAATCATGTACGGCTCTTATTGACCAATTAGAACAGCCAATTCGCTTAAAGCCGATGAAGACATTCCCAGTTGTACGTGATTTACAAGTTGACCGCAGTCGCATGTTTAATGCTCTAAAACGCGTTAAAGCTTGGATTCCAATTGATGGTACGTATGACTTAGGTCCAGGACCAAGAATGCCTGAGAAAAAGCGTCAATGGGCTTATGAGCTTTCAAAATGTATGACATGTGGTGTTTGCTTAGAATCATGTCCAAACGTAAACAGTAAGTCTGACTTTATTGGACCAGCGCCGTTATCACAAGCTCGTTTATTCAACTCACATCCAACGGGTGAAATGCATAAAGCAGATCGCTTACGTGCAATTATGGGAGATGGAGGACTAGCAAACTGTGGTAACTCTCAAAACTGTGTGCAATCATGTCCGAAGGGTATTCCTTTAACAACTTCAATTGCGGCATTAAACCGTGATACAACAATTCAATCGTTCAAAGATTTCTTTGGTAGCGATAATAACTATTAATAAATATTGCCTCTTCATTTTGAAGGGGCAATATTTATAACTATATTTTTCAGTTTATTCTGTTTTTTGGCAGGAAGGGGAGATAGCGTTGAAGAGAATTTCTTATATTGAAGACTTCGAGAAATGGGAAAGTGGTTTTTCATTTTACAATCCTGTAAAGGTTCGTTTTGGTGAAGTAGATATGTTTGGACATGTAAATAATGTCGTTGCTTTTACTTATTTTGAAGAAGCTCGTATCGCGTTGTTTAAAGAACTTGGATTTATGCAAGAGTGGACACATGCATCATCAGAAACGATGATCGTTGTTGCGGATTTACAATGTAATTTTATTAAGCAAATATATTTTGATGAACAGTTGAAGGTGTATGTAAAGGCAGGATCGGTTGGGAACTCTTCTTTAGATCTACATTATATGGTGAAGAATGCAGAAGGAGAGGTTTGTTTAGTAGGTCGTGGAATGATGGTTCAAGCGTCGAAAAAAACAGGAAGAGGCGAACCATGGCCTGAAGAATGGAAGAAGAAATTACTACAATGATAGAGTGAAAGAAAAATAAGAGAGCAATTTGCTCTCTTATTTTTTGTCTTCCATCGCTTCTTCTAATGTTAAGTGATGTTTATATAGGTATGTAGCGTATGGATTACCAACGTAGCGTAAGTGCCATGGTTCATATGCATATTCTGTTGTATCTGTTTTATCTTCTAAGTAACGAATGACAAAGCCGAATTCATGAGCGTGTTCCGCGACCCATTTTCCTTCTGCTGTCTCCCCGAAAATAGGCTCTAATTGAAATTTAGCTGTTTTTGAACTAATATCCATTGCTAAACCCGTTTGGTGTTCACTCGTACCAGGAATTGCGCTTACTGAATTAGCCTCAGCTTTTCCTTGACGTCTAACGTATGTATCATGCAACGATTTTTGGCGTTTGTATGAACGATAACCAGATACAGCTGTAAGATCAAGCCCTTCTTTTTTCGCAGCTTTGAACATGTTTTCAAGTGCCTCCGCAGCATCTTTGCGTAGCAATGTTTTTTCTTTATCTTTTGGACTAGAAAATGGTACGTTTGGTCTCGTTAAGTCTTCAGGAATGTATCCATCTGGTAGTTTTCGATGTTTATTAATTAAGACAAGATTAGATTTTGGATTTGTTACAACTGAAAAGTCATTGTCTATTTTCTTTGCATTATGATCAGCTTTTGGAAAAGCAGGAATCTCTTCTTTTGGGTGGTTAGTATGTTTTTGACTTTCGACAGCTTTCGCTTCATTATGTAGTGGTGATTTAGAACCAAAGTAAGTGAAAGATGTGATACCGATTACAATAGTAGTGGCAGAAATAATTATTATCTTTTTCATAATGCCTTGTAATCACAGTCCCTTCTTAATAAAATGTGTATCGTTTTTTTTTATTATAAGTCTAGTTTGTTGGAAAAGGAATATAAGAGTCATAACGTAATAGAAATGCAAAGAAAATGTCAGAAAATGTGTGAATTTGTAGTATTTTTTTATATAATTCATTTCTTATCTTTCATGAATTGCATTTTTTATGTAATATATATACATAAGAAGATGTAGCGATTATCGAGAATAAAGAACTTCTTGTATAGACTAGGAGTGAATGGGAATGGATTTTGCAACAATTATTGGACTTGTTTTAGGATTTTTAGCAGTGGTAGTAGGGATGGTCGTCAAGGGCGCTGACGTAACAGCCTTATTAAATCCTGCCGCAGCATTAATTATTTTTATCGGTACATTTGCTGCAGTATGTATTGCATTTCCGATGAATCAACTAAAAAGGGTTCCAAAACTATTTAAAGTTCTTTTTGGTTCAAATAAAAAGGATTTAAGTTATGAACAGTTGCTAGAATTATTTGTTCATTGGACATCTGAAAGTAGAAAATACGGTATTTTGTCTTTAGAGCAACAATTAGACAAAATTCAAGATGAATTTCTTTTGCGCGGTATGAAATTTGTGATTGATGGCGTATCCGCAGAAGATTTAGAGCAGATTTTGGAATCTGAATTAGAGGCAATTGAAGAAAGACATGCAAAGGGAGCTGCTATTTTTTCACAAGCTGGTACGTATGCACCGACATTAGGAGTTTTAGGTGCTGTTATCGGTCTTGTAGCTGCGCTTGGTAACTTAACTGATATTGAAAAGTTAGGTCATGCTATTTCGGGTGCGTTTATTGCAACGATTTTTGGTATTTTTTCAGGTTATGTATTATGGCATCCATTTGCAAATAAGTTAAAGCAAAAATCTTCAGCTGAAATTGAGAAAAAACGTTTAATCATTGATTGTTTATTAATGTTACAAGAAGGTACATATCCGTTTATTATGAAGAACCGCATTTTAGGTGCACTTTCTGCAACTGAGCGTAAAAAGTTAGAAAAAGGAGCAGAAAAAAATGCGGAGTAAGAAAAATAGAAGAGGCAAAAAGAAAAAACATGATGAGCATATCGATGAAACGTGGTTAATTCCATATTCTGATATGTTAACGTTGTTATTTGCATTGTTTATCGTTTTATTCGCAATGAGTAGTATAGATGCTGCGAAGTTTAAACAGATGGCAGTTGCTTTTCGAAGTGAATTAGCTGGGGGAACAGGTAACAAAGAATTTTTAAGTGATCAAAAGCCAAATGAGGAAAAAGAATTATCAGCAAGTAGCCTTGAGGCAGAACAAGCAAAAAAACAAGAAGAAGCTAGAGCTAAAGAAAAAAAAGAGATGGATGAATTGAAAGCATTACAAAAAAAGATTGATCAATATATTAATGAAAAACAATTATCCTCTTCTTTTCAAACTAAATTAACTGAAAAGGGATTAATGGTGACAATATTAGAAAATATACTGTTTGATTCGGGGAAAGCAGATGTGAAATTAGAATCTTTAGGGATTGCGAAAGAGATGTCTAGCTTACTTGTTTCAGCGTCACCTCGTGAAATTACAGTATCGGGTCATACGGATAATGTCCCTATTGCCAATGCGCAGTTTGCGTCGAATTGGGAATTAAGTACGCAGCGGGCAGTTAATTTTATGCAAGTATTACTGCAAAATAAAGAATTACAACCAGAAAAATTTAGTGCGATTGGATACGGAGAATACCGTTCAATTGCTCCAAACGATACACAAGAAGGAAAGGCAAAGAATAGACGTGTGGAAGTGTTTATCTTGCCTTTAACAGAGAAAGTAAAATAAAGAGGATGGCGAATGCCATCCTCTTTTATTTTACTTCAAATGATTTTAAGTTGTCGCGACGGATTTTATCTTTTTCTGCATCTGATTTTTTGAAATCATAATCATATAAAGCGCCTTCCCAATCGCCATACATTGGATTCGGGAAAATAATGAATTTCTCACCAAATTGTGCTTTTGAATCTTCTACTGTTTGGTTACGATCTTTTACAGATTTTCCATCAAAACCTGTGAAATCAGATAAGTTATCACCGAAGAATAAGACAATATCATGGGTTTGAGAAACGAGTTCACGGCGTTTTTCTTTTCCTTTTTCTTTCGGATCTTGTAGTAATATATGTTCTTTCGTTGCTTGAGGAGCACCTACACGCTCAAGATTTTTAATTGTTGCATCTAGTTGGTTCGTTTTACGATTTGAGATGTAGTAAATATCTACACCTTTAGACTCTGTATATTTTAAGAAATCAATTGCGCCTGGAAGGGCTTCAGCCTCAGCTTTATTAATCCAATCATCCCATTTGTAAGGATAGCCTTTGCCTGTTTTTACGCTCATTGCTTGATGAGGACTGTTATCTAAAACAGTTTCGTCTAAATCAAGTACGATAGCAGGTTTTTTCTCTGTCCCTTTTGCAAGAACTGCATCAAGCTTTAATTGACCGATATTGTACCCTTGGTAGTAAAGTGCTTTCGTTTCGCCAGCTGTTTGATACCATAAATCAGCCATTAATTGCTGTTCTGTTAATTTTACTTTCTCTTCTCTCGCCACTGTTTTCTCTGGTGTTCCTGAACATGCTACAAGTGATGTAGATAGAACCGCTACAGATAATAGAGTGGTAATGCCCCTCTTCATCTTCATATGTATCCTCCTTGATGTTAGAAAATCATTTTATATTATATATTAAAATATAATATTTTTATATGAACATTTGCATATTGTCTTTTGTATATATAGTAGTATGTCCTATATTAGAAAGATGAGCAAAATAATAATAGTTATTTTGACAATTTTTATTGTCGTAATGACAATTATAATTGACAAAAAGGGTTTTGTTATTTACAATTTTAACTAAATAGAACAAATGATGGATTAATGACGGTGTTTACATATAAGAGGATGAAGTGTAGTGCTATATTTTTTCTTGAATAAACATAGTCTTTGAAAGAGAGTACGAATGATACTAAAGGGGAGGCTTTATACTTTGAGTTTACAAATTCAAAACTTAACGAAACAATTTGGGGAATCAAAAGCAGTTAACGGTTTGCAAATTTCGTTACCAAAAGGTGAAGTACTAGGATTACTTGGACGAAATGGTGCAGGGAAAACAACAACAATCAAAATGCTTCTCGGATTATTAACGCCTAATGAAGGTACGATTACGTGGGATGGAAAAGCATTTGGGGATAGTGGCGTAACAATTGGGTATTTACCAGAAGAAAGAGGTTTATATACAAAAAGTAGAGTAATAGATCAGTTGCGATATTTTGGTAGATTAGAAGGAATGTCGAAGAAAGAAGTAGATCACGCTATTGATCATTGGTTAGAGCGTTTAGCGATACCAGAATATAAATTTAAAACGGCTGGAGAGCTTTCAAAAGGGAATCAGCAAAAAATCCAATTAATTGCTGCTCTTCTTCATAATCCGGAACTTCTCATTTTAGATGAACCATTCAGCGGCCTTGATCCAGTTAATGCCGGGATGTTAGCTAGTATTATTGAAGAACAAGTACAGAGCGGAAAGACGATTATTTTATCAAGTCATCGTATGGAACAAGTAGAGGCTTTTTGCCAACATGTATGTATTTTGAAAAAAGGTGAAGCAGTCGTAAAAGGACAGCTAAGTGATATTAAGAAAGAATACGGTTTCCGTAATTTAACGATTGAAGATACAGTAGAGAATGAAAAGGGATTAGAGGCTATACATGTATCGTATGAAAAACAACAAGGCCTTCTTTATGTGAAAGTACAAGACGATGCGGAAGCTCTCAAGATTTTGCAACAGTTGCAAGAGCAAGGTGTTAGCTTACGACAATTCAAAATGTTAGAGCCGACGTTAAATGAAATCTTTGTAGAGAGGGCGAAATAACGATGCGTAAATTTTCTCACGTATTTTCATTTTATTTTAGGGAAGCATTTTTATCTAAAAAATCATTAATTACGAGTGCCATTTTATTTTTAGTTGTGTTTGGGATTTTTGCATTTAATCATTTTACTTCAGGCGATGATAAAAATAAGGATAAAGATAAAATTGCAGTTGTAGTAGAGAGTTCCACATATAAAGTACAAAAAGATGAGCTAAATAAGTTATTGCCATCAGCAAAAATAACACTTGGTTCAAAGGATGATTTTGATAAACTGCATAAGCAAGTAGAAGAAGGCGATTTAGATGGTCTATTCCATGTGACGGAAAAGGGTGGGGCTCCATCGATTACATATATGTATAATGGATTTCCAAGCCAAGCAACTTCTGCAATTATGGCAGGATATTTAAAGCAACAATATACGATGGTGACAATTGCCAAAAATAATGTTTCACCAGAAATTGCACAGCAATTACAAACAGAAATTCAAGTAAAGCAAGAAGCGATAAAAGATCGTACATCTTCTTTCGGAATTGCCTATTTCTTTACATTTGCTTTATATATGTTTATTGTAGCGTTCGGAAATACAATCGCAATGAATATTGCATCTGAGAAGGCGTCACGTGTAATGGAAGTAATGCTTCCGAAAGTGAAACCTCTTACGATGATGTATGCGAAAATTTTAGCGGTTGTTTCAACGGCTTTATTGCAACTTGTCATATTGGCGTGTGGTTATCTTATTCCATATTTGTTAGGTTGGGTCGATTTAGAAAGTGCCTCACTATTTGGTATTCCAATTGACTTTACGAAATTAGATGCAAAGGTTGTAAGCATGTTTCTTGTTTATTTCATTACGGGATATTTACTTTATGCAATGATGTATGCTGCTGCTGGAGCTGTCGTGTCTAAGACGGAGGATTTACAAGCTGTATCTTTCCCGGTAATGATTTTAATTATGGCTGCATTCTTCATTAGTATTAAATCATTAAGTGATCCGAATAGTACTATCGTTGTTGTAAGTTCTTACGTTCCATTTTTTACACCGATGGTTACCTTCTCACGTATTGTAGCTGGTGAAGCAGGTATGCTAGAAATTACGATAACATTAGCAGTCTTATTGGCGACAATTGCGATATTAAATGCTGTTACAAGCCGCATTTACGTAAATGGCGTAATGAATTACTCAGATAAAGTGAAATTTAAAGATTTAGCGAAATTTATAAAGCGTCAATAATGAGAGAAAAGCATGATTTCCTATTGAAATCATGCTTTTTCTTTATGTATAAATTAAAAATAGTATATAATAATAAGAGTCGTCTTTTAATAGAATGAATAAAAAGGAGGGTGTGCAGATGGGGATTAGTAGTCGTTTTACAGTAGGTGTTCATATGCTGACATTACTTGCGATAGATCGAAACTCTCGCTGTACCTCTGAATGGATTGCCGGTAGTGTGAATACAAATCCAGTTGTGATTCGTCGCATTACAGGAATGTTGAAGAGAGCAGGACTTGTTGATGTACAAGCTGGTAAAGGTGGTACGACACTTGCTCGAGATTTAGAAGAAATTACATTACTTGATGTATATAAAGCAGTGGAAGTTGTAGAAGAAGGACAGCTATTTTCCTTCCATGAAAATCCCAACATTGAATGTCCAGTAGGAGCTAATATTCAATCAGTATTAGAAATTATTTTAATGCAAGCGCAAGAAGCGATGGAAAACGTGCTTGCAAATGTAACGGTAGATCAATTAGTTACAAATTTAAAGTCTAAAATGAAAGAATAAAAAAGCGAGCTTCCTCATAATGAGGGCTCGCTTTTTTTTATTCAGAAATATTGAAAATTCTATTTTTCAGTATTTAAAATGAATTTACCTACGATAGCTGCGAAGATACCACCAAGAATTGGTGCTATGATGAATACCCATAGTTGAGAAAGTGCTTCTCCACCAACAAATAAAGCTGGTGCGATACTACGAGCTGGGTTAACAGATGTTCCAGTTAACGGAATTCCTAATAAGTGGATTAAAACTAATGTGAAACCAATTACTAGTCCAGCTAAAGAAGAACTTCCTTTTTTACCTGTTACAGCGACGATAACTAAAATAAATACGAAAGTTAAAATGAACTCAACTAAAAATGCTCCAGATAAACCAAGAGTTCCGAAACCATTTTGTCCTAAATTATCTAAAGGTGTTTTAGCAGATTTTAAAATTGTTACTAACGTTGCAGTTCCTAATAAACCACCTAAAATTTGAGCTAATACATAATAACAAAGTTCCATAGCGTTCATGCGTTTGTTGATGAACATAGCTACTGATACTGCTGGGTTAATGTGACATCCAGAAATTGTTCCGATGCTATATGCCATAGCTACAATAGATAAGCCGAAAGCCATAGCGATTCCTAATGTTCCAATTCCTTCGATTCCGCCGCCAGTGACAGCTACTCCAGTTCCGAATAATACAAGTACAAAGGTACCAATAAATTCAGCGATTGCTTTTTTTAACATAATTTACCTCCTATTAATGCGCATGAAACGTATTATAACATACGTTTTAGTATAAACAGCCAATGAAATACTATTCTGATAAGGCAAAATAGGGGGACAATAAAAAAGAGTATGGTTCATCTCTATAGAACCATACTCTTTTTTTATGCTGGTTTTTTCTGTTTAACGGCTGGAATAGATCGGTTTAAAATACTATTTGCAACCATTCCTAACATAATAATAATCATTCCAAGTAGGGAAAGCCCGCCAGGAAACGAACCATTCAAGAAAACAATTTCTCCAAGTACGGTAAAGACCATCGTTCCAGCTTGTGTTGCTTCAACAGCTCCAAGTAAAGCCAGGTTATCTTTTGCTAAGTCAGTAGCAAAGAAAAATGTCATCGTTGCAATAACGCCGGAACATAATGCTAACAAAAATCCTTGAAGCATTTGGCTAGATGTTGGAATACCCGTAGTAGAAAATCCGTATACACCAAGCAAAATTGTTATAGGAAGACTTCCAATTGCCATTCCTAATACACGTTGGAACGTATCAAGGCGTCCGCCAACAAGCTCCATCATTTTTCGGTTACCGAACGGATATAAGAAAGCGGCTAATACGACAGGTAAAAAACCTGAAATGAACTGAGTCATTGTAATATGGCCTGCGGCAGTTGCTTGCATACAAATTACACCAAGTAAAATAAATAAAGCAACATATAAGCTACGAAGTGGAATTTTTCCACGTACAAGTTTCGTACCTGATTTTGTTTCTATTTTCACAAAAAATAGTGGTGATAGTAGTAAACCAGCTAAAATCGTAACTTGCCAAGTTCCAGCAACGAGCCAAGCTGGAGAAAAGACAGCTGAGAAACTTAATAAAGAATAAAAACCAATACCGGCAACAGAACCCCATCCGATCCACGCCAATGGATGTTTTTTTAACTCTTTCCATAATCCCCTAAAGTTTTTGCGAAATAAAACGATAAGGAATAAAATAGGGAGAGCAAATAAAAAACGGAAGGAAGCTGTCCAAGCCCAGCTCGTTCCAGATACATTCATTGCTCTATTAATAATAAAGGTTGCAGAAAAAAAGGCCGATGATAAAAGACCTAATAAAATTGCGCGCATGAAGTATAGCACTCCTTTCAAAATAAATAATTATGTATAGTATGATATACTTTAATTAAATAAAAGTAAACTATTTTATACTTCGAGGTGGTTTTATATATGAAAGAAAATGAAGATATGCAAACGAAAGAAGTCATTCAACAAGTTGGACAGTTATTGAGACAAATTCGAAATGAACAGAAATTAAGTTTAGAAGAATTAGCTCATAAAACAGGAGTTAGTAAATTAACATTAGGAAAGATCGAAAGAGGGGAAACAAATCCGACGCTAGCTGTCATTTGGAAAATAACGAAAGGGTTATCAATTCCTTTATCTAGATTAATGGTTTTTGGAGAACCAGTAGCCGTTGCGCGCTGTGGAGAAGGATTTGCAGTAGATGTAGGACAAGCATGGCATTTAGAAACGATGTTCCGTTATACGAAAGAAACAGGGATGGAAATGCACCGTGCTTGTTTACGATCAAATAGTATATATGAACCAGAAGCTCATCATGAAGGTGCGATTGAGCTTGTAACGGTAATGAAAGGGAAAGTGTCTATTCAAGTGGAGAATGATGTATATGAATTAAATGAGTTTGATTCCATTCAATTTGAAGCGAATAAGAAGCATATTTATAAAAATGAAGAAGAAGAAGTGGCGGTATTACATTTAACGATGAAATATTCTTCATGAAAAAATCCCCTATAGAAAAATCTATAGGGGATTTTGTATACACTATGCTCAAATATATGAAAGAATGTTATTAGTAAGAGTGTGGCATAAGTAATAAACAAATAAAATAAACTAAAAACCCCGTCCCAAAACATAAAACTGCAATGACCCAAAGTATGCGAATGAGAGTAGAGCTAATATCAAAATATTCTCCTAAACCACCGCATATACCAAATAGCATTTTATCAGTTTCGGATTTACATAATCTTTTTGACATCTTCCAATACACTCCTTTTTATAGCAAACTCTATACTTCTATTCTATATGGAAATCTATGAGGAGACTATGAGGTTGTATGACATTTTTTTAGGGAACAGTCATATTAATTGTCTTAATTTTCAGTTGATATTAAAATTATAGTAAGAGGTAACTTTTAATAAAGGGTGGGGAAATAGAGATGACGGTATATTGGTTGACTAATGTAACGCTTGAATCGGGGTATACATATGAAGAGGGGAGAATTTCAAAAACAGAAACAGAGTTATGTAGTTTACTTATTGAAGAGGGACGAATTAAAAAAATTATAGCAGGGACTGTTCAAGAGGAAGGGGTACTCATTCTTGATGCTAATCGTTTATTAATTTTGCCCGCTTTCGAAGAGATGCATATTCACATTGATAAGACATATTATAGTGGTCCTTGGAAAGCTTGTATGCCAGCAGAAAGTATTTTTACACGCTTTAATGAAGAAGAAAAAATTTTACCAAAGCAATTAGCGACTGCCCAAAATAGAGCGGAAAATATGCTAGAGTTACTACTGCAAAATGGTGCAACGAATATTAGAACGCATTGTAATGTTGATCCAATTATTGGGCTTGGTAATTTGGAGGCGACGTTAGCGGCATTAGAAACATATAAAAATCGAGTGTCTAGTAGAATTGTTGCGTTTCCGCAACATGGATTATTGCGCAGTAATTCTGTACAACTCGTGAAAGATGCGATGCGTATGGGTGCTCATCTAGTCGGAGGCGTAGATCCAGCTACAGTGGATAATGACATTGAAAAATCATTACATACAATTATGGATATCGCAGTAGAATTTAATGCGGATGTTGATATTCATTTGCATGATGCGAATAATCTTGGAACATTTACGATGAAGAGATTGGCAAGTTTAACAGAAGAAGCAGGATGGCAAGGTCGTGTAACAATTAGTCATGCACTTGGACTTGGTGGTGTTACTGATAAAGAGGCTGAAGAAGTGGCAGAAAGACTCGCAAATGTAAATATTGATATTACTTCAACGGTACCAATTGGTAAACAAGTAATCCCAATTCCGTTATTAGATAAAAAAGGTGTTAAGGTTTCATTAGGAAATGATAGTATTACAGATCATTGGTCACCGTTTGGAACAGGTGATATGCTTCAAAAGGCGAATCGATTAGCAGAGCGTTTTGGGTGGAGTGATGAAAGGTCTTTAGGAAAAGCACTTCGCTTTATTACAGGAGGAAAAGAAACGTTAAATAATGAAGGGAAGCGAGTATGGCCGAATGTAGGGGATGAAGCGAGTTTTGTTTTGACAAATGCGACATGCGCTGCTGAAGCAGTAGCGCGTCAAACAGAAAAACGTTTAGTCGTGTATAAAGGAAATATTGTTGTTGGAAGTTTAAATGAGGTGGAATTAAATAATCTTGTGTAGAAGAATCGTTTAAATATTTTGAGGGGGGTTCTAATGGTAAGTCTAGAACTCTTCTTTTTTATTCTTACAGTATATTTTTTATAGGAAAGCTAGAAGGGATGAAAATTTTGGACAATCAACATAACCAAAATCATATTATGGGAACTTTGCAATGGTTTATATTTTTATTAGCAAATTCAATCGCACTACCAATTGTCGTTGGCGGATTATTTCATCTTACGACGGAAGAAATATTTTATTTAATGCAGCGTACGTTTTTTGTAGTTGGTATATCTTCTTTTTTACAAGGCTGGCTTGGGCATAGACTGCCAATTGCGGATGGGCCGGCTGGATCTTGGGTTGGTGTATTTACCGTGCTTGCTTATGCAACGGCCGGACAGGATCAATTACATAGTACACTGCAAATTTTAGAATTAGGAATGATAATCTCCGGTGTTATTTTAATAGGATTAGGAGTAACTGGTTTTATAGGACGTATTTTATTTTTATTTACGCCGCTTGTGACAGGGACGTTTTTACTTTTATTATGTTTACAATTAAGTGGTGTATTTTTAAAAGGAATGTTAGGGATTACAGCTACTATTTCTCAAATTGACGGATTTACAGCAATGATCGCGTTTAGTATATTTTTGTTCGTTATTATACTATCTAATTTCGGAAAAGGCTTTGTCAAAAGTTATGCAGTTTTAATAGGATTAATTAGTGGGTGGATTATTTTTCTCATTGCAGGAAAAGTGACAATCCCATCTCAAGTAACTCATTTTGTGCAACTTCCACATATATTTGCTTGGGGACTTCCAAAATGGAATACAGGTATGGCTGTATCAAGTTTCGTTATGGTATGTATTTTAGTTTCGAATACGGTGGCAGCTATTATAGCAATTAATCAAGCAACTATTCATAAAGCGACTATTGAACAAAAACAGTTGAAAGATGGAACATGGGTTGGGGGGATTTCACATATCATCTCTTCTGTATTTTCAACTGTAGGTGTCGTTCCGTTACCAGCAACGGCAGGATTTATACGTTTAACAAAACAAAAGTATATACGATCGTTCTTAATGGCATGTGCGTTACTAGTCGTAATGTCTCTTTTTCCAAGTATTATTCGTTACTTAGCATCTTTACCATCTGCTGTCGCATCGGCTGTTTTAATGGCTTCGTTCGTACAGTTAATTGGAATTGGATTTAATAATATAAAACAAGTGCCGATGAGTGAAAGGAATGTAACGATTTTAGGCGTTGCAGTATTATTTGGCAGCGGCGTTATGTTTTTACCGTCTGGAGCACTCCAATCCTTGCCGTCTGTTATGCAATATATATTCGGTAATGGTTTATTTGTAGGTACGGTTGTAAGTATATTGCTAGAACAAATATGGCGCGTTGGGAAGTAAGTGGATAAAAAGAGTGTACGCACTGTATAAAAGTCTAAAATAACATAGGAAATAAAGCCCATTTTCATTCACCACCTGCACATTTCGTTCATACAATATCTTGACTAAATAAACACCCAACTTACACATACACAGCTCTGGCTTAAGCAAGGAGGGTTATACCAGTTGAAGGAAAAAGCGTATCAATCTAAACCTTTACTCACAAAGAGAGAAAGAGAAGTATTTGAATTACTGGTTCAAGATAAAACAACGAAGGAAATTGCAGGTGAACTTTTTATAAGTGAAAAGACAGTTCGCAACCACATCTCAAACGCAATGCAAAAGCTAGGGGTTAAAGGACGTTCACAAGCAGTTGTGGAGCTTCTTCGTATGGGAGAGCTCGAACTATAAGAAAGCAGCCGACTTTTATACAAAGAGTCGGCTATTTTTTTGTTTGCTTCACTTGCTATATGAATGATAAGAACACTCCATACATAAATAGGTAATAAGGAGGGGATATGTTGAAAAGGATACTGTTAGTTTCAACAAGTGCTCATGATATGAATGGACACCCGACGGGTTTGTGGCTTGAAGAGCTCGCAGCTCCTTATCATTTATTTAAAAAGGCTAAGTTTGATGTTGATATTGTGTCAATAAAAGGTGGGAGAGTACCTATAGATAGAGTGTCTATTCCGAATGGTATACCTCGCGAATTCAAGCATGTAGCTTCTTTATTACAAAATACGAGGCCGATTTCAAATGTTCATTTCTCGGATTATGATGCGGTTTTATTTGGTGGTGGGCACGGGGCGATTGTAGATTTTCCAGGCAATCCATATGTAGCAAATTTGATTGAGAATATGTATAACAATAACCGGATTGTAGCGGCTGTTTGTCACGGAGTAAGCTCCTTAGTCGGTGTGAAAAATAAGGATAGCTCGTTTTTTGTTGCCGGTAAGCGTATAACAGGTTATACAAACGATGAAGAAAAAGCTGTACATTTAGAAAAGCGCGTTCCGTTTTTGTTAGAAAGTAAGTTGAAAGAAGAAGGAGCTTTGTTTTATGTAGCGCCTAATTTTACGCCGCATGTGGTAGTAGATGGGCATTTAATTACAGGGCAAAATCCACAGTCTAGCGTGGAAATAGGTAAGGCTATAAAAAGGGCTGTAAATAAATTATAGAAAAAGTACCGCTACTAACAAAGGTAGTGGGTATTTTTATCCTAAAATTCCCCCCTCAAAATTGGTTTGTAACTGTCCAGTTGGTGATAATGGATTCTAGTTCTTTATGTATAGTATATGAAAATGTAATAAACTAAAAAAGCATAATGAGTATAATAACTTCATTTATAATCATTCGTGAATTTGCTATACTATTTTGTATGGACAAAAGGGGAGGCTCTTTTAAATGAGAAAAGTCGCATGTGCAAATACTTATATTAATAAAATAAAGCCCGTTATTAGAAAGACGAGTTTTAGCCAATTGAAAATAGATGAAATTGCGAAATATATGGATATTAGTAAAGCTACTTTATATAAACGTTTTTCTTCGAAAGATGAAATTATTGAGGCGGTAGTAGAGGATTTTATAAATTATCTACTCGAAGGTGATGCGGACAATCAAGATGAAAGCATGTCTTTTGCAGAACGTTTCCAAAAGACGTTTATCCACTCTTTAAAATGTGTGACATATATTTCGGATGTTTTTTTGCAAGATTTGAAAGAAGCATATCCGCATTTGTCAGATCAATTAGTCGCTGCACAACAAAATCGTAATCATAATTTGCAAATGTTTTTTGAAGCGGGTATGGAACAAGGTTATTTTAATAAAATGAATGCACAATTATTTATGGTACAAGATGATGTGATGTTACGACGTATTATAGATCATTCTTTTTGTATTCAGTACGATATTACTTTAAAGAAAGCGATATTTGATTTTTATCAATTAAAGAAGTATCAACTTTTTAAACCAGAGTATATAGAAGCAATTGATGATTCTGAAATTGAAAAAGAAGTTATTGCTATTTTGCAAATGATTTCGTAAAAAAGCAGATCTCCCTTAGTAGAGGGAAATCTGCTTTTTTAGTACATATTATTTTTGCAACTGTTTTAATACTAATTCGGCTACTGAACCACCTGAAGCTGGGTTTTGACCAGTGATAACACGATTATCTTCTAGAGCAAAAGCTTCCCAAGGCTGTGCAGCTTTTTCGTAAAGTCCTCCATTTTTAATGAGTTCATCTTCTGTTAAAAATGGAACGAATTGATCTAATTCAGCTAATTTTTCTTCTTCATTTGAAAAGCCTGTTACCTTCTTACCGCTAATTAAACGATCCCCATTACTTAATGTAATATGAAATAAACCAGCTGCTCCATGACAAACGGAAGAAACAATACCGCCGTTTTCATAAATATTGCGGCTAATATTTTGAAGTTCTTTATTTTCTGGGAAGTCCCAAATAACCCCGTGACCACCTGCGTAATAAATAACAGCGTAGTCTTCTGGATTCACTTCACTTGGTTTCATTGTAGAACCGAGGCGATTCATAAACTCTTTCTTTTGGTACCATTCCCAATCGATGCTCTCCGCCATTGCTAAACTATGTGGATCAATTGGTGTATAACCGCCTTGTGGACTGACGTAATCAACTTCGTAACCCGCTTCTTCTACTTTTTTTACGAAATGTACAGCTTCACCGAGCCAAAGTCCGGTAGCCCTACTTAAATTTGGGTATTTTTCTACGCTTGTTAATACAACTAACATTTTTTTCTTCATCATAATCCTCCTATAATGTCTCTTCTATATAAAAGTTCTGTATTCGTTTCATTTTATTAAGTTAAAAAATGCAAATTTGAATAATCATGCCAGTCCTCCTTATATCAGCTTCGAAATTAGTGTATAATAACTTTTGAACAAAGTAAACTAAAAATACTAAATTAGTTTACTTTGTATGTTTTTCGTTGACAAACTGTAATGCTGAAACTATGATAGTTCCATGAATATCGAACAATATACGTGTTTCGTTTCGAATTCAATTTATCGCGCGATAAATTAGCACCATTTATACATTTAATGAAGTTGTTTAGTGGTGATACAACATTTAAATAACTTCATTTTTTTATCTATAGTTTGACAGTTTTAAAATTGCAATCAGGAGAGTGTTACACATGGGGAAAGATATAAGTAACCATTCGAAATGGTTTGTTTTTACATTATGTTTTATTGTTTTGTTAGGACCGATGAACGCTGTGTTATTTAATGTAGCGCTAGAGGATATTGCTAATGATTTATCAATTAGTCAATCGAAAGTAAGTTGGGTTGTAGTAGGGTATTCTTTAGTCGTCGGTATCGGTTCGATGATATATGGAAAACTGGCTGATCGTTACAGTGTAAAAAGGCTATTAATTATTTCTATTATCATATTTGTAGCTGGTTCTATTGTTGGGTTTGTGAATCAATCTTATGAGATTATCATTTTCGCAAGGCTAGTGCAGGCGAGCGGAGGAGCAGAGGAGCAGCGTTTATTGCGCTTAGTATGATTGCGGTGGCTAAATTAGTTGCTCCAGCTAAAAAACCGGGTGCGTTAGCAATGATTAGTTCTTCTATTGCATTAGCGGTTGGTATTGGACCTTTAGTTGGTGGGGCAATTACAAATACGTTAGGGTGGCCGTATTTATTTTTATTTATGGTTATTTCAATGGTTGGTATTTTCTTGCTCGTAAAATTTATGCCAGAAGAGGTGCAACATACCGATGAAGTGTTCCACTTTGATTTCATTGGAGCATTTTTATTATTTGTATTGATTACGACCGTTTTATTAGGAGTGAATATTAATAGTTGGCTTTTTGTGTTATCTGTTGCTTTCCTATTTTTATTCAAGGCTCATATGAAGAGAGCAGAGTCGCCGTTTATTGATATTGAGTTGTTTACAAATAAACCATTCCTGCGTTTAATAGCGGTCGGATTTATCATTAATGTGGCGTTATGTGCTAGTTTATTATTATTACCATTACTGTTAGGAAGAGGGCACGGATTGTCTCCGTTCGTTATTGGAATTGTATTGTTTGTTGCATCTCTCTTTGGTATTGTATCTAGTTTTATTACCGGAAAGATTATTCCTGCGTTTGGGAATGTGAGGATGATGTATGTAGCGTCTGTAGTTATGATCATTGGCTTTTTAATTTTAGGGATTATTCCAGACGGGAACTTACTCTTTATTTTATTTGCGGTTATTTTAACATTTATGAGTTATTCGGCAATTCAAGTATCATTAAACACATTTATTCCGAAAACATTAAATCCAGCTAAAGTTGGAGTCGGCCTTGGTTTATATAATTTAATTAACTTTTTCGGTATGGCATTCGGACCAGCTGTAGCAAGCAAAATTATGGAATCAACAAATAGTTATCGATTGAATTTTATTTTGATCGTCATTTTAATTTCTGTTCATTTCGTCTTATTAATGGGAATGTCTTCTTTTCAAAAAAAGATGGATCAATGAATATGCACTTTATATAGAAGAAACCGACTTTCTTATAGAAGGTCGGTTATTTTTCTATCTTGCAAATTATGAAAAAAAGGAGCAAAATAAAAAAGGTCCTAGTCTATACATGGGCAAATGAAAATTTTCATACAGAAGCATTTGAAGTGAGCGAACTTAAAGTGTGTAAAATATAATGATAAACATAAAAGATGATGAATGAGAAAACGGGTGATGAAGTTGAATAGAGCAATCGGTGTTATCGATTCAGGAGTTGGCGGTTTAACAGTAGCGAAGGAATTAATTCGTCAGTTGCCGAAAGAGCGTATCATATATTTAGGAGATACAGCACGTTGTCCTTATGGTCCACGTTCTCGAGAAGAAGTACGTCAATTTACGTGGGAAATGACGGAGCATTTACTAGATTTAAATATTAAAATGTTAGTTATTGCGTGTAATACAGCAACTGCAGTTGTATTAGAAGAGATGCAAAAACAATTACCAATTCCAGTAGTAGGAGTTATTCACCCAGGATCACGTACAGCTTTAAAAGTGACAAACACGTATCACGTTGGGATTATTGGAACGATTGGAACGGTGAAAAGTGGTGCATACGAAGATGCGTTAAAGTCTATTAATAACCGTGTTATGGTAGAAAGTTTAGCTTGTCCACCTTTCGTTGAACTTGTAGAGAGTGGGAATTTCGAAAGTGAAATGGCGTATGAAGTTGTAAGAGAAACGCTGCAACCACTGAAAAGTACCGATATTGATACACTTATATTAGGGTGTACACACTATCCGATTTTAGGACCTGTTATTAAAAAAGTAATGGGAAATAAAGTACAACTAATTAGTTCTGGTGATGAAACAGCACGTGAAGTAAGTACAATCTTATATCATAGTAAAATGTTGAATGAAGGAGAAGAACAAAGCGATCATCTCTTCTTAACAACAGGAAAAATAGGCTTGTTTAAAGAAATTGCATCAAAATGGTTCGGTCAACCGATTGAAAATGTGAAGCATATTCATTTAGAAAAAGAATAATAGTAGAATTCATATAAGTGAGCTCCTGAGAAATCAGGAGTTTTTTGTTTTATCTTGCTATTTGCTGGGCAGTTAGACCCTCCACTGATTAAAGTTTCACTTTATAAGAGGCACAGCTTGTTCTAAAATGTGAAACGGCTCGTATACATAATAGTACAAACTTAGATTTTAGGGGGGAATGGCATGCCTAAATCCACTTTTAAATGGGTTGTTGGTGCTACTGTGAGCGCTGTTTTACTAACAGGGTGTGGCTTTATAAATCAGGAGAAAGCAACTGAACAAATTGATCCGCCAAAACAAGTTACGTATACAGAGGGTGGGAAGAAAGAAGTAGCTAAAAAAGATAAGCAAGGGCAAATGGTAAATAGAGAACTATACCTTGTTGATAAAAATGGTTATGTTGTACCACAAACGTTAGCTATACCTACTCCGAAAGCAAATGAGACTGTGAAGCAAACGTTAGAATACCTTGTGAAAGATGGACCGGTAACGAATTTATTACCGAATGGGTTTCGTGCAGTCATTCCGGCGAATACAACGATGACTTTAGATTTGAAAAAGGACGGGACGGCAGTTATTGATTTCTCTAAAGAAATGAAAAACTATGCGAAAGAAGAAGAGCGTCAAATCATTGAATCTATAGCGTGGACGTTGACGCAATTTACAGAGATAAAACAAGTGCAGTTCCAAATAAATGGTGAGAAATTGGCGAAGATGCCGGTTGCTGGTACACCGCTTGGTGAAGGAGTGAGCCGTGCAAATGGTATTAACTTCGATGATGAACAAGTAGCAGATGTAACAAATACAAAACCAGTCACACTGTATTTTATGGCGCAAAATAATAATAAACAGCAATACTACGTACCAGTCACACGCCGCGTTGCGGAAGGTAAAGAAAATGACTATGCAGCAATTATAGATGAACTTGTAAAAGGTCCGATCCATCAATCGCTCCTGAATGATTTTAATCCAGGCGTTAAGCTTATTACGAATCCGAAATTACAAGACGGAAATCTTACATTAAACTTTAATGAAAATATATTTGTAAACCCAGATAAAAATATGATCTCAAATTACGTATTGAAGTCGTTAGTTTTATCTTTAACAGAAAAGAAAGGTGTGAAAAATATTTCTATTGAAGTGAATGGAAAAGCAAATCTTATAGATGAAAAGGGCGGAAAGTTAATAAAACCTGTAGATCGTCCAGAAAACGTGAATACAGGTAGTTTTTAATCTTGAATAATTTGATATACTTAAGTAAGAAAGGAGAATTGCTTTTTGGGTTCTCCTTCTTTTATTGTATACATATCATACATTTAAATTTGGCTATACTAACGAGTAGTAATTAAGAGGAGGTTATTTTTATGCGAGTAGATGGTAGAGAGAAAACAGAATTACGCCATATACATATTCATACGAATTATTTAAAACATCCAGAGGGATCTGTATTAATTGAAGTTGGGGATACAAAGGTGATTTGCTCAGCGACAATTGAAGAGCGTGTCCCGCCATTTATGCGTGGAGAAGGCAAGGGCTGGGTAACAGCTGAATATGCGATGATTCCACGTGCGACAGAACAACGTACAATTAGGGAGTCAAGTAAAGGGAAAGTAACAGGACGTACAATGGAAATTCAACGTCTAATTGGACGAGCATTACGTGCGGTAGTTGATTTAGAAGCGCTTGGCGAGAGAACAGTTTGGATTGACTGTGATGTTATCCAAGCAGATGGTGGAACGAGAACAGCGTCTATTACAGGTGCATATGTAGCGATGGTATTAGCTTTCGAGAAATTATTACAAGCAGAAAAAGTATCTAAAATTCCAGTAAAAGATTATTTAGCAGCAACGTCAGTAGGAATTGTTGAAGAGCAAGGTGTTGTTTTAGATTTAAACTATGCAGAAGATTCTAAAGCAGACGTTGATATGAACGTAATTATGACTGGAAAAGGCCAATTTGTTGAAGTGCAAGGAACTGGAGAAGAAGCGACGTTTAGTAGAGCGCAGTTAAATGAACTACTTGATGCTGCGGAAAAAGGCATTTTCCAACTGATTGATATACAAAAAGAAGCTTTAGGTGACATCGTATCTCATATAGAGTAGAGGTGGAAAGTATGAAACAAGTTGTTGTAGCGACAAAAAATATGGGAAAAGTACGTGAGTTTGCTGAGTTATTTGAGCGATTTGATTTAGAAGTGAAATCATTACACGATTTTCCTCATATTGAAGAAGTCGAAGAAACTGGTGAAACATTTGAAGAAAATGCGATCTTAAAAGCGGATAGTTTGAGTAGACAGTTGAATTCTATCGTAATTGCGGATGATTCGGGTCTTATTGTAGATGCTTTAAATGGAAAACCAGGAGTGTATTCAGCGCGTTTTGCTGGTGAACCGAAAAATGACCAAGCAAATATCGATAAAGTGTTACAAGAATTAAATGGCGTTGACTTTGAAAAGCGTAAAGCTCGTTTCTATTGTGCATTAGCAGTTGCTTTCCCTGAAGGTGATAAAAAGCCTGTCATTGTAAATGGGACATGTGAAGGATTTATCTTAGAACAACGCCGCGGAGAAAATGGCTTTGGATACGATCCGATTTTTTATGTGGAAGAATACAAAAAAGCAATGGCGGAATTAAGTTCAGATGAAAAAAATGCTATTAGCCATCGTGGCCGTGCTCTTCGTAAGTTAGAAGAAAAAATCCCGGAATGGTTTTTAGGAGAATAAGGGAGAGAGAATGATGAAAGCTTTAATCGTAAGCGATAGTCATAGCTCTGTGAAGGAATTACAGCAGTTGAAAGAGAAATATGAAGGGAAAGTAGATATCATGATTCATTGCGGTGATTCAGAGCTAACGCCTGCTCATGAAGAACTGCAAGGTTTCCATGTTGTAAAAGGAAACTGTGATTATGCTAACTTTCAAGATGAAATTGTAACTGATGTAGATGGAATTCGCTTCTTAGTAGTGCATGGACATCGCCATAATGTGAAAATGACATTACAAACGCTAGCGTACCATGCTGAAGAAGTGGGAGCGCAAGTTGCATGCTTCGGACATTCTCACGTATTAGGTGCGGAATTAATCGAGGGCGTTTTATTTATTAATCCAGGCAGTATTTTATTACCACGTCAGCGTGTAGAAAAGACATTTGCTTTATTAGAAATGGATGAAAATCAAATGGAAGTTCGTTTCGAAACGTTAGACGGACAACTAGTTGAACAAGCAGTTTTTAAAAGAGGATAAGAAAATTTATCCTCTTTTAAAAAAGGTGTTGACTTTATGTGTGGTTATACATATAATAAATATTGTCGATAGGGCAACGGCGCTAACGAAGAAAAGAAAATAACATATGCGGGTGTAGTTTAGTGGTAAAACAAGAGCCTTCCAAGCTCTGGTCGAGAGTTCGATTCTCTTCACCCGCTCCATGTCCCAGTAGCTCAGCCGGATAGAGCATACGCCTTCTAAGCGTACGGTCGGGAGTTCGAATCTCTCCTGGGACGCTAAAAAAACCTTGTTATCTTTTGATAACAAGGTTTTTTGTTTGTCTACAAATTGATGTATGTGCAAGAGGTTTAAAAATATTATAACGGGATATATGATAATGAGTATATGCAACAGATTAAAGTGCATTAAAAAGAGCGCTTAAAAAACGCTCTTTGCTAGTCAGTTATATTATTTGTTTGTTCAGGCTCATCAAATGGTTTATGCACGTATTGAAAACCATATCCAGATTCTCTTAATTGTTTACTTACAATATTATCAAACTCTTTACCATTCTAGTAAGATTGAGCATCGATTGTCGGAACTTATCCCCGGCAGTGTGTTACAATTAATAGAAGCGGAAAACGAGAATCTCCAATTGACTGGACCTGTGATTGGTTAGAGGGTTTAAGAAGGTCGTATAAAAAAGGGAGATGGCGCAAAGATGGCGAGATCAAATGAGAATGATTTAACGGAGAAATTGGCAGAAGGTCACCGGAAATATGGTGATGGCAATTTTACAGTACAGAATATCGGTGATGAAACTAACCCGAATTGGACTGTCGTAAAAAATGTGAGGAAGGGATCGGCAGGCATTCGCGAAGGAGAAGATATATTAAGACTGCGATCCAAATATATAAAATAGTACGGAAATGGGCGGAGCGGGAGTTCGAATCTCTCCTGGGACGCTAAGAAAACCTTGTTATCTTTTGATAACAAGGTTTTTTGTGTATTTAAAATTAGTTGTTAATAAACTTGTCAAAGACAAAACCATAATCTTTCACATTATATTGTTTCTTCGTATCAACAAGCCAGTTAAAGGCAATCTCGTTCATTTCTTTAAATTGCTCTGCTAAGTTTACTTGTGCGTTTGAAATACGGCTAAAGGCATTAGATGCCATATCTAAACTTTTATGTGCATATTGTAATGTAATATCGTTGTCGTATGAAATTTCTTCGATTTTAAGTAAAGCCTTATATAAATCTTTTAATTCTTCAATATGTTTTTTATGAACATCAATTGAGTAATGTTCATCGCCCATTTGAAACTTAATTTCTACATCTAAATCAATCGTTCCTGCAGTTTCAAGTGCTACGTTTTTAATTTGATATTTGCTATAACTAAAGCGGCGTAGTGTACGTTTTTTACTTGTTGCGCTTGTACCGTCTAAGTGAATTAACCCTTTGTTTGTGAAGCAATATTCATCTGATTTGGATTTAATTAGAAAGTAAATTTTCTCCCCATCTTCATGCATCACATAATCATCAGCATCGACCTTATCATAGTCTTTAGGTGTAATGACAGAACCTACATCGCTTAGTCCTAATACATCTGCCGCCATTTTTTTAAACATATATAATCCCCCTTGTAAATTAAATTCTTAATTGTACAAAAATATATTAACACGATTTTCACCAGTTGTTTTCTTCTAATACGAAAATATCTGAAAGTAAGTTAAGAAAAGTAACGAATAATTATTTTGATTCTAAATTATTTAGTAAATCTATTAGTTTAAGAGTCGATTCGTTCAAAAATAACTAAAAGAAAAAAGTTGATTTTACAAGTAATTATAGAGAAATTCCGTGAAAGCACCTCAAGCGATATGAGGTGTTTTTCAATCTCTTTTTGAAATCTTACAATTCTGTAAGGTAACTGTAAGGTAGTTCGATGGTAAGAAATTGCTAATCTTTTATAATGAAGATAACAACGATAAAACGAGGAGGAAGAAATGATGAAAGGATTAGTTGTAACGGGCTTAACGGTTGCTTTTGGATTTGTAGCGTATGAGAAATTAACGTATGTAGTTGATGTTGTGAAACATTTGATCGCTTAGAGAAAACAGCCATGAGAGGGAAAGGGAATGAGTGAATGAATGGAATGGTTATTTGGAATTATAGGTACTTGTAGTGTAGTGTTATTGTTCTTTGTCCCAAGTGGTATACTTAGTTCGACAACAAGTTTGTTCTTCTTAAGTTTGTTTGCTTGTACGATGCTTATTATTATGTTTTTAATGAAGCGAAGTAAACCAATCTTCTATTTTAGCATGATTGTTATGGCAATTATTGTTCTCCAAATTATTACCCTTGTAATATACCCCACAATTATAAAATCTTTCCATTAATGATGAATCCTCTGCGCTTGTTGCTGGGGATTTTTATTTGTACAATTTTAATTTTTAGTAGAAATTTATTCGTATTGGAATGTAAAAATTAAATATTTTCATATTTCAAACAAATAGTTTAGGGATGTTGTGTTCTCATTACGCATTTGATATATTTACTTTGAACATAATTAAAATCAAGAAAAAGAGGCGGACGTATGGATAAAAAAGAAAATACGGTCGTATTGTTTCCACAACTATCAGAGCGCTATATTGATGAAGGTTTTTTAGCGCTGAAAGAGCGGGAATTCGAAGATGCATTGCGTTGCTTTGAAATATTACGTCAGTATAATGCGGAAACGGAACAAACGGAATTAGCTTCAGTTATTTGTTTACTCGAATTAAAACGTATGGAAGAAGCGAAAGACAAATGTGAACAGTTGCTTAAAACAGGAGTTGTCTTATTTGGTGATATTCTTGAAACGTACGTAACTATTTTAGTTCAAACAAATGATTATGAAGGTGTTATTGAAACTGTTGAAAAGGTTTTACAAACGAAAGATATAATGCCTGATCAAAAGGAAAAATTAGCGCAGCTTGCTTTATTTGCAGAAGGTATGCTAAATGAGGGAGACGCATCGCTAGTGGATTCAAATTTTGAATTGGATGAGTTTACTAATGAAATTTTTGGAGAAAACTTTGGACAGAAGCTAAGAGCGATTCAGCGACTTTCGTTAAAAGACTTAGATCTTGCATTACCTGTTTTAAAGAAATTTTTAATAGACGAAGAGCAGCACCCCTATTTGAAAACTTCTATTTTGTATAAAATGATAGAAAGTCAGGTAGAAGAAGAAATAGAGGTAGAAAAGTTTGGAAATACGATTAAGGTGATTCCAGCATTTACAGGTCATAATGAGGAGCAATTCAATAACATTATACATAAATTATCAAGCCGATTAGAGCAAAATTATCCCGATATATTTGAAGCAATGGTTACATATTGGAAAGAGTTGCAAATTAGCGTTTTCCCATTCGCTCTATTAATGGATAAAGAAGAGATTTGGTCAGCTGTTTTAGAGAGAATTGGAAGAAAGCGTTTCGGATTGGCTATAGATGAAGAAGAGCTTATGGCAGCATATAATATCGAATTGGAAGAGTTTCATATTGCCTATCAATGGTTATTACGTGTTGAAAGAGAAGGATATTTGCCCGTATAATTATGAAAAAGAATCGTTCAGTTCTTGAAACGAGCATATTCTATGTTATAATGTAAGGGTTGCAAAAGGCAGAAATCTGCCTGTTTGTAAGAGAAGAGAAGTGTAATTCTCTTACTTAATATGTTTCATATTATTCTCGAACAAAATATACCGTAGTTGTCTTCTGGGCAATTAGTAGATTGGAACATTATATCTGAAAGCTTTTGCTAGAGGGTTATTTGTGTATTTGTTATTTCAAAAAAGAGATAATGAAGATCTTAATCTATAGAGGTATGTGCATACATTATTATAGTTGGAGGGAAAGAATAAATGTCTACAAAATGGGAAAAATTAGAAGGTAACGTTGGCGTTTTAACAATCGAAGTTGATGCTAAAGAAGTAAACAACTCTATCGACGCTGCGTTCAAAAAAGTAGTAAAAACAATTAACGTACCAGGTTTCCGTAAAGGAAAAATGCCTCGTCCATTATTCGAACAACGCTTTGGTATTGAATCTTTATACCAAGATGCTTTAGATATCATTTTACCAAAAGCATACGGTGAAGCGATCGAAGAAGCTGGTATCTTCCCAGTTGATCATCCTGAAATCGACATCGAGAAGTTCGAAAAAAATGCTAACCTTATCTTCACTGCAAAAGTTACAGTGAAACCTGAAGTTAAATTAGGTGAGTACAAAGGTTTAGCAGTAGAAAAAGTTGAAACAACTGTAACTGACGAAGATGTAGAGAACGAATTAAAATCTTTACAAGAGCGTCAAGCTGAACTAGTTGTTAAAGAAGAAGGAACTGTTGAAAACGGTGATACAGCTGTAATCGACTTCGAAGGTTTCGTTGATGGCGAAGCATTTGAAGGCGGAAAAGGCGAAAACTACTCTCTAGCAATCGGTTCTGGTACATTCATCCCAGGTTTCGAAGAGCAAGTAATCGGTCTTAAATCTGGTGAGTCTAAAGACGTTGAAGTATCATTCCCAGAAGAGTACCATGCTGCTGAATTAGCTGGCAAACCAGCAACATTCAAAGTAACAATTCACGAAATCAAAACAAAAGAACTTCCTGAGTTAAACGACGAGTTCGCTAAAGAAGCAGACGAAGCGGTTGCAACTCTTGATGAATTAAAAGCAAAACTTCGCACAAACTTAGAAGAAGGCAAAAAGCACGAAGCTGAGCACAAAGTACGTGACGAAGTAGTAGAATTAGCTGCTGCTAACGCTGAAATCGAAATTCCAGAAGCTATGATCAACACTGAGTTAGATCGTATGGTTCGTGAATTCGAGCAACGTTTAAGCCAACAAGGTATGAACCTTGAGCTTTACTACCAATTCACAGGTACTGACGCTGACAAATTAAAAGAGCAAATGAAAGAAGATGCACAAAAACGTGTAAGAATCAATCTTGTTCTTGAAGCTATCATTGAAGCTGAAAACATCGAAGTTACTGAAGAAGAAGTAACTGCAGAAGTTGAAAAAATGGCTGAAATGTACGGTATGCCAGTAGACGCTATCAAGCAAGCTCTTGGAAGCGTAGACGCTTTAGCTGAAGATCTTAAAGTGCGTAAAGCTGTAGACTTCTTAGTAGAAAACGCTGCATAATAAAATAACAAGGCACGATTTTAATCGTGCCTTGTTTTATAAATATAGAAATATATTTATAAAACTTTTCGATGGAGAAGGAAAAGTTCCTTTACAAGTCGAATATACATATTTCAAAAGTTTTAAAATTTTTTTATTTGTACATAACTAGTCATATTATTTGTATTTCTCGCCACGTAGTGACATAATATGTATTTACATACGATACATTTATCGTGTACATACGAAGGCAAGAGGTTAGCACTTTGTAAGGGGTGTGAAAATATGTTTAAATTTAATGATGAAAAAGGGCAATTAAAATGTTCTTTCTGTGGTAAAACACAAACGCAAGTTCGAAAGTTAGTAGCAGGTCCAGGTGTTTACATTTGTGACGAGTGTATCGAACTTTGTACTGAAATTGTACAAGAGGAGCTTGCGAAGGACGAAGAAGTAGAATTCAAAGATGTACCGAAACCGGTAGAAATTCGTGAAATCTTAGATGAGTATGTCATCGGGCAAGATAGCGCGAAAAAAGCACTAGCGGTAGCGGTATATAACCATTACAAACGCATTAATTCTAACAGCAAAATTGATGATGTAGAATTAGCGAAGAGTAATATCGCACTTATCGGGCCAACAGGTAGTGGTAAAACATTACTTGCACAAACGTTAGCGCGTATTCTAAATGTTCCATTTGCAATCGCGGACGCAACATCTTTAACAGAAGCTGGATATGTTGGGGAAGATGTAGAAAATATCTTACTAAAATTAATTCAAGCAGCTGATTATGATGTAGAGAAAGCGGAAAAAGGAATCATTTATATTGATGAGATTGATAAAGTGGCACGTAAGTCCGAAAATCCATCAATTACACGTGATGTATCTGGTGAAGGTGTGCAGCAGGCACTTCTGAAAATTTTAGAAGGTACTGTAGCAAGCGTTCCACCTCAAGGTGGTCGTAAGCATCCGCACCAAGAGTTTATTCAAATTGATACAACGAACATCTTATTCATTTGTGGTGGAGCGTTTGATGGCATTGAGCCGATTATTAAACGTCGCCTTGGTGAGAAAGTAATTGGATTTGGTTCTGAGAAGAAAAATGCTGATGTAAATGAGAAGCATGTTTTATCTCACGTATTACCAGAGGATCTTTTAAGATTTGGTTTAATTCCAGAGTTTATCGGTCGTCTTCCAGTTATTGCGAACCTAGAGCCACTTGATGAAGATGCTCTTGTTGATATTTTAACGAAACCGAAAAATGCACTTGTTAAGCAATTCCAAAAACTATTGGAGCTTGACGATGTTGAGTTAGAGTTTGAAGAAGGTGCACTAATCGAAATTGCGAAAAAAGCAATTGAACGTAAAACGGGTGCTCGTGGACTTCGTTCTATTATTGAAGGCTTAATGCTTGATGTAATGTTCGAACTTCCATCTCGTAAAGATATCGAGAAGTGTATTCTTACAAAAGAAACAGTAGCTGATAATGAACCGCCAAAATTGGTGTTACAAGACGGTACTGTACTTGATACAAAAACATCTGCATAATGCGAAAGGGAAACAGCAATTTTTATAATTGCTGTTTTTCTTTATGTTTAGCTACGTTCCTCCGCGGAAATACTAAGAGATAAAATATTGCGGGAGGAAATAAATAATGAGCTGGACAAATATATTTTTAGTTGTTCAACTTGTTTTTGGTGTAATTGTCGGATTATATTTCTGGCATTTACTTCGAAATCAACGAACACAAAAAGCTTCAATTGATCGAGAATCGAAAAAAGAATTAGAACAGCTTCGTAAAATGCGTGAGATTTCTTTAACAGAGCCGCTAGCAGAAAAGGTGCGTCCTACAACCTTTTTAGATATTGTAGGGCAAGAGGACGGGATTAAGTCCTTAAAAGCGGCTCTTTGTGGTCCGAATCCGCAACATGTAATCATATATGGCCCGCCAGGTGTTGGGAAAACAGCGGCAGCACGTCTTGTATTAGAAGAAGCGAAACGAAATCCTAAATCTCCATTTCGTACGAATGCAACATTTATTGAACTTGATGCGACGACAGCTCGGTTTGATGAACGTGGTATCGCAGACCCTTTAATTGGTTCGGTGCATGATCCGATTTATCAAGGTGCTGGGGCGATGGGGCAAGCAGGTATTCCGCAACCGAAAAAAGGTGCTGTAACAGATGCGCATGGTGGTATTTTGTTTATTGATGAGATTGGCGAACTCCATCCGATTCAAATGAACAAAATGTTAAAGGTGTTAGAAGATCGAAAAGTATTTTTAGAAAGTGCGTACTATAGTGAAGAAAATACGATGATCCCAACATATATACATGATATTTTCCAAAAAGGCTTACCGGCAGATTTTCGCTTAGTTGGAGCAACGACACGTTCGCCAGAGGAAATTCCTCCTGCTATTCGGTCACGTTGCTTAGAAGTATTTTTCCGTGAATTAGATACGGAAGAGATTCAAAAAGTAGCGAAAAACGCCGCGGAAAAAGTGGAAATGCAAATAGGTGAAAATGGTATTGAAATGATTGGGATGTATGCAAGAAATGGACGAGAGGCGATTAATCTCGTACAAATTTCTGCTGGTATGGCGATAAATGAAGAACGTTCTTTCATTAAAGATGAAGATATAGAGTGGGTTGTTCACTCAAGTCAGCTTACGCCGAAATACGAAAAGCACATTTATCCGATTCCAAGGATTGGTCTTGTAAATGGTCTTGCTGTATACGGACCAAATACAGGTGCGTTATTAGAAATTGAAGTAACAGCAATTCCGGCGAAAGATAAAGGATCGGTAAATGTTACCGGAATTGTAGAAGAAGAAAGTATTGGTAGTCAAACGAAATCGATTCGCCGTAAAAGTATGGCAAAAGGCTCTGTTGATAATGTATTAACAGTACTTCGTTCTTTAGATGTGTTGCCAGAAGGATACGATATACATATTAATTTTCCAGGTGGTATCCCAATTGATGGACCTTCTGCAGGAATCGCTATGGCAACAGGTGTATATTCTGCGGTGCATCGCACATATGTAAATAATGAAGTAGCGATGACAGGTGAAATAAGTATACACGGAGAAGTAAAGCCTATTGGTGGCGTGTACGCAAAAATAAAAGCTGCGAAAAAAGCGGGAGCTAAGAAAGTCATTATTCCTGCTGAAAATATGCAACCATTTTTGTATACGATAAAGGGAATCGAAATTATTCCTGTCCGTAAATTAAAAGAAGTATTTGAGTTAACGTTTATGCAAGAAAATATGCATAGAGAGCTAGATGTACATACTAACGTAGACGAAACAGATGCACAATCTATGTAAAAATAAACAATAATAAAATTTGCCAGACTTCGTTTAAGTTTGTATGCTTAATCGGAGTCTTTTTTCTTTTCGTGAGGTAGAAAAACAAGCTATTTACAATTGCGAGGAATCTCAGCAATTGCATCTAGGTGTATTGTAATATAAAATAGTTGAACAGGAGTTTAATTTATTATGGAGGTGCTATGTCTAGTATGAATACGAACGAAAGAATCGTGCCCCTCCTACCATTAAGAGGCGTTCTCGTATATCCAACGATGGTTTTGCATCTTGATGTAGGACGTGATAAATCGATACAAGCACTAGAGCAGGCGGCAATGGATGAAAATATCATCTTTTTAGCAATGCAAAAAGAAATGAATATCGATGATCCGAAAGAAGATGACATATATAGTGTAGGTACAGTGGCGAAAGTAAAGCAAATGCTAAAATTGCCGAACGGTACGCTTCGTGTCCTTGTGGAAGGTTTACATAGAGCAGAAGTAATAGAGTTTATCGAAGAAGAAAATGTAGTACAAGTGTCTATTAAAACGGTAACTGAAGAAGTAGAAGATGATTTAGAAGAGAAAGCTCTTATGCGTACGTTACTGGAGCATTTCGAACAATATATTAAAGTTTCGAAAAAAGTTTCAAATGAAACATTTGCAACGGTAGCTGATGTAGAGGAACCAGGGAGATTAGCTGATTTAATTGCTTCTCACTTGCCGATTAAAACGAAGCAGAAACAAGAGATTCTAGAGATTGTATCTGTAAAAGAACGATTACATACACTTATTTCAATTATTCAAGATGAACAAGAGTTACTTAGCCTAGAAAAGAAAATTGGGCAACAAGTGAAACGTTCAATGGAGCGCACGCAAAAAGAATATTTCTTACGTGAGCAAATGAAGGCGATTCAAACTGAACTTGGCGACAAAGAAGGTAAGGGCGGAGAAGTAGAAGAACTTCGTGAAAAAATTGAACAGTCAGGAATGCCTGAAGAAACAATGAAGGCTGCGCTGAAAGAATTAGATCGTTATGAAAAGTTACCAGCAAGTTCTGCGGAGAGTGGTGTTATTCGCAATTATATTGATTGGTTATTAGCGCTTCCGTGGACAGAGGCAACAGAAGATATAATTGATCTTGCTCATTCGGAAGAGATTTTAAATAACGATCATTACGGTCTTGAAAAAGTGAAAGAGCGTGTACTTGAATATTTAGCTGTACAGAAGTTAACGAATTCATTAAAAGGACCTATCCTTTGTTTAGTAGGCCCTCCTGGGGTCGGAAAAACGTCGTTAGCGCGTTCAATTGCAACATCATTGAATCGTAACTTTGTCCGTGTATCTCTTGGTGGTGTGCGTGATGAATCTGAAATTCGTGGTCACCGCCGTACATATGTTGGAGCAATGCCAGGACGCATTATTCAAGGTATGAAAAAGGCGAAAACAGTTAATCCAGTCTTCTTATTAGATGAGATTGATAAAATGTCTAACGATTTCCGTGGAGATCCATCAGCAGCATTACTTGAAGTATTAGATCCAGAACAAAACCATAACTTCAGTGATCATTACATTGAAGAACCATATGATCTATCGAAAGTTATGTTTGTAGCAACTGCTAATACACTTTCAAGTATTCCAGGTCCATTACTTGACCGTATGGAAATCATTTCGATTGCTGGCTATACAGAACTTGAAAAAGTACACATTGCTCGTGAGCATTTATTGCCAAAACAATTAAAAGAGCATGGCTTACGAAAAGGTAATTTACAAGTACGTGATGAAGCGCTTCTTGAAATTATTCGTTATTATACACGTGAGGCTGGTGTTCGTACGCTAGAACGCCAAATTGCAAAAGTTTGCCGTAAAGTAGCGAAAATTATCGTTACAGCAGAACGTAAACGTATCGTTGTGACAGAGAAAAAGATTGTTGATTTACTTGGTAAACACATATTCCGTTATGGGCAAGCTGAAAAAACAGACCAAGTTGGTATGGCAACAGGTCTAGCTTACACAGCAGCAGGCGGCGATACACTTGCAATTGAAGTTTCTGTAGCGCCAGGAAAAGGGAAACTAATTTTAACAGGGAAACTTGGGGATGTTATGAAAGAATCAGCACAAGCTGCGTTTAGTTATATACGTTCTCGTGCAGAAGAGCTTCAGATTGATCCGAATTTCCATGAGAAAAATGATATTCATATTCATGTTCCAGAAGGAGCAGTTCCGAAAGATGGACCGTCAGCAGGTATTACGATGGCAACGGCACTTATTTCTGCACTAACAGGTATTCCTGTAAGTAAAGAAGTAGGTATGACAGGTGAAATTACACTTCGTGGTCGTGTATTACCAATTGGTGGCTTAAAAGAAAAAACATTAAGTGCTCACCGCGCAGGCTTAACAAAAATTATTTTGCCAGCAGAAAACGAGAAAGATTTAGATGATATTCCAGAGAGCGTAAAAGAAAACCTTACGTTTGTGCTTGCATCTCATTTAGATGAAGTATTGGAGCACGCATTAGTAGGAGTGAAACAATGAAAGTAACAAAAGCAGATATTGTAATTAGTGCTGTTAAACCAGAACAATATCCAGACAGTGATTTACCAGAAATTGCATTAGCAGGTCGTTCAAATGTCGGGAAGTCTTCCTTTATTAATAAAATTTTAAATCGTAAAAAGTTAGTGCGTATTTCTTCTAAACCAGGAAAAACGCAAACGCTGAACTTTTTCTTGATCAATGAGATGATGCATTTTGTTGACGTTCCAGGTTATGGATATGCGAAAGTGTCTAAATCGGAGCGCGCGGCATGGGGGAAAATGATTGAAACGTACTTTACAACGCGTAAGCAATTAGACGCAGCTGTATTAGTAGTTGATTTACGTCACCAACCGACAAGTGATGACGTGATGATGTATGATTTCTTAAAGCATTATGAAATCCCAACAATTATTATTGCGACGAAAGCTGATAAAATCCCGAAAGGGAAATGGCAAAAGCATTTAAAAGTTGTAAAAGAAACGCTTGCTGTTGAAATTGGCGATGAAATCGTTCTATTCTCTTCTGAAACAGGACTTGGAAAAGAAGAAGCGTGGAAGGCAATTCATAAAATGACAAAAACAAAAAACGCGTGACGAATGTCGCGCGTTTTTTTCTTTATATAAGCTGTTAACGTACGTTTAATGTAACTTCAATATTACCTCGTGTTGCTTTAGAGTAAGGACATACACCGTGAGCCGCTTCTACAAGTTCTTGTGCTTCGCTATGTGAAACGCCAGCGACATGTACATCAAGCACGGCAGATAGGCCAAAACCACCATCTGTATCTTTTCCGATAGAAACGTGAGCGGTTACTTCTGTACTTTCTACTTTCATACGTTTTGTACGAATGACAAGTTGTAATGCACTATCGAAACAAGCTGCATAACCAGCTGCAAATAGTTGTTCTGGATTTGTTGCTTCTCCACCTGCACCACCTAGTGCTTTCGGCATTTTCACATCAAGATTTAATATGCCATCATCTGAAACTACTTTCCCATTTCTTCCACCTGTTGCTGTTACTGAAGCAGTATATAATTTATCCATATTTATTCCCCTTTTCCATCATTAATTGTTTTCATTGTTTCAATTAGTTTATTTAGTTGAATTAATAAAGAGCGATATTCTTGCTCTGTAATTCCTAAGTTTGTAGCCATTGTTGTCGGTAATGAACAAGCCTTTTCCTTTAAATTTTTACCTTGTTCTGTTAATTCAATACAAACTTTTCGCTCGTCTTCTTTGGAACGAACACGTGTTACAAGTGTTAATGATTCCATTCGTTTTAACATAGGTGTTAACGTACCGGAATCTAAAAATAGACGCTCTCCAATTTCTTTTACTGTTAGTCCATCTTGCTCCCATAGTACGAGTAAAGTAATATACTGGGGATACGTAATACCCATCTCTTCTAAATAAGGTCGATAAAAACGAGTAACCTCTCTAGAACAGGCATAAATAGAAAAACAAAGTTGGTTATCTAGATGCAAAGAGTCCTCTGTCATACATAACTCCCTTCTTATTAAGTTGTGCACAATTTAATTTCGTAAAATCAATATAACGAAAAAGAAATAAAATGTCAAATACATTGTATTGAGAAAGTGTTTGCTACATTTTGGAACAATCATACATATTTTCCTTCATGATGAAAGAAGATAGGAAAGATGATGTTATAATTTATATGGAATAGTTTCCATCACTTGATTATGAGGACTTTTTTTGGTAACGTACAAATAGAGTTATTAATTTATAATCATTATAAAGTAGAAGTTTTTTTATTAGTTTGCTGAATCTCCTTTATTACATACGGAGAATAATTAAAAAATAATCGGTTGTTCACACGATTGTCAGATTCATAAGAGGAAAGTTGTATTATGATAGTAGATAAAGTGATAAAACGGGTGAAGGGGGACATGCTGCGTGCATATTCTTGTTGTTAGTGTAAATTATCGAACAGCCCCTGTAGAATTTCGTGAGAAACTCACATTTCAGGCAGCAGAGCTAGAGCGAGCGATGACTACATTACAAAATCAAAAGAGCGTGTTAGAGAATGTCATTGTATCAACTTGTAATCGCACTGAGATTTATGCTGTTGTCGATCAATTACACACGGGACGGTATTATATTAAGAAATTTTTAGCTGATTGGTTTCAGCTTGAAATAGAAGAAGTCGCACCATATTTAACTATTTTTGAACAAGATGGTGCAATAGACCATTTATTCCGCGTAACGTGCGGTTTAGATTCTATGGTAGTGGGAGAAACACAGATTTTAGGCCAAATAAAAGATAGCTTTTTAGAAGCACAACAAGTTAAAGCAACAGGCACAATTTTTAATGAATTGTTTAAGCAAGTCATTACATTAGCAAAACGTGCCCACTCAGAAACAACAATTGGTGAAAGTGCGATGTCTGTTAGTTATGCTGCTGTTGAGCTTGGAAAGAAAATATTTGGCGAGTTAACGGATTGTCACGTGCTTATTCTTGGTGCTGGTAAAATGGGCGAACTTGCACTACAAAACTTATATGGAAGTGGTGCTCGTAAAGTAACAGTTATGAATAGGACGCTTTCGAAAGCAGAAGTAATGGCTGAGAAATATATGGGACATGCAAAATCGTTAAGCGAATTACAATGTGCATTATTAGAAGCAGATATTTTAATTAGTTCAACTGGTGCATCTGAGTATGTCATTACGAAAGAGATGATGACAAAGGTGGAGAAAATGCGCTCTGGTCGTCCTTTGTTTATGGTTGACATTGCAGTGCCACGTGATATTGATCCAGCGATTGATGAGCTAGAAGGTTCTTTCTTGTATGACATTGATGATCTGCAAGGAGTAGTGGAGGCAAACCGTGCTGAGCGTTTGAAAGAAGCAGAGAAAATTCAATTTATGATTGAAGAGGAAATTGTTCTATTTAAAACGTGGTTAAGTACACTTGGTGTTGTTCCATTAATATCAGCTCTTCGTGATAAGGCACTTGCAATCCAAAGTGAAACGATGGTAAGCCTAGAGCGAAAAATACCAAACCTTAGTGATCGTGAGAAAAAAGTTATTAGTAAGCATACGAAAAGTATTATTAATCAATTATTAAAAGACCCAATTTTAGTAGCAAAAGAAATAGCTGCTGAAGAGGGAGCGAGCGAAAAACTAGCGTTATTTGCAAAGATTTTTGATTTAGAAACGGAAGAAGTAGAGAGTCGTGCGGAAGAAGTAGAACATAAAAGAGTGTGGACACCATCCGTTCCATCTTTATAATTTGGAAGGATGATCGGATGAGTTTTTTAAATAACAGTATTATTTATCATATTGCAATTATTTTATATGCTTGTAGCATTAGTTTATATTTTATAGATTATTTCCAAAGTAACCGAAAGGCGAACCGATTTGCTTTTTGGTTACTTTCGATTGTATGGGTATTGCAGTCTATTTTTATGTTGCTTAGGGCGACAGATTCAGAAACGAATCCCATTTTAACTTTATTATCAGGGATTTATTTTTATGTTTGGTTATTGATTACGATGTCGTTAGTCATAAATCGATTTATGCGCGTTGACTTTTTAGTCTTCTTTACAAATGTTGTTGCATTTGGCGTAAGCGCTTTTTCTATTTTTACACCGCTCGGAAAGATGTCTCCAGTACTTGCAGAGCAATTAGTTTCAGAACTTGTATACGTGCATGTTGGAATGGCGATTATTTCTTATGCAACGTTTACGGTATCGTTTATTTTTTCTATTATGTATTTACTGCAATATCGCCTATTAAAAAAGAAAAAGTGGAATGCGAGATTAAGAAGGTTAGGGAATTTACCGAAGCTTGAATCTACGTCTTACGGATTAAATTTATTTTCTGTTCCATTTTTCTTACTAGCAATTTTATTGGGGTGTATATGGGGATATACAAAATTGGACAATTTCCATTGGTATGATACGAAAGTAATCGGATCTTTTGTCGTTCTATTTGTGTATTGCACAGGTTTATATTTACGAGCGGCAGATGTGTTGCAAGGTAAGAAAATTGTACAGTGGAATATCGGATCGTTTCTCGTAATGCTAGTAAACATTTTTCTATTAAGCAGTTTATCCAATTTCCACTTTTGGTATTTATAATGAGGAGAGAGAATTATGCGCAAAATTATTGTAGGGTCACGAAAGAGTAAACTAGCATTAACGCAAACAAACTGGTTTATTGATCAGTTAAAAGCGCTAGGTCTACCATATGAATTTGAAGTGAAAGAAATTGTCACAAAAGGTGATGTTATTTTAGATGTTACTCTTTCAAAAGTAGGCGGAAAAGGCTTGTTCGTTAAAGAAATTGAGCATGCGTTACTTACGAAAGAAATCGATATGGCTGTACATAGTATGAAAGATATGCCGGCCGTACTTCCAGAAGGTTTAATGATTGGCTGTACACCAAAGCGTGTTGACCCTCGGGATGCCTTTATCTCAAAAAATGGAGCATCGTTTAAAGAGTTAGCGGAAGGTGCTATTTTAGGTACGAGTAGTTTAAGACGTAGTGCACAGCTACTCGCTGCGAGACCAGATTTACAAGTGAAGTGGATTCGTGGAAATATCGATACACGTTTACGTAAATTAAAAGAAGAAGATTACGATGCGATTATTTTAGCGACAGCTGGATTACAAAGAATGGGCTGGGATGATGAAGTTATTACAGAACATTTAGATGAGACGTTATGTGTACCTGCTGTAGGACAAGGTGCATTAGCGATTGAATGTCGTGAGGATGATAAGGATTTATTGCAATTGTTATCGCATATTAATGATGCGATAACAGAAAGAACAGTGGCAGCGGAGCGAGTATTTCTTCATAAACTTGAAGGTGGATGCCAAGTTCCAATCGCTGGATATGCAACCCTTACAGAAAACGATGCAATCGAATTAACAGCTCTTGTCGGCTCTATGGATGGCTCTGTTTTATTAAAAGAGACAGTAGTGGGTACTAATCCTGAAGAAGTAGGATTAGAGGCCGCGGACCGTTTAATTAAACAAGGCGCCAAAGAACTCATTCTTGCTGCAAATAAGGAGCAACAATAAATATGAACGCTCTCGCTGGAAAAACGGTATTGATTACACGTGCCCAGCATCAAGCGAAACAAATGAGTGTAGCAGTGAAAGAAAAGAGCGGAATTCCATTGGAAATTCCGCTTTTGCGTATGGAAGGTATGTCTCATAGGCAAATTCAACATATTGAAGAGCAGCTACATTCATACGACTGGGTTATTTTTACGAGCAGAAATGGTGTAGCTTTTTTTCTAGATAGTTTAAAAAAGAAACTACCACTAACCATTAAAATCGCTGCGGTAGGTGTGAAAACAAAATTAGAGTTAGAAAAAAGGGGCTATCAAGTTCATTTTGTCCCGAATTCATTTGTTGCAGAAGCATTTGCCGAAGAGTTTCTAAAAGAATTAAATGGAAACGAACGTATTTTATTTCCAAAAGGCAATTTAGCAAGAGATGTAATACCAGTTAAACTGCGTGAAATTGGTGTTTCTCTAGATGAGTTGATCGTATACGGTACGAAAGTGAATGTAGAAAAAAAGCAAGAGCTTATAGCAGCGTTGAAGTTAGGAGAAGTAGACATTATTACATTTACGAGTCCTTCAACTGTTACTAGTTTTGTTCGTTTACTTGAGGGTGCAAACTGGAGAGAATGGACAAAAAAATGTACAATTGCTTGTATAGGACCTATTACGGAAAAAGAGGCAAGTCGTTATTTTCCGTCTGTTATTGTGCCGAAAGAGTACACTGTAGAAGCATTACTACAATGTGTTTGTGAATCTATAAAATGAAAGAATGGGGATAGAAATCTATGAACTCTTTACAATTTAATCGTCATCGTCGTTTAAGACAAAGCGGGGGCATGCGTGCGCTTGTGCGTGAAACGTTTTTACATACGGAAGATTTTATTTACCCTATTTTTGTATTAGAAGGTGAAAATGTTCGTAATGAAGTTCCTTCTATGCCAGGCGTATATCAAATTTCTTTAGATTTATTGCAAGCTGAAATGCAAGAAGTTGTTGATTTAGGTATTCGTTCTGTTATTGTATTTGGTTTACCTGCTGAAAAGGATGAAGTTGGATCATCAGCATATTGTGATCATGGAATTGTACAACGTGCTATTCAGCAAATTAAAGGTGATTTCCCTGAGCTAGTAGTAGTCGCAGACACATGTTTATGTCAATTTACAAGCCATGGTCATTGCGGTGTAATTGAAGATGGTATTATTTTAAATGACGAGTCTCTTGCAGTTCTTGCGAAAACGGCTGTAAGTCAAGCGAAAGCAGGAGCGGACATTATTGCGCCATCAAACATGATGGACGGCTTCGTAACAGCAATTCGCCATGCATTAGACGAAAATGGTTTTGGACACGTGCCAGTTATGTCGTACGCTGTGAAATATTCATCAGCATTTTATGGACCATTCCGTGATGCTGCGCACGGTGCACCGCAATTTGGTGACCGTAAAACATATCAAATGGATCCGGCAAACCGTATGGAAGCATTCCGTGAAGCAGAATCAGATGTAATGGAAGGTGCAGATTTCTTAATCGTAAAACCAGCTCTTTCTTACTTAGATATCGTTCGTGATGTGAAAAATAACTTTAATTTACCAGTTGTCGCTTATAATGTAAGTGGTGAATATTCGATGATTAAAGCGGCAGCGCAAAATGGCTGGATTAATGAAAAAGAAGTTGTTCTTGAAAAATTAATTAGTATGAAACGTGCAGGAGCAGACTTAATTATTACGTATCATGCGAAAGATGCAGCAAAATGGTTACAAGAAGGAGGCGCTAAATAATGAAAAAGTTTGATAAATCGATTGCGGCGTTTGAAGAGGCACAAGACTTAATGCCTGGTGGCGTAAATAGCCCGGTTCGTGCTTTTAAATCTGTTGGGATGAATCCGTTGTTTATGGGGCGTGGAAAAGGCTCTAAAGTATATGATATTGATGGGAATGAATACATCGACTACGTATTATCATGGGGGCCTTTAATTCATGGTCATGCAAATGATCGTGTTGTAGAAGCGTTAAAATCTGTTGCTGAAAGAGGTACAAGCTTCGGTGCACCAACAGAAATTGAAAATAAATTAGCAAAACTTGTTATTGAGCGCGTGCCATCAATTGAGATTGTGCGTATGGTTAACTCTGGAACGGAAGCAACAATGAGTGCACTACGTTTAGCTCGTGGTTATACAGGTCGTAATAAAATCTTGAAATTTATTGGTTGTTACCACGGTCATGGTGATTCGCTATTAATTAAAGCTGGTTCTGGTGTGGCGACTTTAGGTTTACCAGATAGTCCTGGTGTACCAGAAGGTGTAGCGAAAAATACGATTACAGTAGCTTATAACGATTTAGAAAGCGTAAAATACGCGTTTGAACAATTCGGTGATGATATTGCTTGTGTAATTGTAGAACCAGTAGCAGGAAATATGGGGGTTGTTCCTCCGCAGCCTGGATTTTTAGAAGGTCTTCGTGAAGTAACAGAACAAAACGGTGCATTGCTTATTTTTGATGAAGTAATGACAGGGTTCCGAGTAGCTTATAATTGTGGCCAAGGTTATTATGGCGTAACACCTGATTTAACATGCTTAGGTAAAGTAATCGGTGGTGGTTTACCAGTAGGAGCATACGGTGGTAAAGCAGAAATTATGCGCCAAGTTGCACCAAGCGGACCGATTTACCAAGCTGGTACTTTATCAGGTAATCCACTTGCAATGGCAGCAGGTTATGAAACGTTAGTACAGTTAACGCCAGAATCATATGTAGAATTTGAGCGTAAAGCTGAAATGTTGGAAGCTGGATTACGTAAAGCAGCTGAAAAACATGGCATTCCACATCATATTAACCGTGCAGGTTCTATGATTGGTATTTTCTTTACAGATGAGCCCGTTATTAATTACGATGCAGCAAAATCTTCAAACTTAGAATTCTTTGCGGCTTACTATCGTGAAATGGTAGAACAAGGTGTATTCTTACCGCCATCTCAATTCGAAGGTTTATTCTTATCGACAGCACATAGTGACGCAGATATTGAGGCGACGATTGCAGCAGCTGAAATTGCAATGTCAAAATTAAAATAATGTATTAGAGAAAAATCGCTCTCCATAAGGGGGGCGATTTTTTTTATTCATAAAGTAAGCTTTCTCTACATAAATCTGTAATGACATATAGTTTGGGAGGGGGAAAAGAAGTGGCTGCAGATCATTCGTTACGATTTTCATTAAAAGAATCTGTTTGGTTCCAAAAGGGACAGGAAGTCGATGAACTTTTGTCAATTTCGTTAGATCCAGACGTTGAGATAGAAGAGCTTGATCATGAAGTAATCGTGAGAGGGCAATTAGATTTAACGGGAGAGTATGTTGCACGAAAAGATGATTCGGCGTATTCATTAAGAGAACTATCGCCAGCCAAGTCAATTGATTATGTAGAAACAAGGGAAGATGGGGTTAATGAACTTGTTCATTCCTTTCCGCTTGAAATATCAATTCCGAGAAATCGAGTGAAAGTAATTGAAGAGCTATATGTATCAATTGAGGAATTTGATTATGAATTAAAGGAAAATGGTTGCTTACAATTATTAGCGGATATATCTATTAGCGGTTTGTGTGATGAAGAGAGAAACGAGGATGAAGCTGAAGAGGAAGAAACGGTGTATGCCGAGTTAGAAGAAGATTCAGCGCAAGAGGATGAAAATAGACCGGCGCCGCATGTAGAAGAACCAGCATATAAGGAATCAGATGAGTGGGAAGATTACGCATTTGAACCGTTCCAATTAGAGGAAAGAAAAGAGCAGGAATTAGAAGAAGAGAAGATAGAGGAACATGAATTTGTGGAGCGTGAAGAGGAGCAAGAAACAACGCCGCAATTTGAATTGTTTGGGCGAAAAGATTTCAAGAAAGAAAAAGCGAAAAAGCAGGAAGAACAAGAAGAAGAGTACTCACAGCGAGATGAAAATGCGCTTTATTTAACAAAACTATTTACGAAAGAACCGGAAGAAGAATTTACAAAGTTAAGAATGTATTTCGTGCAAGAAGGGGATACAATTGAATCTATTGCAGAACGTTATGAAACGTCTGTGCAAAATGTGTGCCGTGTCAATCAAACAGAAGATATATTTTTAAATAAGGGGCAAATTATTTATATTCCGGTTTCAAGGGTAAAGGCGAAATAAGGAAGTGAGTGTTTTCACTCGCTTCTTTTCTTAGAGGCTATGTTTTGAATAGAAAGGGTTATTCGTATGGATATTGAATTACGAAATCACTATGAACCTATCGTGAGGCAATATAGATTGGATACGCAGCATATGGAAGAGCACGGAAGCGTAATGAAAATTTATACGAATCAAGGTCCATATGCACTCAAGAAAATAGAAGGCAGAAAGTTAGAGCGGAATAATTTTCTGCATCATATTCAATATTTGAAGGAGAAAGGTTTTTCAAATTATGTACCTATATACCACGCGACGGATGGAAATTATATTTTAAGTGACGGGACGTATAATTATTATTTAATGCCTTGGTTAGAACGTGCAGAAGGAAACGGCGAGGATAATGATCAATACCATAAAATGTTTCAGACACTTGGAACGTTGCATCAAAAAACTGTGAAGGAAGAAACATATACGGAAGAAGATTTAGAAAAACATTATACAACTATATCCGATCGCTGGGAAAATGATGGTGAGATGTTAGAAGAGTTTCTCGTAGAATCTGAATCAAAATGGTATATGTCCCCGTTTGAATTACAATATTGTACGTACTATCATCATGTAATGAGAGCGCGTGAATTTGCAACGAAGCAATTAAATGAGTGGAACGATGCGATGAAAGAAAAAGAGAAAACACGTATTACTTTTGTGCATGGTAACGTGTCACTTAATCATTTTTTATTTGACTATGAGCGAAATGGCTATTTTATTAGTTTGGAAAAATCGAAGTTTGCAACGCCTGTGCAAGATATAGTAGGTTTTTATTCACGGTCTTTAAACACATATCCAATCGCAAGAAGTGATCGGTTTGAATGGTTTCAAATGTATCAAAAAAATTTCCCTTTTACGAAAGAAGAGCAACTACTTATGTTTGCGTATATGACGTATCCATCGCAATTTATTCGGCAAATCCAGTCTTATAAGAAAAGAAGAGATAATCGCAACGAGGAAAATGAACTGCGCGGAGTAAAGAGCTTGCAACAATCGCATTGGCTTGTTAGCAATATAGAATATTTCCTGTCACAATTACAAGCTGCCCAGCAAGGGAACGGGTAAAGTAAAACTTTAATCAGCGGGTGGCTCCAACCTAACTTCTTTGCTTCAGCTGAATTTTGAGGTGGGGTCTTATTGCCCGCAAATAGCGGGATAAAGAAGATAAGTAGAGAATGCTACTTATCTTCTTTATATTCACCCGAAAAGTCATAGTTTTAAATTTATCTTGACGAATAAGGTTTCGTTTTTTACACTATTGTATATAATAATTAACAATCATATAAATGCCTTGAAGGGGAAGAGTATAACATGAAACGTCTTCAGAGAGGAGAATCAGTAGCTGGGAGATTCTCTAGATAGTTATGTTAGAAGGTAGCCCTGGAGCATCTTTTCTGAACAGAATAGTTCTCATTAGGAAAAGACGGATTTGTCCGTTATCAAATTAAGAGTATAAGCAAATTATGAATTTGTTTGTAAATAAAGGTGGTACCGCGATGTCCCTCGTCCTTTTTGGATGAGGGACATTTTTTATTTTAAGGAGGGAAAATAATGTCAAACACGGAAAAGAATTTACCAACTAAATATGATCATATGTCCGTTGAAGAAGGCCTTTATCAATGGTGGCTTGAAGGCAAATATTTTGAAGCAACAGGAGACGAGAAGAAACAACCGTATACAATTGTAATTCCACCTCCGAACGTAACTGGTAAGTTACACTTAGGTCATGCTTGGGATACAACTCTTCAAGATATTTTAACTCGTACGAAGCGTATGCAAGGTTACGATGTGCTATGGCTTCCAGGAATGGACCATGCTGGTATCGCAACACAAGCGAAAGTAGAAGGAAAACTTCGTGAAGAAGGTATTTCACGTTACGATCTTGGCCGTGAGAAATTCCTTGAAAAAGCTTGGGAGTGGAAAGAAGAGTACGCTTCTCACATTCGTCAACAATGGGGGAAAGTTGGTTTAGGACTAGACTATTCTCGCGAACGTTTCACATTAGACGAAGGTTTATCTGATGCGGTTAATAAAGTATTCGTTCAATTATACGAAAAAGGCTTAATTTACCGCGGTGAATATATTATCAACTGGGATCCAGCAACACGCACAGCTCTTTCTGATATTGAAGTAATTCATAAAGAAGTTCAAGGTGCATTCTACCATATGAACTATCCGTTAACAGACGGTTCAGGTCACATTCGCCTTGCTACTACTCGTCCAGAAACGATGCTTGGTGATACAGCGGTAGCAGTTCATCCAGAAGATGATCGTTACAAACATTTAATCGGAAAAACAGTTACACTTCCAATCGTAGGCCGTGAGATTCCGATTATTGCTGATGAGTACGTAGAAAAAGACTTCGGAACAGGCGTTGTAAAAATTACACCAGCTCATGACCCGAACGACTTTGAAGTAGGTAACCGTCATGACTTACCACGCATCTTAGTAATGAACGAAGATGGATCGATGAACGAAAAAGCTGGTAAATATAACGGTATGGATCGTTTCGAATGCCGTAAAGAATTAGTGAAAGACTTACAAGAAGCTGGCGTATTAGTAGAAATCGAGCCACATATGCATTCAGTAGGTCATAGTGAGCGTAGCGGTGCAGTTGTTGAGCCTTACTTATCAACACAATGGTTCGTAAAAATGGCTCCACTTGCTGAAAAAGCAGTAGCGCTTCAACAAAAAGAAGAAGAAAAAGTAACGTTCGTACCAGAGCGTTTTGAAAACACATATTTACGATGGATGGAAAATATTCATGACTGGTGTATTTCTCGTCAATTATGGTGGGGACACCGTATTCCAGCTTGGTACCATAAAGAAACTGGTGAAGTATACGTAGGTACAGAAGCACCAGCAGATATTGAAAACTGGAATCAAGATAACGACGTACTTGATACATGGTTCAGTTCAGCGCTATGGCCATTCTCAACACTTGGTTGGCCAAATGAAGATTCAGCAGACTTCAAACGTTACTATTCAACAGATGCACTAGTAACGGGTTATGACATCATCTTCTTCTGGGTATCTCGTATGATTTTCCAAGGTTTAGAGTTTACAGGCGAGCGTCCATTTAAAGATGTATTAATTCACGGTTTAGTTCGTGATGAGCAAGGTCGTAAGATGAGTAAATCTCTTGGTAACGGTATTGACCCAATGGATGTTATCGAGAAGTACGGTGCAGATGCAATGCGCTATTTCTTATCAACAGGAAGTGCACCAGGTCAAGATTTACGTTTCAGCATGGAAAAAGTAGAATCTACTTGGAACTTCATTAATAAAATTTGGAACGCATCACGTTTCGTATTAATGAACATGGATGATATGAAGTATGAAGAAATCGATTTAACTGGTGAAAAATCAGTTGCAGATAAGTGGATCTTAACTCGCTTAAACGAAACAATCGAGAGTGTAACACGTAACATGGATAAATATGAGTTCGGTGAAGCTGGTCGTTCATTATACAACTTCATTTGGGATGATTTCTGTGACTGGTACATTGAAATGGCGAAACTTCCACTATACGGTGAAGATGAAGCAGCTAAGAAAACGACTCGTTCTATTTTAGCTTACGTATTAGATCAAACAATGCGTCTATTACACCCATTCATGCCATTCGTAACAGAGAAAATTTGGCAACATTTACCGCATGAAGGCGAATCTATTACAGTAGCTGCGTGGCCAACAGTTCGCGAAGATTTACAAGATACGGAAGCTGCGGCAGAAATGCACCTTCTAGTTGATATCATTCGCTCTGTTCGTAACATTCGTGCAGAAGTAAATACGCCAATGAGCAAAAAAGTTCAAATGCAAATTAAAGCAAAAGATGAGGCTGTACTTGCTCAACTTACGAAGAATAGCTCTTACATTGAGCGTTTCTGTAACCCAAGCGAATTAACAATTCAAACGGACTTACAAGCGCCAGAAAAAGCAATGACTGCAATCGTATCAGGTGCAGAGTTATTCTTACCGTTAGCTGATCTTATCAATCTTGATGAAGAGAGAGCTCGTCTTGAGAAAGAACTTGAGAAGTTCGATAAAGAAGTAGAACGTGTACAGAAGAAACTTTCTAACCAAGGTTTCGTAGCGAAAGCTCCTGCAGCGGTTATTGAAGGAGAGCGTGCGAAAGAGCAAGATTACCTAGAAAAACGCGAAGCAGTTCGTCAACGTCTAGCAGATCTTGAAAAGTAAAAATATTTTTAGAGACTCACTATATTGGTGAGTCTCTTTTCTTTGCGTATAATAGAACTATGAAAGTTGTCTTTTGAAAGGGGAAAAGCATACGTGATACATACATACGAAGAAGCGATAGGGTGGATTCATAGCCGATTGAAATTTGGTATTAAACCAGGATTAGAAAGAATGAATTGGATGCTAGAAGAGCTCGGAAATCCAGAGCGTCATATAAAATGTGTTCATCTTGCTGGTACAAATGGAAAAGGTTCAACGTTAACATATATGCGTTACATGTTAGAAGGCGCGAAATATAAGGTAGGAACGTTTACCTCCCCTTACATCGAAACATTTAATGAACGCATTAGTGTGAATGGAACACCAATTGCAGATGAAGAGATTACTGAACTCGTAAAGATGGTAAAACCAGTCGTGGAAAAACTAGATGAAACGGATTTAGGGGAAGCGACTGAGTTTGAAATTATTACTGTTATGGCAATTTGCTATTTCGGTAAAGTCAATTTCTGTGATGTTGTTTTATTTGAAACAGGGCTCGGTGGACGTTTTGATTCTACCAATGTTATACACCCTGTTCTCACGATTATTACGAATATCGGTCACGATCATATGCATATTTTAGGGAATACACTAGGAGAAATTGCATATGAAAAGGCGGGGATTATTAAGTCTGGTGTGCCGGTAATTACTGGTGTAAAAGATGAAGAAGCTTTGCAAGTCATTCAAAATGTTGCAAAGGAAAACCATGCAAACTTATACGAACTTGGCAAGCATTTTACAGCGTTACATAAACAGTCTAACGAAGATGGGGAACAGTTTGATTTTACTTGTCCTTTTACCGCATTTGAAGATTTGCAAATCTCAATGAAAGGTATTCATCAAGTAGGAAATGCAGCGCTAGCACTTATGGCAGTAATGTATGTAAAAACATATTTATCATTTTTAATTGAGGAAGAGGGAATAAGAACGGGATTACGGGAAGCGTATTGGATTGGGCGCTTTGAAAAGCTACAAAGTAACCCGGATATTATTATAGATGGTGCTCATAATCCAGAAGGTATCGAAAGCCTTGTGAAAACAGTAGAAGCGCATTACAAAGATAAAAATGTAATAGTTTTATTTACTGCCCTTGGTGATAAACAATTGCATAACATGGTAGGCCGATTAGAAACCATTGCAGATGAAATGATTTTTACAACATTCGCCTTTGATCGTGCTATTTCTGCAGACAAGCTTGCATCATATTCACAAAAAGAATCAAAATTAGTTTTTGAAAATTGGAAAGAGGCAATTGATACAAAAGTTGAAATGATAGGGGAAAATGATGTTTTTATCATAACAGGTTCTCTTTATTTCATTTCTGAAGTTCGAAAATATATTCGAGAGAAAAACTAGATAGTCTTTGCTATCTAGTTTTTTGTTCTACAAATGAAGTCAAATGCATACATATAAGATAAATATATAGGGTTATTTGGCGAATTCCTCTGACAAATATCTCGTTTTTTTGTGAAATGAATATGATATGATGCGGACAACGATAAGAGGTGAGGTGTGAGTGTATGGACAAGCAATCACGAACGATCTCAGTGAAAGTGAATGGAACAGAAGCGAAGTATGAGGAAAAGAAGAAAGATGAATTTGAATGGATGGTAGTAGAAAGTGAACGACCTAAAAATGTTGTTCCGTTTCAAAAAGCGAAATCAGTGTCTGTGGAAAAATACCGAAAGAAGTGGAGTAATACATTAATTGCAATCGTTGCAACCGCAATTATTATCGGTACGACGTTTGGAATGGGGATGCTTCATTTACTTACTGGACAAGGAACAACAGGAGGAAGTGAAGTAACTGCTTCAAGGCCGACTGGAAATGGAGAATCAAAGGTGGGTGGAACGGCAGAACAAACACCAGCACCGAAAGAAGAAAAACAAAAGGCGCAGACAGGAACGTCATTGGATCCGATGAAATTATTCTTTGTTCAAGGGGGGCTTTATTCTTCTGAAGAAAAGGGACAGGCAGCTCTTGAAGAATGGAAAGGCAATGGGGGCATTGGTGCTTTGAGACCGAGCGGGGATAAGTATGCAATAGTTGTTGGTATTGCTAGCGATGAACAGGCTATAAATCAATTAATGACTAAGTATAAAAATGATGGTGTCTCCGTTTTAAAAAAGAACTGGGATATAACAGATAAAGCATTGCTGAAAGATGATAAAGAAGTAGGAACATTTTTAACAAAAGTGCAGCCATTATATACTCATTTAGCAAAATATGCTTCTAGCGTACAAGTTGGTGGAAAAAGCAGCGCAAAAGATATAGAAGTGATTGAAAAAGAATGGAAAGCGATTGAAAAAGAAGGGAAAAGTATGAAGCGAGAAGAAGCAAAGAAACTGTATATGTATACGTCGGTAGCTGTACAAACAGTAAAAGATGGGAAAATGGATAAGGAATCTTTGGCGAAATTAAATCAAGTTATTATTGATGGCTTACTCTCGTATGAAAAAATTGTTTCGTAGAAAGTGAAATGATAGGATAATAAAATGAGTAAGAAAGAAGTACATGTACTTCTTTCTTTTCTTTTGAATTTAGAGCAAAGTGCTTTCTCTATGACAGGAATATAATCGTATGCAATAAAGAAGTGTTATTTTTAGTTAGAGAAATTAATATTTCTTTCATTTGTGGGCAAACTATTCCTTTGATACGATTGATATAAATTGTTCTGCTTCATGTGAGAAAGGAAGGAGAAAATATGAAAAAAATAATTTTAGCTTCAGGGTCACCTCGGAGGAAGGAATTGCTTGAGTTAGCTAGCGTACCATTTGAAATCGTTGTAAGTGAAGTAGAGGAAACAATTGGTGCATATTCATCGCCTTCTGATATTGTAATGTCGCTTGCTTTGCAAAAAGCATCAGCGGTTGCAGAAAATAATAGTGATCACATTGTGTTAGGTGCAGATACAATTGTTACATATGAGTCGCGTATCCTTGGTAAGCCTTCTAATGAGGATGAGGCGAAAGAGATGTTACAATTACTATCTGGGAAAACACATGAAGTGTATACAGGTGTTGCGATTATATCAAAAGAAAAAACGGTTACTTTTTATGAGCGTACAGAAGTTACATTTTGGGAGTTAACAGAAGAGGAAATTGATACATACGTCGCGTCGAAAGAACCTCTTGATAAAGCAGGTAGTTATGGGATTCAAGGTAAAGGATCTATTTTCGTTCAAAATATTCAAGGGGACTACTATAGTGTAGTTGGCTTACCAATTGCACGTCTCGTTCGGGAATTAAAACAATTTGATATTGATGTAACCCATGCGTAAAATTGCATGGGGTTTTCTTTGAGAGAACAAATAAAGGGGTGGAGAAATGAACGGTATTCGTGATGTTGTAAGAGAAGAACAGCCACGGGAGCGTTTATTGTTAGAAGGTGCTGGAAGTTTATCAAATCGAGAGCTTCTCGCAGTGTTACTCAGAACAGGTTCTAAAGAAGAAACAGTTTTAAAGTTGTCAGATAAAATTTTACACCAATTTGATGGCTTACGTATGTTGAAAGATGCAACATTAGAAGAGCTAATTAGTATACATGGTATTGGGATTTCAAAGGCATCGCAACTTATGGCAGCCTTTGAACTAGGCAGAAGAATGGTACGTTTAGAATATCAAAATAGATATAGTATTCGAAGTCCAGAAGATTGTGCGAAATACATGATGGAAGAAATGCGTTTTTTACAACAAGAGCATTTTGTTTGTTTATATTTAAATACAAAAAATCAAGTTATACATAGGCAAACGATCTTTATTGGAAGTTTAAACACGTCAATTGTACACCCGAGGGAAGTTTTTAAAGAAGCCTTCCGTCGTGCAGCAGCCTCTATCATATGTCTTCATAACCATCCCTCAGGAGATCCCACGCCGAGCCGTGAAGATATTGAAGTAACCAAACGCTTAGTAGAATGCGGTCAGATTATCGGAATTGAAGTGCTTGATCATAGTGTGCGCTGTTCCTAGACAATCTGCGTAGAAATATGCAATAAAACTAGGCAAAGGTACTTACCTTTGAACTTTACGCTTGAATAGGTTGGTGAAATCCCAACTCATCGTTAAATGTTGGTAACGATGCTCTGAAACTCCGACGTGCATAAATAGTTAACTACATTTGTGTACGAAGCTCGGTAAAGGCGCTGAAAAACAGACCTGAGAAGCGGTTAGTAAAGTAAGCGGGAGGCTATAAAACCGTCATGCTGACTTACCAGGAATCCTCGTATGTACGGCTCGTAAATGCAAAGGGAAACGAAATGAAGTTTCTCGCTTCTGTAAAAGAAGTTTAATCGTGGGTTTTGTATTTGTGGTTGCAAAATCTATACTACTCCAATAATGGAATAGTGTCTTGCGTCCTACCAACAGTGGACAAAAAGATGATTAACGGGTCAAAGAGGACAGCTAAAACGGTAATGAAAAGCTAAAGCGTAAGGAACAGCGGAACCATAGAGGATGATGACAAGAGGAGTTAAACTCAATGCATCTAAATTGGAGGAAATGACAATTGAATCTATGGGACAGCAGCCCGTAGTAGTGACGAAGTTTCTGTAATGGGAATAGAGCGAAGGGGCATAGTCAGTCCAATTATTAAGTTAAACCAATTTGTTAGGGAAGCCGTTTGAGCATACCTGATTAAAACCTTGCATTCTCCCAATAAGGAGGAATCGCAATGGAACAAGAATCTAACTATCTAAAATCTGAACAAGAATTAAGAGATAAACAGGACGAATTATATAATAAAAGTTTCGAAAGTATAAATCAAAAGGGACAATCGTCTGGACACAAAAACTTATTAGAACTGATGACAAGTGAAGCCACGATACTAACGGCTATCCATCGCATTAAAGCGAATAAGGGAAGTCGTACGGCTGGAAGTGACCATAAATTAATGAAACCAGACATTCTTCAAAAAGATTACCCAAAAGTCGTACAACTCGTACAAGAAAACTTTCGAAATTATCGTCCAGAACCTATTAAAAGAAAGTACATTCCAAAACCAAATTCCAAAGAGTTACGCCCATTAGGAATACCAAGCATTATCGACCGAGTTATACAGGAGTGTGTTCGTTTAATTATTGAACCAATTCTTGAGGCGCAATTTTTCCAACATTCATATGGATTCAGACCAATGAGAGATTCCAGTAGTATGGCATTAGTTCGAACAACTGACATCGTTCATATCACGGGACACTATTGGATTATCGAAGGAGATATTAGTAAATTTTTCGATTGTGTTAACCATACGATTCTCATTAAGAAATTATGGAATATGGGAATTAGGGATAGACGTGTCCTCATGATTATCAAAGCAATGCTGAAAGCTGGGATCATGGATGAATTAAAAGAGAACCCAATTGGTACACCTCAAGGAGGAATCATCTCTCCGCTACTCGCAAATGCTTATCTACACGCATTTGACCAATGGGTAACAAGAGAATGGGAAAATAAGAAAACAAGCTACCCGTATGCACAAAAATCCAAACAGTTCGAAAGGTTACGGAAAACAACACGCCTAAAAGAAACGTATTTGGTAAGATATGCAGACGATTGGGTACTCATAACGAACTCTAAACGGAATGCGGAGAAATGGAAGTACAAAATAACAAAATATCTAAAAGAGCGGTTGAAATTGACATTGTCAGAAGAAAAGACGCTCATAACAGATATACGAAGACGACCAATTAAATTTCTTGGCTTTGAAATCAAGGCAATTAAGGGCAAGGCGAAAAATGGACATATTCTCGTCAGTAAGCCAAATCAACAACGGTTAAAAGAAAAGGTAAATGAGATTCATAAAACGATTAAGAAAATCAAAAAAGCAACAAGGAAAGACGACCTGATTCACTGGATTAATCTCATCAACTCTAAAATAAGAGGGCTAATTCAATATTACGAATGTACAACGAAAGTGAATGTGTACATGGGAAAGTATGTTGATAAACTCCACTATGCGGCATATTTGAAACTCCGAAAACATGGAGGTTATAAAATACCTGCAAAACGAGTGGACAATCTACGGTCAGCCCACGAAAAGTACGAAACCAAAATACCAATGGTTGAATACAACGAATTGAAAATAGGTGTTACAAGGCTAGATTTTTGTAGGTGGAAAAAGCCTAAAAATAAAAGCCCTAAAGAGACACCGTATACCAAACTGGGTAGACAAATTTATATGAACCGAACGAATAAAAAGCCCATTAAAGTAAGAGCGGATGAGCTCCTCAGCTTGAATTGGTCCAAGATTATCAAAATCGGACATAAGGGAAAATTGTACAACTTTGAATACTTTATGAATCGAGCCTATGCATTTAACCGTGATAAAGGAAGATGTCGAGTATGTGGAGAGTTACTTCAGGGGGATGATGTACACATACACCATGTCAACCCAAAACTCCCCATAGAAGAAGTAAATCGTGTTCCTAACCTTGCATCCCTACATGAACATTGCCATCAAATGATTCACAGTTCAAAAGATTATTCCATGGTCGGAAAAGTAATTTGGGAAAAGGTTCTAGGTTTTAGAGAAAAATTGGGATTAACGTAAATAATTGAGTTGATGGAACGCCGTATGAGGTGAAAGTCTCACGTACGGTGTGAAGTGGGGGAAAAGAAGTCCAAACGAGTAAAGTCGTGGTTTTTTCTTACCTATCACTATTTATAATAGGTGACCATAAATTCGTGAGTTTAAAGGAAAAAGGTCATATTTAAGACTATGCTTTTTACTTATTTTGTTTTATAATGTGATTTATGAGTTTTTTGTAGAAATTTATCTACAAAAAGGATAAAGATATAAAAAACGTACTGTTTTTATAATATAAAGTAAGAAAAAATGAGTCCGTGAAAACAAGAAAGGAAGATAAATAATATGTTTGGATTTGGTGGATTTACTCGCGATCTTGGAATAGACTTAGGAACTGCGAACACGCTTGTATATGTAAAAGGAAAAGGTGTAGTTTTACGTGAACCTTCAGTAGTTGCGTTACAAACTGATACGAAACAAATCGTTGCTGTAGGTAGCGATGCAAAACAAATGATTGGTCGTACACCAGGGAACGTTGTGGCACTTCGCCCGATGAAAGACGGTGTAATTGCTGATTATGAAACAACTGCAACAATGATGAAATATTACATTCAACAAGCTCAAAAATCAAACGGTTTCTTCTCACGTAAGCCGTATGTAATGGTATGTGTACCATCTGGTATTACAGCTGTAGAAAGACGTGCAGTAATCGATGCGACTCGTCAAGCGGGTGCTCGTGATGCTTATCCTATCGAAGAGCCATTTGCAGCAGCAATTGGTGCAAACTTACCTGTTTGGGAACCAACTGGTAGTATGGTTGTTGATATCGGTGGTGGTACAACAGAAGTTGCAATTATTTCTTTAGGTGGTATTGTAACAAGCCAGTCAGTTCGTGTTGCTGGTGATGATATGGATGATTCAATCATTCAGTACATTAAGAAAAGCTATAACTTAATGATTGGTGAAAGAACAGCTGAAGCATTAAAATTAGAAATTGGTTCTGCAGGCGAGCCAGAAGGTATCGAGCCTATGGAAATTCGCGGTCGTGATTTAGTAAGTGGTTTACCAAAAACAGTACTAATTCAGCCAGAAGAAATTGCAGATGCATTAAAAGATACAGTAGATGCGATTGTAGAATCAGTTAAAAATACGTTAGAAAAAACGCCACCTGAATTAGCGGCTGATATTATGGACCGCGGTATCGTATTAACAGGCGGCGGGGCATTACTACGTAATTTAGATAAAGTAATTAGTGAAGAAACGAAAATGCCAGTTCTTGTTGCAGAAGATCCATTAGATTGCGTAGCAATTGGAACAGGTAAAGCATTAGACAATATCGATCTTTTCAAAACTGCTGCTCGATAATATTGCAAAATAAAAATCAGTGAAATTAAGAGGGTGTGAACGTGCCACAGTTTTTCTTAAACAAAAGATTAATTGTTTTGTTGGTTAGTATTATTCTTCTCGTGGCATTGATTGGAATCTCATTGAAAGAACGGAACAGTTTAACATGGCCAGAGCAGTTTGTTAAAGACACTGTCGGTGTTGTAGAACGTGTATTCCAAAAGCCAGCGAAATACGTAGCTGGATTCTTCGAAAATGTAGAGGATGTAAAGCGCACGTATGAAGAGAATAAAGAATTAAAAGCAAAATTAGATAATTATGCAGGTCTATCAGGGAAAGTAAAACAACTAGAAGATGATAACAAGAAGCTACAAGAGCTAACTGGTAAAAAAGAGTTAAATAGCGGGTATACTGAAATTCCAGCTACTGTTGTTTCTCGTAATCCAGATAAATGGTACGATTTAATTGGAATTGATAAAGGGGCACAGCAAGGAATTAAAAAAGATATGGCTGTAGTAACTTCACAAGGGTTAGTTGGAAGAGTGAAAAGTGTATCTCAGTTTACATCATCAGTAGAATTACTAAGTTCTATGAGCCGAACAAATCGCGTTTCTGCTATTGTACAAGGGCAAGAGAAAATCTTTGGTTTGATTGAAGGTTATGACAAAGAAAAACAATTACTTCTTTTCACAAAGATTGGCTCTGATGCACCGGTAGAAAAAGATCAACTAGTTGTAACATCTGGACTTGGTGATATTTTCCCGAAAGGTCTTGTAATTGGAAAAATCGTTGATGTTCAGCCGGATGCATATGGCTTAACAAAAACAGCTTATGTAAAACCTGCCGCTGATTTAAATGACGTAGAGCATATTACGGTTGCTAAACGTGCAACACCTTCAGCGCCATTAGAATAGGAGGAGAAGAAGAGATGATGAAGATATTAAAAAGAGCAGCTCTTCCTCTTTTGCTCCTTTTTGTGTTTCTATTTGAAAATATGTTTGCTACTGTTGTTCCAACGGATGTGTTTTGGAAAGACAGTATAGCAGCACCGCATTTCTTTATAATCGTCTTATGTTTTATTACAGTGTATTATAGTCCGGTCCAAGGGATTTATTACGGACTATTATTTGGCTTCTTATTTGATACCGTATACACAGAACTTGTCGGGATATATATTTTTGCTTATCCGATTTTAGCTTATTTAGTTTATAGTGTGATGAAAGTATTACAATTGAATTTATTTATTGTTGTTTCTATCATATTAGCTAGCATTGTAGCACTAGAGTATTATGTGTATGGATTCTTAACTTTGTTAGGACGTACTCATATGCCAGCGCATGTCTTTTTCACAGATCGTCTCCTTTCTACTTTATTGTTAAATGCTATTTTCTTATTGATAGTTTGTTTCCCACTGAGACGATATATAGTGCGTCTTTCAAAAGCGATGGAAGAAAAAGAAAAAAGGATTTTCTAATTTTATGTCGAATTGAATCGGTGGGGTGAACTTTAGTGGAAGAAAAAAAGCAACAAAATGTAACGATAAAAGGGACAAAAGATGGGATAACGCTTCATTTAGATGATTGTTGTTCATTCTCAGAATTATTGATGGAATTAGACGAAAAACTTTCTACACATTACTACGATGGTGATGGGCGCTCTTTAATTGAAGTGCATGTGAAAGTAGGAAATCGTTATTTAACAGAAGTCCAACAAGAAGAGATTCGTACGTTAATTCGTAATAAAAAGAATCTTGTTGTGGATTCAATTGAAAGTGATGTTATCACTAAAGCAGAAGCAATAGCTTGGAAAGAAGAAACAGAAATTGTCCCTATTTCCAAAATTGTTCGCTCTGGACAAGTTTTACATGTAAAAGGAAATTTGTTGTTAATTGGAGATGTTAATCCAGGCGGAACGGTTATCGCTGGGGGGAATATTTTTGTCGTAGGATCATTAAGAGGAATTGCACATGCTGGGTATTATGGGGATTCAGATGCTGTAATCGCTGCATCTGTTATGAACCCGATGCAACTTCGAATTAGTGATGTGGCAATGCGGGCTCCGGAAGAGAAAGAAGACGGAGCGGAGGCGGCAGAATGTGCGTATATTAATGAGAACAATCACATTGTTGTCGATCGCCTGCAACTTCTCACTCATCTTAGACCTAATTTAACAAAGTTAGAAAGGGGAATTGTATAGCTGTGGGAGAGGCAATAGTAATTACATCTGGAAAAGGCGGAGTAGGTAAAACTACTACATCTGCGAACATTGGTACGGCCCTAGCGTTATCTGGAAAGAAAGTGTGCTTAATTGACACAGATATCGGTCTTCGAAATTTAGACGTAGTAATGGGGCTGGAAAATCGTATTGTATTTGATCTTGTTGATGTCGTTGAAGGGCGTTGCCGTTTACCTCAGGCTCTTATTAAAGACAAACGTTTTGATGATCTTTATTTATTACCTGCAGCACAAACGAGTGATAAATCAGCGGTAACACCTGAACAAATGGATGAATTAATACAAGTATTACGTCAAGATTATGATTACATATTAATCGATTGTCCTGCGGGGATTGAGCAGGGATTTAAAAATGCGGTAGCTGGTGCGGATAAAGCAATCGTTGTTACGACTCCAGAAGTATCCTCAATGCGCGATGCGGATCGTATTATTGGGCTTTTAGAAAAAGAGGATATTGAACCACCGAAACTTGTTATTAACCGTGTACGTAGTCATATGCTTCATGAACAGGATATGTTAGATGTTGATGAAATTGTACGTACATTGTCAATTGAGCTTCTTGGTGTTGTCGAAGATGACGATGAAGTTATTCGAGCTACAAATACAGGTGAACCTGTGGCGTTGCAACCAAGCGGAAAAGCAGCGTTGGCTTATCGTAATATTGCAAGACGCTTGTTAGGTGAGAATGTACCATTACAAGCATTTGAACAAGAAAAGGTATCGGTATTTGCAAAGGTGAAAAACTTCTTTGGAATCCGTTAAGAGCACTTCGCACATATGCGAGGTGCTTTCTTTTTTCTTCACACGAATATCTTTCTTTCTTAGCTCATACATATGTACAAACTGTATACAACTGTTTCTATTGAAATTAGCTTAACGAAAGAAAGGAGACAGTATGAAGAATAGACGCGTAGAAGAAATTAAAAAGCGGATTGCAAAAAGGAAGGCCGAGCAAGAAAGGATGGAGGAAGAACAGTATTTTACCGGAGGGAATTTTGATAGCGAAACAGTAGTTATTGAAGATGGAGAAAAGGAAATGCATCCTTTATTTCGAAAGGAAGTCTTTTTCTTCAAAGTTTTATTATCGGCAATATTAGTTCTTTCGGTTGCTATTTTATATAAGAATGCTCCTTCATCATTCAATGGAGCTAAAGCTGTTACAGAAAAAGTGATGAAAGAGGAATTTCAGTTTGCTACTGTAGCGAAATGGTACGAAAAGCAATTTGGAAAACCGCTCGTATTCTATTCGCCAAACGAGAAAAAAGAAGGAAGTATTCAGCAAAAAGATTATGCAATTCCCGCTTCTGGAAAGGTAATGCAAGGGTTTCAAAAAAATGGCCAAGGTGTATTTGTCCAAACAGCTACAAATGCAACGGTTGAGTCAGTGAATGAAGGATTAGTTGTTTTTGCGGGTAAGAAAGAGGAACTTGGAAATACAGTTCAAATTCAACATGCAGATGGTACGGAGTCATGGTATGCAAACTTAAACGATATGTCAGTGAAATTATATGATTACGTTTCAAAGAAACAAAAAATTGGAACGGTGAGTAATGATACAAATGATAAAAATGGAAAGTTTTATTTCGCGATAAAAAAGAATGAAAAATTTATTGATCCGATCCAGGTGATATCATTTGATTAAATATAGAGACGTTTTGACGAAAATTTCCGTGCATCCATTATTTTGGGTTATTATTGTCATTGGTATTTTTACTGCACGTTTTAAAGAGTTACTACTGTTATTTTGTATCGTTCTTATTCATGAACTTGGGCATGCTATTGCAGCAGCACACTATAATTGGCGTATAAAAAGAATTCAGCTTTTGCCGTTTGGTGGCGTGGCCGAGCTTGAGGAACATGGTAATAAGTCATTGAAAGAGGAACTTGTTGTCGTAATTGCAGGGCCGATTCAACATGTTTGGATGATGCTGGTAGGTTATATGTTGTTTGAAGCCGGTTGGTTGAATGCAGATTTATATTATTTCTTTATGTGGAATAATATAATTATTTTAGCGTTTAATTTACTCCCTATTTGGCCGTTAGATGGCGGGAAAGTATTGTTTAATATACTATCATATCGTTTTCCTTATTTACAAGCACATGAAAAGATGATGAAATTGTCATGTGTTTTTTTTGGTGTAATATTAGGATGGCAGTTGCTCTGGAATAGTAACAATATTATGATGTGGGTACTACTCATATTTTTGGCAGTGTCGTTATATCAAGAGTGGAAACAAAGACGGTATGCATTTATGCGTTTTTTATTAGAACGTTATTATGGAAATAAAAGAGGGATTGAAAAGATTGCACCTATTGAAGTGCAATCAGAAGATCATTTATATAAGATATTCACAAAATTTCGTAGAGGATATAAGCATTCTATTATCGTCCGTGGAAAATATAAAGAGCATTACACATTGGATGAAAATGAATTGCTCTATGCATATTTTACTGAAAAACGAACAACCTCATCAGTTGAAGAATTAATCGGTTAGTGTTGACGATAGCACTAACCTTTTATTATTGTAAAAGCAAAGAAGATTATAAAGTGAGGAAATAATTTTGAAAACGTTATATGTGAATTACGCTGGTTCGGAAAAGCGCGTTGCAATTGAAGAGAAGAAAAAGATTGTTGAGTTTTTATGGAAACGTAATGAAGAGCAAGAGATTGTTGGGCATATTTATGTTGGACGTATCGTAAGAACAATTGCTGGAATGAACGCAGCTTTTGTAAATATAGGTTTAGAAAAACATGCGTATCTTTCATACGATGATGTACCACCTTCTTATCGTATACATGAAGGGCAAGCGATACTCGTACAGGTTGTGAAAGAGGCAATTGATACGAAAGGGCCTAAATTGACAGCGAATATAGAATTTACCGGGAAATATGTCGTTTATATGCCGTTTGATGAGATGCGAGCTGTTTCTCGGAAAATAAAAAATAATAAAAGAAGACAACAGTTACTTGAAATTGAAGTAGAAGGAACGGGAGGTTACATTTTCCGCTCTGCTTCTGAAAAAGGGGAAATTGAAGAAATACAAGCTGAAATGCAAGGGTTACAACAGTTGTATGAAGAGTTAAAAAGAAAAGAGGATCAAGGAAAGGCGCCGTTATTACTTCATCGACCGGCGACCTTTTTAGATCGTGTATTTCAAGAGAATCCAATTGAAACAATTGAAAAAGTAGTTGTAGATACAAGAAGTATAGTAAAAGAGTTAGAAGACAAAGTTGGAAAAGAAAAAGTATCTTTTTATAATGAAAAGTCTTCGATGTTTAACCATTTTGGAATAGAGCGTGAAATTGAGAAAGCACTCCAAAAAATTGTGTGGCTTCCAAATGGTGCTTATTTAATTGTAGAGCAAATGGAGACGATGACTGTAATTGATGTGAATACGGGCAAGTTTACTGGAAAACAAAATTTACAAGATACAGTACTTCGCACAAATGAGATGGCAGCTGAAGAAATTGCACGCCAATTAAGACTTCGTGATATTGGTGGTATGATATTAATTGATTTTATTAATATGAAAAAAAGAGAAGATAAAGAAAAGGTAAGAGAATGTCTCATAGCTGCTATGAAAGATGATCGTACTTATACAAGAGTACTTGGATTTACTGAGTTAGGAATTTTGGAGATGACACGAAAACGTAAAAAACATTCTTTACGTGACGTATTACTAGAAGAGTGTGTATCTTGCAAAGCGACGGGTTATGTAATGTCGTATGAAACAATTGCGTATGAGCTAGAGAGAGAATTAATCACATATGGCAACATAGAGGATGAGGCAGTATTAATCGCTGCGCCTAAAGAACTGCAAAAACAATTTTTGCAAAAAGAATTACAAAAAAATATTCCATTTGAAATGTATTTCAAAGATGATATTATCGAAAAGTACGCTATTATCCGTTTTGGAAGTAAAAAAGAAATTGTAGAACGGAAAAAATAGTTAGTAGAAGATTCATTGACAATACTCAATGAATTATGGTAACATCTTTATGTTATAGTTTATAGCACCTAAACGGCTATATGCTACAACCGCACAAGACAGGTTCCCTAAAGGCATTTATGTCTACCTCGTTTTTGGCGAGTCTTAGTAATTAAGAGGAGGTGCAAGTATGTACGCAATTATCGAAACAGGTGGAAAACAAATTAAAGTTGAAGCTGGTCAAGCAATCTACATTGAAAAATTAGATGTTGAAGCTGGTGAAACTGTTACTTTTGACAAAGTTCTTTTCGTTGGTGGCGAAAACGTTAAAGTTGGTAGCCCAGTTGTAGAAGGTGCAACAGTTACTGCGAAAGTTGAAAAACAAGGTCGCGCTAAGAAAATCATCGTTTTCAAATACAAAGCGAAAAAGAACAATCGTAAGAAACAAGGTCATCGTCAACCTTACACTAAGCTAGTTGTTGAAGCTATCAACGCTTAATTCTGGTTAACATGATTAAAATTACGATAAGTCGCACGAAATTAGGAAGTATCCAATCATTTAAAATGACTGGACATGCCGATTATGCGCCACATGGACAAGACCTTGTCTGTGCTGGAACTACAGCGGTTGTGTTTGGTTCTATAAATGCAGTGGAAGAACTTTGTAATGTGCAGGCAACTATTGAACTCGGAAGTGATGGCGGATTCTTAACGTATGAATTGCCTAATGATTTAGACGTTCATGCAGCAGAAAAAGCACAGATACTTTTAGAAGGATTGGTTGTTTCGCTTAAGACGATCGAACTTGATTACGGAAAGTATATCCGTTTAATAGAAAAAGTGCAGGAGGTGTAACGTATGTTAAGATTAGATCTTCAGTTTTTCGCATCTAAGAAAGGTGTAGGTAGTACAAAGAACGGTCGTGACTCTCAGTCAAAACGTCTTGGTGCTAAACGCGCAGATGGTCAAACGGTTTCAGGTGGTTCAATTCTTTACCGTCAACGCGGTACAAAAATTTATCCAGGTGTTAACGTTGGTCGTGGTGGCGATGACACTTTATACGCGAAAGTTGACGGCGTAGTACGCTTTGAGCGTCTTGGCCGTGACCGCAAACAAGTGAGCGTATATCCTGTTGCTCAAGAAGCATAAGAACTCACGGAAAACTCTAACCTGAGTGCAGGTTAGAGTTTTTCTATATTAAGGGGTATCTAAATGAATGAAAAATGGACAATTATAGATGCATTGCGCCATTCAAGACATGATTGGCTCAATCGTATGCAGATGGTGAAAGGAAACCTTTCACTTGGAAAAGTGGAAGAAATTCATAGTCTCATCGATCGTTTTGTCCAAGAAGCGAGACAAGAATCCAATCTGATGGGGCTATCAATGCCTTTATTTTCAGAGTGGATTTTAACATATAATTGGAAACAGCAGCCGTGCTTATTGGAGTACGAAGTATTAGGGAAATTACATAACTTATCTCACTTAGATGAGACTGTATGTACATGGACGAATCAATTTTTCTCAATGCTTCAGCATAGTTTAGACGTATATGTTGAAAATTATGTTTGTATCACAATTGAATGTGACGCGGAGAATGCTCGTTTCTTTTTTGATTTTCGTGGTAAGCTAACGAGTGTAGAAGAACTACAAAATTGGCTTGCGACCCAAAACAATAAATGGTATTCCATTTCTTATACAGTGCGAGACGAAGAAGTCTCAGTTATATTACAACCAATTGAAAAAAGTGTGGTGAAATAATGTTTGTAGATCAGGTCAAGATATATGTAAAAGGCGGCGACGGTGGTAACGGTATGGTTGCGTATCGTCGTGAGAAGTATGTTCCTAAAGGTGGCCCAGCAGGTGGTGACGGCGGTAAAGGTGCAGATGTTGTTTTCGTAGTTGAGGAAGGCTTACGTACATTAATGGACTTCCGCTACCAACGTCATTTCAAAGCTGATCGCGGTCAGCACGGAATGAGTAAAGGTCAGCACGGGCGTAAATCTGAAGATTTACTTGTAAAGGTTCCGCCAGGAACAGTAGTAAAAGATGAAAAAACTGGTCAAATTCTTGCCGATTTAGTAACGCATGGACAAACTGCTGTAATTGCAAAAGGTGGCCGTGGTGGCCGTGGTAACTCACGTTTTGCAACAGCTACGAACCCAGCGCCAGAAATCGCTGAGAACGGGGAACCAGGTCAAGAGCGTGATGTCATTCTAGAACTTAAAGTACTAGCAGACGTTGGACTTGTTGGATTCCCAAGTGTAGGTAAATCTACATTATTATCTGTTGTATCATCAGCGCGTCCGAAAATTGCAGAGTATCACTTCACAACAATCGTTCCGAATCTTGGTGTTGTTGAAACTGGTGATAACCGCAGCTTCGTTATGGCTGACCTTCCAGGACTAATTGAAGGCGCACATGCTGGCGTCGGACTTGGACACCAATTCTTACGTCATATTGAGCGTACACGTGTAATCGTGCATGTTATTGATATGTCTGGTTTAGAAGGCCGTGAGCCATATGAAGATTACGTAACGATTAATAATGAATTGAAAGAATACAATCTTCGCTTAACTGAGCGTCCACAAGTTGTTGTTGCAAACAAAATGGATATGCCAGATGCAGAAGAAAACTTACAAGCATTTAAAGAGAAAGTGGGAGACGAAGTAAAAATCTTCCCAATCTCAGCTGTAACAAGACAAGGTGTTCGTGACTTACTGTTTGAAGTAGCAAACTTAATAGAAACAACACCAGAATTCCCAATACATGAAGTTGCGGATGAGTCTGATACAAGTGTAATGTACAAATTTGATACTGAAGGTGTTAAATTTGAAATTACACGTGAAAGTGATGGCACGTTTGTTATCTCTGGTTACGATATCGAGAAAACATTCAAGATGACAGACTTCTCACGTGATGAATCTATACGTCGTTTCGCTCGTCAAATGCGCGGAATGGGTATTGATGAAGCGCTTCGTGCACGTGGTGCAAAAGACGGAGATATTGTGAAAATTCTTGAATATGAATTTGAATTTATCGATTAAGACTGCCGAAATACGGCAGTCTTTTTTTTATATCGTAAAAATCGGATTTATATAGGAAAAAATCCCCACTAATTAAATTTTCAATTTATAATGGAAAAAGGAGTAAATGTAGAAGAATTCTTTTATGGGGAGAAAAAGAACATGTATAAAATATTAATTGTAGAAGACGATGAGAAAATTGCGGGAATATTAGAGGAGCATTTAGAAAGGTATGGCTATCAATCATTTAGAGCAAGTGATTTACGTCATATAAAAGATGAGTTTGTAAAAATAAATCCTCATCTTGTGTTACTTGATATTAATTTACCGTACTTTGACGGTTTTTATTGGTGTCGTCAAATTCGTACTGTATCGAATGCGCCGATTATTTTTGTTTCTGCAAGAACAGGGGAAATGGATCAAGTAATGGCGATTGAAAATGGCGGCGATGATTATATTACGAAGCCATTCCATTTAGATATCGTAATGGCAAAGGTGAAGAGTGCGCTTCGCCGTGGCTATGGAGAGTATGCCTCTGCTGCTGAGAGTGATTGTTTAGGTGTAAATGGACTGTTGTTATTCCCGTCCCAGCATATCGTTGAGTGGCAGGGACAACAAACTGAACTGACAAAAAATGAGTTTTACTTATTAGAGTGTTTAATGAAACAGGCAAATCAATATGTAACGCGTGAAGAACTGTTAGAAGCTCTATGGGATGAAGTAGCATTTGTGGATGATAATACATTAACCGTAAATGTAAAACGTGTAAGGAAGAAACTAGAAGAGCTAGGCATTAAAAATGCAATTGTAACGAAACGTGGATATGGTTATGCGCTTCTTACAGAGTGGGGCGAAGGGCATGAAGGTTAAAAATTACCTCATGGACCGCTTTTCTTTAATACTTTCTTATATTGTTAGCCTTTGTTTATTTGGGCTTGTTTTGCAGTTGCAAAGTCTTTTAGAAAAGAAATCCATTGATTGGAGTACGTGGTTATATGGACTTTTATTAGGAACAGTTGTGTTTACTGTATACCTCATTTACGATTACCGAAAACGGAGTGTGTTTTTAAAGAGTATCAAAAAGTATGTTACTGGCGGAAATACATTACATGACTCTTTACTTATTGATGAATCTTATACATTAGAGCAAGAAATGGTCGTTGAATCTTTTACGTTATTAAGACAGCAATATATGAATGAAGTTCATAAACAGCATGCGAAAGAGCAACAGCAAATGATATTTATGAACCAATGGATTCACCAAATGAAAACACCAGTATCTGTTATTGAATTATTGTTGCAGAAGTTTGGCAAGGAGCATCGTGAGGCAAGAGCAACAGTTGAAAGTATTCGTGAAGAAAATAACCGTATACTAAATGGTTTAGATTTAGCGTTACATATGGCAAGGCTAGAGCAGTTTGCGAAGGATTATAAAGTAGAAGTAGTAAATGTTATAGATGTCGTGCGAGGTATTATTAATGAAAATCGAAAATCCTTCATTCAATCGTCTGTATTTCCGAAAGTGATGTTTGAAGAAGATACTTGTATGGTTGCATCTGATAGAAAATGGCTGAGTATTGCTATAGGTCAAATTGTTGTAAACGCAATCAAGTATACAAAAATTTCAGCGGCAGAGAAAAAAGAAATTCAATTTCAAATTGAAGAGAAAAATCAAAAGGTGTTATTACATATTAAGGACAATGGAATTGGTATTCCAGAGCAAGACGTAAAGCGCATATTTGATCCATTCTTTACGGGAATAAATGGACGTAAAACGAGAGAAGCGACTGGGATGGGCTTATATATTACGAAGGAAATTTGCGATAATTTACATCATGGAATATATGTTCAATCGGCTGAAGGAGAAGGAACAACATTCACGTTCCAATTTGCAAAAGATGAAGAGTATCATACATTAATGAGAAAAATGACAAAACTGTAAGATAACAAAACGTTTTGTAAGGGAAATCACTCGTTTCTTTTTCTTATTTTTCTTATAGTAAATGTAAGAAGAAAACACATAGGGGGATTAGAAATGAGTGTTCTTGAAGTAAAAGGATTAACGAAGGTGTACCAATCAAAAGGTTCAGTAGCGACGACTGCTTTAAACGATATAAATTTTAAAATAGAAGAAGGCGAATTTGTAGGGATTATGGGTCCTTCAGGAAGCGGAAAAACGACGCTTTTAAATTTATTAGCAACAATTGATAAGCAAACTTCAGGTCATGTGCTTGTAAATGGTGAAGAAATTAATCAAATGCGTGCTGCAAAATTAGCGGAGTTTCGCCGTACACATTTAGGGTTCATTTTCCAAGATTTTAACTTACTTGATACGTTATCCATTAAAGAAAACATAATTTTACCGCTTGTAATGGCGAAAAAACCTGTAAATGAAATCGATGCGAAAGTACTGGAAATTGCGAAGTTTTTAAGCATCGAAGAAATTTTAAATAAAAAAGTATACGAAGTATCAGGCGGACAACAACAACGTGCAGCAGCAGCGAGAGCAATCATTCATGAACCGACGTTAATTTTAGCAGATGAGCCAACTGGAAACTTAGATTCAAAGTCAGCGAAATCGCTAATGGGCGCTCTACAAGATTTACACGAGCAAAAGAAAGTAACGATTGCAATGGTTACGCACGATCCAGTAGCGGCTAGTTATTGTGAACGTATCCTTTTCATACGCGATGGAGAAATTTTCTCGGAAATACATAAAGGAAGAACGAAACAAGCCTTTTTCCAAGAGATTCTGGACGTACTTGCGATGCTAGGAGGAGAGTATCATGAACTTTCGCCAGCTCGCGCTTAATAACGTAAAAGGAAATTGGCGTAACTATAAAGCGTTTCTTATAAGTAGTTGTTTATCGATTGTCGTATTTTTCATGTATGCTTCTTTTATTTATCATCCAGATGTCGTAAGCGGTAATATTAGTATGAGGAAGATGATCACAAAAGGATTAGAATCGATGAATTATATTGTGGTCATCTTCTCGGCACTCTTTATTTTATATGCAAATTCAACGTTTTTACGAGCAAGAAAAAAAGAGTTTGGTCTACTAACATTAATTGGCGGAACGAAATCGCAGCTCGGCCGAATGATTATATTAGAGCAACTGATGTTAGGTAGTATTGCAATTGTAGTTGGTATTGGGGCTGGAATGCTTTGTTCAAAATTATTTTTCCAAGCGTTAAGCGTATTATTGAAAATAGATAAGACACTTCCACTCGTTTGGAATAGTAAAGCAATTCTTATTACAGCTGGTGTATACTTTATTCTATTTTTAATCCTATCATTGTTTAGTGTTTGGACAGTCGGGCGCTTGCAAATTATTGATTTATTAAGAGAAGCAAGAAAGCAAAAAGTAGAGCCGTTTGCATTTACATGGTTATGTGTAGTTGGTATAGGATGTATTATTGCTGCGTATGTACTTAGCTTCCAAGTAACGTTTCTGAATTTCCTCATCCTCTTTTTACCGGTTGTAGGACTGACAATTGGCGGAACGTATTTACTATTTACACAAGGTAGTACAGTCGTATTAAAAGCATTGCAAAAACGAAAACAATCTTTTTATACGTACCCAAATATGTTCGTCCTTAGTAACCTTATTTATAAAATGAAAGATAATGCTCGTTTTCTATTTGTAATTTCTATTATTACGGCGGTTGTATCCTCGGCAGTTGGCACGCTTTACGTATATTTTGAGGATATGAGTTATAAAACGGTAGTCAAAACTCCACATGCTATTTCATATGAGGAAAAGGGGTTAAATACGCATAACCTTATTAATGAAGAAAAGGTACAGCAGCTTGTGAAGAGACACGGGTTTGAAGATGCGCGAAAAGTAACCTACGTTAAACTACCGGCAACACAGAAAATAACGTTGTTTAATAGTGAACATGAAGTACCGATGACGATTATTTCAGAAAAAGAATATAATGCAGAAGTGCGTGAACAAAAGAGAGAGCAAGTTACAGAAGTTCATAATGCACCAGGCAGTGCAACGATGGTTATGGTCGATATGGCAAATGAACTGATGAAGATAGACCGTACGAAACCGTATGAATTTACAATTAACGGACAAAAGCAGTCTGTTCAGTTAAATAGCCCAACTTCATTTTCTGTTTTTAATGATAGTGAATATCTCGTTGTAAATGATCAAGATTTTGAGAAGTATGCAAAACTCGTACCAGATGAAGAAAAGACGAAATATTACGGTTATTATATTGAGGATTGGAAAAGTACAGAAGATCTTGTATTAGATTTGAAAAATGAAATTGCACCAGAAAAGCAAGGAGAATTGAGAAATTCAGTGTTTGCGTATAAGGATATAAGAGAAGGTGGAGCGATTACAATGTTCATCGGTTTCTTCGTGGCGGTACTATTCTTCTTCTTCGCTTGTAGTATGACATACTTTAAATGGTTTAACGATAAAGAACAAGATCGTATTCAATTTAAATCGTTAAAGAGAATCGGTATGACAGATAAAGAAATTCGCAAAATTGCGATTCGACAAATGGGAGTTATCTTCTTTATCCCAATTTTAATCGGTTCCATTCATAGTGGATTTGCTCTTCATACGTTAGGGAAAATGCTTTATATTGATTTGTGGAAATCAGGTGCGCTTGTAATTGGAGCATACATTTTAGCTTCTGCCATTTACTTTATGATCGCGCAAAGAGGATATTTAAAACACGTAAAAAGCTAGGGGAACCTCTAGCTTTTTGCCTATGTAGTAAGTTACAGGAGGACGATAGATGAACATTCGGCAACTAGCGCTGCAAAATATAAAAGGAAATTGGCGTAATTATAAAGTGTTTTTCTTAAGTAGTTGTTTTGCGATATTTGCATCTTTTGCATATATGTCTGTCATTGTACATCCGTATATGCAAGAGACGATGTGGTATCAAAACGTACGCTGGGGACTTATCATATGTAATGTTATAATTATTTCTTTTTTCGTCATATTTATTTTGTACTCTACTTCTATTTTCATAGAAGCACGTAAGAAAGAATTAGGGTTATATATGTTAATGGGAGCAACGAAGTCTAACGTAATAGGAGTAATTATGACCGAGCAAATATTAATTGGAATTTTTGCTAATATTTTCGGTATAGGGCTGGGCTTGATCTTTTTAAAGCTCTTCTTCATGGTGTTTAGTATGTTACTGGGGCTTCCGAAAGAACTCCCTGTTATATTTGACGTAAGTGCGATTGGTGTAACATTTATTACATATATGGTCGTTTTTATTCTGTTATCTTTTATAAGTGCTTTACGTATATGGAATATAAAAATCATTCGGTTATTGAAAGAATTTCGAACAGATAAAAAAGAGAAGAAAACATCAAAGTGGCTTTGTATATTCGGCTTTATTTGTTTAGGGATAGGATATGCGTTAGCGCTACAAGTGACGGTGGCTACGATAGCAATATACTTTTTCCCTGTGTCTATACTTGTCTTTTTGGGAACGTATTTTTCTTTCGCGCATGGTGCTACCCAAGTGTTAGAAATGATAAAGCGAAATAAAAAGATTATGTATACATATCCATATTTATTTATAGTGAATCAATTGTCACATCGAATGAAGGAAAATGGTCGCTTTTTCTTTCTGATGTCTATGGCAACGACGTTTGTAGTTACGGCAACAGGTACGGTGTTCTTGTATTTTTCTAGCATGCAAGATATGTGGCGAACGGGAGGGGTACACTCGTTTTCGTACATAGAAAAAGGTATTTCTACTTATGAAGTCTTTGAAGAAGGTGCGGTTGAAAAATTACTGAATCAATATGGGTATGATGATTTTCAATATATGAGTTTTGTTGGAGTGTATGCATCCTTTCAGTCTAATAAAGGAGAAACAACAATAGCACCGCTTATAAAAGAAAGTGATTATAACCAAGAAGCGAGGAAACAAAAACAGAAAACATATCATCCTAAAAAAGATACAGTGACACTCGTTTATTATAATAAATACAATAATTCGAATGTATATAATCAAAAAGAGATTCAATTGCAAGTAATGAATCAACCATATCAATTCGTATTTAACGGTCAGAAAGAAGGGGTTCAATTTAACTATCACCCTTCGTACATTAATGGTCTGTTCTTCGTTATGAATGATGAAGACTTTGACAATATAGCAAATAAGGTTCCTGATTCTGAAAAGATGATATATAGAGGCTACACATTATCAAATATCGAAAAGACGAAGAAATTGAATGAAGATTTACGGAAACATATGAAACAAGATAATAATAATGCATTTCGAAGTAATATGGAGTTATATGTAAGTATGAAAGAAGGCGGCGATATTACTCTATTTGTGGGCTCGTTTATTAGTATATTATTCTTTCTTACTTCATGTAGTATCGTGTATTTTAAATGGTTCCATAATATTGCATCGGACCGAAAGCAGTATGGTGCACTCTCTAAACTTGGAATGACGAAGGAAGAAGTATGGAAAATTTCTCGTTGGCAATTATGTATGCTATTTTTTGCGCCAATTATAGTAGGGAGTATGCATAGTGCAGTTGCGTTATATACGTTTCATAATACTTTTTTTATGGATGGATCATTAAAAAAAGTAGGTTTGTTCATTCTGTTTTATATCGTAGCATGTATCATTTATTTCTTCTTCGCTCAAAGAGAATATAAGAAACATTTAGACTAGCAAATGCTAGTCTTTTTTTAATATTCGAAATTTACATAGAAGAATATTAAAAAGTATGGTATAACAGTAAGAAAACGAAAAAGAGGGGAAAAGACGATGATTCGAGTAGGATATTTAGGACCAGAAGCAACATTTACAAATATGGCGGTGAGTCGTTTTTTTCCGGAAGCAGATCATGTACCGTATCGAACGATTCCAGATTGTATAGATGCAGCTGCAAATGAAAATGTAGACTTCGCAGTCGTACCGTTAGAAAATGCAATAGAAGGTTCAGTGAATATAACGGTTGATTATCTTGTACATGAGCAGCCGCTTTCTATTGTAGGAGAAATTACAGTACCAATTCAGCAGCATTTACTTGTACATCCGCAGTATGCAGAAGTGTGGGATGAAGTATATGCGGTGCATTCTCATCCGCATGCCATTGCACAGTGCCATAAGTTTGTAAATGAAGAATTAAAAGGAGTAACTGTTCGAGATATGACATCCACAAGTGCCGCTGCGCAATATGTGAAAGAACATCCTGAAGAAAAAATTGCCGCTATTGCAAATGAAGCAGCTGCAGAAAAATACGGATTAACAATTGTAAGACGTAGTATTCATACGCATAAAAATAATCATACACGCTTCCTAGTGCTCCATAAGAAAAAGAAAGCAATACTCCCGAATAACGGAGAAAACCGCGGAGAGAAAACGACGCTTATGATAACGTTACCTGCAGATTATGCAGGTGCCCTATATCAAGTGCTATCAGCTTTCGCATGGAGAAAATTAAACTTATCAAAAATCGAATCGCGTCCGATGAAAACAGGTCTTGGAAATTACTTTTTCTTAATCGATGTCGATAAAGCATACGATGACGTATTATTGCCAGGCGTAACGATGGAACTTGAAGCACTCGGTTTTTCTGTTACTGTACTGGGGAGTTATTCTTCTTATTGGTTGTAAGATGTAGATGGAATATTTGTATTTGCCTAATCGTCCATATCATTTCATTGCCTAGTATATTTTTTGATAGATTAATAAAATCCCACCTGCAAAAGGTGGGATTCTTTATCCCGCTATTTGCCGGGCAGCCCGATTGGTGAGGGCTGATTAAAGTTTCACTTTATTTTAACTTCGCAAGACGATCTTCTAACTGACCACGCCAAATATCAGCTAGTTCTGGAACAGCAAGAATTTTTTCAATGCCATCTTTATCTTTTCTATTATGAAAATAAATTTCGTTAGAGAACAAAACAGAAACATTGCCGGGTTGACGTTCTAGTAATGTAATTTTAGAATCTTTACGTACAGTACCTTCTTGAAGAACACGGCATAGGTAGCCAGTAAATCCAGTTGCTACAATGCGCGGCAAAATGCCAGGGATGCCAAGACGTTTTGAAATTGTGCTACAAGGTACGCGAGCTTGCGTTACTTGAATGATTGCTTCGCCTAGTTGATATGTATCTCCGATGCATACGTCATGCTCTAACATATTTGTTACGGTAATGTTTTCACCAAATGTGGAAGCGGGAAGCGTAGTTTGAAATTCCTCTTCCCATAGTGCGTAATGCTCGTGTGGGTACACACAAACGGCACGATCAGGTCCCCCGTGATGTTTTAAATCCGCTACGTCATCACCACGAAATCCGTCTTTTGAGAGAAAGGCCTCTTCTGTAGGATCTTTACATATACCTGTTATCATTTCTTTATCTTCGCCATATTTCATTTGTTTCGGTTTGCCAATGCTAAAGTGAACGAGTTCAATTCCCATATTTGATCTCCTTTACGATTGATTACAATATTATAGCATTAAAAAAGCACAGAGAATGATAAAAACTCTGTGCTTTACATTAATAAACGAGAAATCCTGCTTTATCCAGTGCCTCACAAGCAGCATCTAATTTTTCTTTAGAATCTGCCTCGATTGTATGTAGGTGAATACCATCTGTTAGTTGTGAAAGATAGGAAGCATTTGTGTTTTCGATTTTTTGTAAATATTGCTCTACATCAAAGCGATTGCTTACCATAATGGATGCTGTTAAGTCACCGTATACAGGATGCTCAACTTTTACGTCTTTAATCGTAACGCCATGGTCAACAAGCATTGTAAGTTCCTGACGTACTTCTGCTGGTTTATGTTGGCATACAATTACGCGTTCGAAAGTTTGTTGCTTCTCTTGTGGCTTTAAATATAAATAACCTTGAGCAGTCGCAATAATTGGTTCGTTTCGTGCTTTAAGCAAGGAAATATCTTGCACGATAACTTGTCTACTTACGTTCGTCTTTTTCGATAGTTCATTCCCAGATAACGGTTCATTTGCAGCAAGAAGCCACTGGAGGATAAGCTGTCGTCTTTCTTCACCTAAAATCTTTTTTTGTTCATTTTGTTTCATTATGATTTAACACCTCTATAAAATTGATTTCCAATTGTGTGTAGTGCATGAATAGTAGTATCAATTTGATCTTTCGTTGTTTGTTGTCCGAAAGAGAAGCGGACATATTGTTTGGCCTCTTCATACGTTTTTCCAATTGCAAGCATAGTTTTCGAAGGCTCTTGTTTACCGACTTGGCAAGCACTTCCGGTGGAAATGGCAATACCATGACGATTACATTCTAGCATAGTATATTGACCTTCTATTCCTTTTATTGTAACCCCAACAATATGTGGTAAACAAGAAGTAGAATGGCCTTCTACTTCAATTTCTAGCGGAAGTGTTTGTATTTGCTCTAAAAAGTAGGATCGTAACTCTTTAAAACGTAAACTTTCTTCCCATTGAGTTTTTAATATATTTTCAGCAGCTGTTAAAAAAGATGCGATGCCGGGAACATTTACTGTACCTGGGCGAAATCCTTTTTCGTGAGAAGTTCCTGGAAATACTTGTTCCCAGCGAGATTGCGGATTTATGTAGCAAGCGCCGACACCTTTTGGTCCGTATATTTTATGTGCTGAAACAGAAAGACTATCAATCCCCATCTCAAAAACATGGATAGGCAGTTTACCAAACGTTTGCACACAATCCGTATGAAATAAAACATTATATTTTTTTAAAAGTGGCCCGATTTTTGTAATGTTTTGAACGGTTCCGATTTCAGAGTTTCCATGCTGTATACTTGCTAGCACAGTATCTTCTGTAATAGCTGCCTCTAAATCTACTAAACAAATGAGTCCGCTTTTATCAACAGGAATTTCAGTGATCGTATAACCTTTTGATTTTAGAGATTGAAAATAACTTCGAATGGATGCATGTTCCATAGGTGTCGTAATAATATGCTTCTTATTTCGGGCATTTAGAAGTGATTGAATCGCAAGATAGTTCGATTCCGATCCACCGCTTGTGAAAAATACGCCTTGTTCTTTGCCTCCAATCATTTCCGCAAATGTTTTTCGGCAAACTTGTAATAAAGAAGAAGCCGTTCCTCCAATATCATGTAAACTTTGTTCATTTCCGAAGTATTGCGAAGCTGCTTTCATATATGTTTGTAACGCTTCCTCGCTCATAGGTGTAGTAGCTGCATAGTCAAGATATATCATCATGTAAGTTCCTCTCTCTAGTAAGAGTTACATTTCTTTTACTTTTTAAATGGTAGTGAAAATAAGAATTATAAAAAAACTCTTGTCATTATTTTAAAACTATGTAAATATAGGTGTCAAGACAGTTGAAAAGTGTAAAGTAGGAGGCAACAATTATGCCAAGTGCAGATGTCTTAATTATTGGAAGTGGCGTTGCGGCACTTCGTGTTGCAAAAGAGATTTGTCACGAAAAGAATGTGATTATTATCACAAAGGAGACGAAACGTAGTAATAATACACATTTAGCTCAAGGTGGAATTGCCGCAGCGGTAGCTACATATGACAATCCTAATGATCATTTTGAAGATACGTTAGTAGCAGGGTGTCATTATAACAATGAAGAAGTGGTCCGTTATTTAGTCGAGGAAGGACCGAAAGAAATTAATAACCTTATTGAAAGAGGAATGAAATTTGATGGAGATGAAACAGGTCCTCATCTTGGAAAAGAAGGAGCGCATCGAAAACGTCGTATTTTACATGCAGGTGGCGATGCAACAGGAAAGAATTTATTAGAGCATCTTATTCAAGAAGTAGCTCCATACGTTACGGTAGTGGAACAGGAAATGGTGCTTGATTTTATTATAGAAAAAGATAAATGTGTTGGGGCTTTAACTCGCAACAATAAAGGAGAACTGAAACGTTACAATGCAGATTATACGGTGTTAGCTTCAGGCGGTATTGGCGGTTTATACGCCTTTACTTCTAATGATGAGACAATTACAGGTGATGGACTTGCAATGGTGTACCGTGCAGGCGGAGAGCTTGTAGATTTAGAGTTTATACAATTTCATCCGACGATGTTATACGCGGGTGGGCGTTGTTCCGGCCTCGTGTCCGAAGCCGTTCGCGGAGAAGGAGCTGTCCTTATAAATGGCAAAGGGCAGCGTTTTATGATGGATATACATTCCGAACAGGATTTAGCGCCTCGTGATGTAGTCGCAAGGGCTATTCATGAACAGCTACTTGCGGGTGAAAGAGTGTACTTAAACATCGAAATGATTCAAAACTTTGAACAACGCTTTCCGACCGTGTCATCGATATGTAAAACGAATGGAGTCGATATAAATAAAAACCTTATTCCAGTCGTGCCCGGTACTCATTTTCACATGGGTGGCGTGAAAACGAACTCTGATGGAGAGACGTCTATTCCGAACCTATACGCAGTCGGGGAAGTAGCTTGTAATGGGGTTCATGGTGCAAATAGATTAGCGAGTAATTCATTATTAGAAGGTCTTGTGTTTGGAGGAAGAATCGGAAGGCACATTTTATCTAGAGAGACAAAAGAAAATGTGAACATGCTAGCCGACAAAGAAGCAAAGTTTATCGTTCTGAATCATTTACCGACGAAAGAAGAAATACAAAAATGTATGATGAAATATGTTGGGATTGTGCGAACAGAGCAAAGTTTATTTTATGCGAAGAGATGGCTTAGTAAGTACGGTGTTCGGAATATGATATTACAACATGATGTTCTTACGAATGAAGAGATAACGCTTATTAATATGTTAACAGTTTGTGAGCTTATAGTTGTTTCAGCCCTGCAAAGAGAAGAAAGTATTGGCGGGCATTACCGAAGTGATTATCCAGATAGAAATATAGGAAAGAAAGAGATTGTTCGAGTAAAGAGAAAACTACAACTTGTGTGATGAGGGGAAGAGGGGCTTTATGAACACGATAAAAGTTAAAGAAGCATTAAATCGATTTTTTTTAGAAGATATAGGAGAAAGAGATGTAACATCTCAGCTTATTTTTCCAGATAACTTACTTTCGAAAGGAACGTTTCTTGCGAAGGATACAGGGGTCTTTGCAGGACGTTTAGTAATTGAATTAGGATTTAAATTAATTGATGAGAGAATTGAAGTAGAGCTTCATAAAAAAGATGGGGATCTTGTAGAAAAAGGCGAAATCATTGCAACTGTGCAAGGGCCAATTGCATCGTTATTAACAGCAGAGCGCGTTATATTAAACGTTATTCAGCGTATGAGCGGAATAGCGACGATGACGCGTAAAGCGGTTCTTGCTTTAGATAGTAGCCATACTCGCATTTGTGATACGCGAAAAACGATGCCAGGACTACGTATGTTTGATAAGTATGCAGTCGTGTGTGGTGGTGGATTTAATCATCGCTTCGGTTTATATGATGGTGTCATGATTAAAGACAATCATATTGTGTTTGCTGGTTCTATTACAAAAGCTGTTACATCAGTGAAAGAAAAGTTAGGACATATGGTGAAAGTAGAAGTAGAAACAGAAACTGAGGAACAGGTGAGAGAGGCTGTTGCTGCTGGTGCGGATATTATTATGTTCGATAATCGTACGCCAGATGAAATCCGGGAGTTTTCAAAAATTGTACCAAGCGCTATTTTTACAGAAGCTTCAGGGGGTATCACAATTGAAGATTTATCGAAATACGGAAAAACAGGGGTAGATTATATTTCACTTGGAGCGTTAACACATTCAGTGAAAGCACTTGATATTAGTTTCAATATTGAAGGGTAAGGAAAGTGGCTTAGAGGGGGAGAAACGTATATGAGTATTTTAGAACAAGTACAGCCAATTGAAACGATGTTACCAGAGCGTTATTACACGATGTCAACGGAAGATATGGAAAAGCGTGTTCGTGAAATTAAAGAGAAAATGGGGGGAATGTTATTCATTCCAGGGCATCATTATCAAAAAGATGAAGTGGTACAATTTTCAGATGCAGCAGGGGATTCACTTCAGCTTGCGCAAGTTGCAGCGAGCAATAAAGAAGCAAAATATATTGTGTTTTGCGGGGTGCACTTTATGGCGGAAACAGCAGATATGTTAACGACAGATGATCAAGTTGTCATCTTACCAGATATGCGTGCAGGTTGTTCGATGGCGGATATGGCAGATATTGAACAAACAGAAAGAGCATGGAAAGAGCTAAAGAAATTATTTGGAGATACGATGATTCCGTTAACATATGTGAACTCTACAGCTGCAATTAAAGCGTTTTGTGGTCGTAACGGAGGAGCAACAGTAACTTCTTCTAATGCAAAGCAAATGGTATCTTGGGCGTTTACTCAAAAAGAGCGTCTCGTCTTTTTACCAGACCAACATTTAGGAAGAAATACAGCGTACGATTTAGGTATCCCGTTAGATAAAATGGCAGTATGGGATCCACACACAGATTCATTAGAGTACGATGGGGATATAGAAGAAATTCAAGTGATTTTATGGAAAGGGCATTGTTCTGTTCATCAAAATTTTACAGTGAAGAACATTGAGAGCGTACGAAAAAATCATCCTGATATGAATATTATTGTACATCCAGAATGTTGCTATGAAGTTGTAGCTGCTTCAGATTATGCAGGCTCAACGAAATATATTATTGATATGATTGAATCAGCGCCATCTGGTAGCAAATGGGCGATTGGTACAGAAATGAATTTAGTGAACCGAATTATTCAGCAACATCCAGATAAAGAAATTGTTTCACTTAATCCATTTATGTGTCCATGCTTAACGATGAACCGAATTGATTTGCCTCACTTATTATGGGTACTTGAAACGATAGAAAGAGGAGAAGAAATTAACGTTATTAGCGTAGATAAACAAGTAACGGCAGAAGCGGTTCTTGCATTAAATCGTATGTTAGAGCGTGTGTAAAGCAACGGTATTCCTGTTGCTTTTTTTCATACATATAATCATAACAAGAACAAAATGGGCATACATTGTTTTGAAGAAATCATTGTGGTTCTTTATGCTTATTCCACTTCGAATGATATTGAAAATCGAAGAAGTGATAAAAGTGAAAAGAAGTTAATGTTATTTAGAAAGAGTTACTTCATGAGATTTGTTACTTATAGATAAGTTATACAGGAGGGGGAAAATTTGAAAATTCATATCGTGCAAAAAGGGGATACCCTTTGGAAAATTGCGAAAAAGTACGGAGTGGATTTTGATACGTTGAAAAAAACAAATACACAACTTAGTAATCCAGATTTAATTATGCCAGGTATGAAAATTAAAATGCCATCCAAGAGTGTTCACATGAAACAACAGGCTGGAGCAGGTTCAGCGCCTCCAAAGCAATACGTAAAAGAAGTGCAACAAAAAGAATTTGCAGCAACACCAACTCCACTTGGAATAGAAGATGAAGAAGAAGTTACGTATCAATCAGCACCAATTACACAGCAGCCAGCTATGCAACAAACACAAAAAGAAGTGCAAGTAAAACCGCAGAAGGAAATGCAGGTAAAGCCGCAAAAAGAAGTACAGGTGAAACCGCAAAAAGAGGTGCAAAAAGAACAGCCAATTCAAAAAGAGAAACCAGTTGAAAAACCGTCTGTTATTCAAAAACCACCTGTGATAGAAAAACAAAAACCGGCGGAAAAAGAAAACACGAAGTTTTCGGTAAATGTATTGCCACAGCCGCCACAACCACCAATAAAACCGAAAAAAGAATATAAAATTTCAGATGTAATAAAAAAAGGAAGCGAGTTAATTGCTCCTCAAATTAGTAAAATGAAACCTAACAATATCATTTCTCCGCAAACGAAAAAAAATAATATAGTATCGCCGCAAGTGAAGAAAGAGAATGTAGGTAATATAATAACGCCGCAAGTGAAGAAAGAAAATGTAGGGAATATAGTGTCACCGCAAGTCAAGAAAGAAAATGTAGGAAATATAATGTCACCACAAGTGAAGAAAGAAAATGTAGGGAATATAGTGTCACCACAAGTGAAGAAAGAAAATGTAGGGAATATAGTGTCACCACAAGTGAAGAAAGAGAATATAGGGAATATAATATCGCCACAAGTGAAGAAAGAAAACGTAGGGAATATAGTGTCACCACAAGTAAAGAAAGAAAACGTAGGGAATATAGTGTCACCAAATGTATCGAAAGAAAATGTAGTTATTCCACAAGTCATACCGCCAAATATTCAAATGCCAAATATAATGCCAATCATGGA
>NZ_QNUB01000018.1:0-310719 GCF_008042345.1 Bacillus sp. AR8-1
GTTTCCCAACACTCTGGAAATAACCTCCTCTTAAAGAGGAGGTTATTTTACATTCTCTCTCCTATCCCCATACACCATCTCTTCTTTCATCCCAAATCCATCACCATTTTGCACAATTTGCTCTGTCGGTGCAACTACACTTTCGGCAATTTTCCATTCCCCACGCTCTTTTACGAATACTTGTAGAAAATAGTTCATGCCATCTAATTGATATGCATTTTCTTTTTTCACATTATAGTGAATCGCAATGTAGTACACTTGAATGTTTTCTTTCCCTATTTTTGATACGTATTGCGATAGTCTCGGTATATAAAGTGCTGCTTTCCGAAAAGATAGTTGCTTCGCTTTAACAAGCGATGAACTTGTTACATTACGTAATGTGTCCCGATTACGAATATTATCGCTATGGTGGAATAATACTGCGTTTTGCATAGAACGAACCCATAATTTTGAATATAAGACTGTATTATCATTTTCGATGTACTTCACTTCTTTTCGCACCACTTGGATAGGCGTATCTGCGTACGTGAATGTTTGAAAACAGAAAAAACTACCAAATAAAATGGTAAGTGCAGCAATATATTTCATAATCTTTCCTCCGATCTTTTAATTAAAGTATCGGAGTTTCAAAATATTTTTATTCAAAAGAAAAAGGATAGGAGTGCTTTCGCTTCCTATCCTCATTTATTATAATACGCGGCCAAATAGTTCTAAGACCATTTCTATTTCTTGGTCGCTCCAACCTTTAAATCTCTCTTTATAATATTCTTTACGCACAGCTTCAAGTTTTTCAGTTACTTCTCTTCCGTGCTCTGTAATTTCTAAGTACACGATTCGACGATCTGAATTAGAACGTTTTCTTTCTACTAATCCTTTTCGTACGAGACGATCTGTAACAGCTGTAATATGACTGGAGGTTACGTTTACTTCACTCGCAATTTGCGAAGCCATCTGTGGACTGTTTAAAAATAACGCACGTAATACAGAAAATTCATTATATGGCATATGTTCTGCAAAACGTGTATTAATATCATTTTGTAATAAACGTATCATTTTTCGAAATGATGCAGATAAATCTAAAATCAGCGTTTCTCTTTTTTCGTTCAATAGCCTCGTCCCTTTTTTATCATATTTACACATATTATAATCTATAAATACCTATGTTGTATATGCTTTCTTTCCTCAACATTCTCATTTATGTAACTTTTTTCATATAAATTTCTTTTTTGTTCACACATATACATATAAAAAGGATGGTGATGGAAAATGCAGGGTGGAATGAATCCTTATTTACACAACGTACGCACTGCTAATACTGGTAAAGAAGCTACTATTACTGTACAAGGAGAAGGTGTTGTAAAAGCAAAACCGAATGTTGTTATATTAACACTCGGCATTCGAACAGATGATAAAAATGTAAAACAGGCTCAAGAAGAAAATGCAGTGCAATCCAAACAATTGCTGGATGCACTTAAACAGCTTGGTATTGCCGATAAAGATATAGAGACGATTTCTTATACAATTACTCCTCAATACGAATATGTAAATGATAAAGCATTGCTACAAGGATACCGTGTAGAGCATTTGTATGAAATTACCGTTTTAAATGTACAAAAAGCTGGGGAAGTATATGATATAGCCGTTTCAAATGGCGCAAATGTAGCAAAAGGGTTACGTTTCCGAGTATCTCATCCAAATAAATATTATGAGCAAGCTCTCATTCAAGCTCTGCACCAGGCAGTAGAAAAAGCTCGTGCTATTGCGAGTACATATAATTTAAATATTAATCCTGTTCCCCTCTCATTCGTTGAAGAATCTGCCCAATTACCAAGGGAGGTTACGTCTTATGCTACTTTACATGCGCAAGCAGCTCCACCTATTCAATCGGGAGAATTAGAAATTATTTCAACAATACGGGCAATTTTTACGTATTTATAAATAATTTCATTTATAAGTAAACGTTATCATTTTCCTTGTTGTAAAAACATGATGTTCTGATATAATAAAGGACGGTGAGCTCTTACAAAAGAGATATCACGGGTGGGAGAGGGATATGAAAAAGAAGGTTTAACATGAAAGGAATACTTGAAAGAACATTTAAATTAGGTTTACACGAAACATCACCAAAACAAGAAGTTTTAGCTGGAGTTACGTCATTTTTCACGATCGTATATATTATGATTGTAAATGCGTCAATTTTATCCGATGCTGGCATTCCTCTTGAAGCTGGAATTTTAGCAACTGTTTTCAGTTCATTTGTCGGATGTCTACTCATGGCATTTTGGGCAAATGCACCTGCTATTCTTGTCCCTGGTATGGGTGTAAATGCATTCTTCACGTACACAGCTGTGCATACGCTTGGACTAACTTGGCAAGAAGCATTAGCTGCTGTCTTTATCTCTGGTATTATTTTTGCAATTGCCGCTTTTACACCAATCGCTCGCGTGCTATCAGTATCAATTCCAAAGTCATTAAAAGAAGCAATTACTGTCGGCATCGGATTATTTTTAGCGTTTATCGGATTGCAAAAAGGTGGTTTAGTCGTTTCGAACCCAAATACTGCTGTTGCAATGGGTAAATTAAGTAACCCTGTCGTTCTTGCGACCGTGCTTACTCTTATCGTTGCACTTGTACTATTTATTCGTAACGTACGTGGAAACTTTTTATGGACGATTGCAATAGGAACTGGTATTGCATGGCTATTTGGCCTTGTTGATACAAGTCAAATCGGAAATAGTTCATTCTCATTCGCTAATTACGGCGATGTGTTTGGAGCTATGTCATTTGGCAAACTTTCTTCCTTACCGTTTTGGATTGCAACATTCTCCTTAAGCATGGTGCTTATTTTTGAGAACATGGGACTTCTGCACGGTTTATTAGAAGATGACCGTAAATTCCCACGTGCTTACCAAGCCAATGCAATTTCAGCAATGACATGTGGTCTATTTGGCACAAGCCCTACCGTATCAACAGTAGAGAGTGCCGCAGGTATTACTGCAGGCGGAAAGACAGGTCTGACGTCTATCGTTACGGGGTTGTTATTCTTTGCATCATTGTTTGCACTTCCGTTTGTCAAACTAATTCCTGATAGTGCCATTGCACCAATCTTAATTATTATTGGCGGCCTGATGATTACAAGCATTCAGCAAATTCCTCTGAACGATTTTTCAGAAGGATTTCCAGCGTTCTTAATTATCGTCATGATCCCGCTCACATATAGTATCGCTGATGGCATTGCGTTCGGATTTATTGCTTACCCTATCTTAAAAGTTGCTCTTGGAAAGCGTAAAGAAGTCGCACCATCTATGTATATCATTACATGCTTATTCTTAGCTATGTTTGTATTACATGCTATTGGTTAAGAAAAAACACCGGGGAAATCCTCGGTGTTTTTTTACTTAAACCATCCTTTTTTATAAAACCAGGCCATCATTCCGCCGCCAATTAATGCCATTAGAAGAAGACAAATAAAATAACTATATTGTCCACCAAGCTCTGGCATATGCGTAAAGTTCATTCCATATACTCCCGCAATAAATGTTAATGGCATGAAAATAGTCGAGAATACAGTTAATGTTTTCATAATGTTATTCATATGATGTGAGTTTAATGAAAAATAACTATCCCGAATATCCGCCGTTAACTCTCGACTTGCCTCAATCATTTCCGTAAGTTTAAGTAAATGATCATGTATATCTTTAAAATAAATCTCATGATCACTTATACCGTAAAAACGAGTGGAATTCAAAATACGATACAATAAATCACGCATTGGAATAATTGTACGTCTTAACTTAGATAAATCTGCCCTAATATCAAATACTTCTTCTAGCACGGCTCCTGCTGTCTCACCTGTTAAATTATCATCAATCGCATTTAAATGATCTTCAATGTAATATACAGGTGCGAAATAATCATCTACAATTTGATCAGTGATCGTATGTGCTACATGTAAAGGCCCTTTCTTAATCCGCCTCTTCTCACCAAGTGTTTTCCATACTCTTTCAATTGCATTATTATGAGAAAAATGGAAAGAAACAATATAGCGATCACTAACAAACAAATCAATTTCATGTGGTTCTAGCCCATCTTCTCCAAACGCGTGAAGAACTAAAAAGTTATATCCATCATAAAAATCAACTTTTGGCCTCTGTACATATTCTAGACAGTCTTCAATTGCAAGGGGATGGAACTTAAAATGGTCTTGCAGAATATATGTATACTCTTCTTTCGTTGGCTTATATAAATCTAGCCAATACCATACAATATGGTCTTTCTTTGTTTCTTCTAGAGAAACATCATATAATACTTCATCTGTTTTTGTTACTGCACAAATTCTAATCATAATTTCACCCATTATTATTATAAACAAAAAATAGTAAAAAAAGCCAAGGAGAAATCTCCTCAGCTTTTTTTTATTACTTCGTTACGATACCGTGTACTAAAGTTGGTGCATCTACGTGTTCTTTAGAGATCTTCATGTTCTCATAAATTTTCGCTTTTACATCTTCAACATTTTCGCGGTTTGCGTAAATTGTAACAAGGGATTCACCTTGCTTCACGCTATCGCCTACTTTTTTGCGCAGCATTAGACCAACTGCTAAATCAATTTCAGACTCTTTCGTTGCACGTCCTGCTCCTAAAAGCATTGCTGCTGTTCCGATTTCGTCTGCAACGATTTCTGATACATATCCGTCTTCTTTCGCTTCCACTTCAATTTTAAATTGTGCTTGTGGCAATTTAGAAGGGTCATCAACAACAGATGCGTCGCCGCCTTGCGCTGATAGGAACGTTTTAAATGATTCTAGTGCTTTTCCGTTGTTCATTACTTCAATTAGCTTTTCACGTGCATCTTCTAAAGATGAAGCTTGTCCAGCAAGGTACACCATTTGACTTCCAAGTGTTAAACATAGCTCTTCTAAATCTTTCGGCCCTTTACCTTGTAATGTATCAATTGCTTCTTGTACTTCTAATGCGTTACCGATAGCTTCACCGAGTGGTTGACTCATATCAGAAATAACTGCCATCGTATTACGACCAACGTTATTACCGATGCGTACCATTGCTTCTGCTAAACGTTTTGCATCTTCATCCGTTTTCATAAATGCACCTGCTCCAGTTTTTACATCAAGAACAATTGCATCTGCACCAGCAGCAATTTTTTTACTCATAATCGAACTTGCAATAAGCGGAATTGAGTTTACTGTTGCTGTTACATCACGAAGTGCATATAACTTTTTATCAGCAGGTGTTAAGTTACCACTTTGGCCGATAACAGCGATTTTGTTTTCATTTACAAGACGCATGAATTCATCGTTTTCAATTTCCACATGGAATCCTGGAACTGCTTCTAATTTATCAATTGTACCACCAGTATGTCCTAAACCGCGTCCAGACATTTTCGCTACTGGTACACCTAAAGCAGCTACTAATGGACCTAATACAAGTGTCGTTGTATCACCAACACCACCTGTCGAATGCTTATCTACTTTTACACCTTCAATAGCTGATAAGTCGATTGTATCACCGCTATTTACCATTGCCATCGTTAAATCAGCACGCTCTTGATCGTTCATATCTTGGAAGAAAATTGCCATTGCAAGTGAACTTACTTGATAATCAGGAATATCACCATTTGTATATCCTTCAACAATAAAGTTAATTTCTTCTGTCGTTAATGCATGTCCGTCACGTTTTTTTGCAATTAGGTCCACCATTCTCATTGTGAAGTCACCCCTTCATTTGTTTTACGATTGCTTTTACTAATGCTAAGAAGTTAGCTTTAACACGTTCTGTCGTTTCAATTACTTCATCGTGGTGAAGTGGCTGATCTAAAATACCAGCTGCCATATTTGAAATACAAGAAATACCTAATACTTTCATACCAGCATGACGCGCTACAATTACTTCAGGTACTGTTGACATACCAACTGCATCTCCGCCAAGTGTACGAAGCATACGAATTTCAGCAGGTGTTTCATATACAGGACCTGTCATTCCTACGTATACACCTTCTTGTACTTTAATATTTAAGTTTGCTGCAACTTGTTTCGCCATTTCGCGAAGTTCTACTGTATATGATGTAGACATATCAGGGAAACGTACGCCCATTTCAGAATCATTCGGTCCGATTAATGGATTCGTACCCATGAAGTTAATGTGGTCTGAAATTAACATAAGATCGCCTGGCTCAAATGATGTATTTACACCACCAGCTGCGTTTGTTACAACTACTGTTTCTACACCTAGTTCTTTCATAACACGAACTGGGAATGTTACTTTTTGCATGTCGTATCCTTCATAGAAGTGGAAACGTCCTTGCATTGCTACTACTGTTACACCTTGAAGTGTACCAAATACTAGTTGACCTGCATGGCCTTCTACAGTTGATACTGGGAATTCAGGGATTTCACTGTAAGGTACTGTTACTGCGTTCTCAATTTCGTCTGCTAATACACCTAGTCCTGATCCAAGGATTAGTCCTACTTGTGGTGTCTCTTGAAATTTCTCTTTTAAATATGAAGCTGATTTTGTAATAAGTTCACGATTCATTTGTTTATCCCCCTATTTCTTTAGCTCGTTTAAGAAGCTTGTTCCGTATTCTGGCATTTTCACACCGAAGTTTTCTGCTACTGTTGCACCAATATCAGCAAATGTTTGACGAAGTGGTAACTCTTGTCCGCCTTCTTTCATGCTTGGGCTATATGCTAATAATGGTACATATTCACGTGTATGGTCAGTACCAGGGTGAATTGGATCATTACCGTGGTCTGCTGTAATTAATAATAGATCATCTTCTTTTAGTTTTGCGAATACTTCTGGAAGACGTGCATCATATTCTTGCAGAGCTTCTCCGTATCCTTGTGGATCACGGCGGTGGCCGAATAATGCATCAAAGTCAACTAAGTTTAAAAAGCTAAGACCTGTAAAGTCCATATTTAATGTATCTACAAGCTTATCCATTCCATCCATGTTAGACTTCGTACGAAGTGATTCAGTTACCCCTTCGCCATCATAAATATCAGAGATTTTACCGATAGCAATTACATCGTAGTCACTATCTTTTAATTCATTCATTACTGTACGACCGAATGGTTTTAATGCATAGTCATGACGGTTTGGTGTACGTGTAAAGTTTCCAGGTTCACCAACGAATGGACGAGCAATAACACGACCTACCATGTATTTCTCATCTAATGTTAATTCACGTGCAATTTTACAAATTTTATATAATTCATCAAGTGGCACTACTTCTTCGTGTGCTGCAATTTGTAATACGCTATCAGCAGAAGTATAAACGATTAAAGAGCCTGTTTCCATTTGCTCTTGACCAAGTTCATCAAGAATCTCAGTTCCAGAAGCTGGCTTATTACCGATAATTTTACGGCCTGTTTTTTCTTCTAATTCATCAAGTAATTCTTTCGGGAATCCTTCTGGGAACACTTGGAATGGTGTATCAATGTAAAGGCCCATGATTTCCCAGTGACCTGTCATTGTATCTTTACCAGTAGATTTCTCTTGCATTTTTGTGTAATATCCAAGTGGTTTCTCTACTTTAGAGATACCTTTCATTTCTCGAATGTTACCAAGACCTAATTTCACCATGTTAGGCATTTGTAACCCATTCATATGTTCAGCAATGTGACCAATTGTGTCAGATCCTAGATCACCAAATTGCTCAGCATCTGGTGCTTCACCGATTCCCACAGAGTCCATTACGACTAGGAATATACGTTTATATTTATTCATAACTGCGACCTCCTATAAGTTCAGTTCTACTTCTTGTAGTATGTTCAAAACGCTATAAAGTGAAACTGTTATCCAAAAGAATTCTCATTGTCAAACAGTACTTCTTTAAATCATTTTCTAACCTATTTCGTTTACTTGAAACGATTCAAAAACATTTCTAGTTTTTTCTAAGTCAGATGTCAGACATCTGATACTGATATCATAACATGTTTACGCTTTCTTTTTAATACATTTTCGTAGAATTTCTCATTTTCTTCACACTTCTATTGTAATCCATTCTGCAACGAAGTGCTAATTTTTTTATGATTTATTTCTTCATATTAAAAATAAAAAGTAGCTCTAAAGAGCTACTTTTTATTTTACTTCTATTGTTTCTTCTTTATGTTCATGCAATTCGCCTTTTCTTACATGTACTTTCACTTTGTAAGCACCGTTCTCTTTGAAAGTATGTTTCGTTTCATACTCTCCTTTATTCCCTTCTTTCGCTGGAATAAATTCGTGTTTTTCAACACCATCTTTCCAAATCTCTAGTTGTACTTCAGCACCAGTTAATGCTTCTTCTTTTTGCTTTAAATGAACTTTCATTGTAGATTCAGCATTTGCCTTTATGTCTCCAGCCATAAGATGGATCATTGTGTCACTTTTATGATCTCCATGTCCTGCACTGTGATCACTATTTTCTTTTTTCGCATCTTCTACTTTCGCATTTCCTACAGCAACTTTCACTTCTGGCATAACGTGCATTTCACGTGCATTTGTATGAGGAATAATATGATATACTCCATCAGTTTCAAATGTTTTCTCGACTGCATAAACACCTTTTCCTTTATGCTTACCATCTAACATCTCGTGTTTCTCGTCGCCATCTTTCCAAATTTCAAACTTTACGTCATCAGCATCCGTTACTCTTTCTTTTCCTTGTGTAACAAGTGCTTGTACTTCTGTTTTTTCACCTGGTTTAATTTCTTTCGGATTTGTTTGGACTGCTACTTTTATAGCTTCAAGTTTCTGTTCTTTTTTCGGTTCTTCTTTGTTTGTATTACAGCCAGCCAACGCTAGCATCGCGATAAATAAAGTTATAATCAGTTTTTTCATCATCATTTCCTCCTTTATACTTTATTTAGTATAGAGGAAATACATTGTAATATTCCAGTCTTCTGCTGAAAACAATATACGAAATGTTTGTGAAGTTTCTGTGAAACGCTCTTCCCCTCTTAATCTATGAAAAAAAGAGCATAGTAACTATGCTCTCGGATGAAACTGTTTATATACATCTTTTAATCTAGTTTTTGAAACGTGCGTATAGATTTGCGTCGTTGAAATATCTGCATGTCCAAGCATTTCTTGTACAGCACGTAAATCTGCTCCATTTTCTAATAAGTGCGTAGCAAACGAGTGACGCAACGTATGAGGTGTAAGCTCTTTTTCAATATTTGCTTCTTTCGCTAATCGTTTTAATATTTTCCAAAATCCTTGTCTTGATAATCGATTACCATGATGGTTTAAAAAGAGTGCATCTACTACTTTTTTCCCCATTAATTCTCTTCTTCCTTTTTCAATATACTTTTGAATCGCTTCCGTTGCTAAACTTCCTAGTGGAATAATTCTTTCTTTATTCCCTTTCCCTATGCAACGAACAAATCCCATCGTTAAATGTACATCTTCTAAATTGAGTGCAATCAATTCTGAAACACGAAGTCCTGTCGCATACAGTAACTCTAGCATCGCCTTATCACGAATCCCAAAAGCACTTGTCATTTTTGGTGTTTGAAGTAACGCCTCTACTTCATCAACTGATAATACTTTTGGTAATTTCCGTTCCCCTTGTGGCGTTTCAATATGTACGGATGGATCGTGTTCTACCGCTCGTTCACGAAGTAAAAATTGGTGGAACGAACGAATTGATGCGATATGACGCGCCAATGTTTTCGAAGATTTTCCGTTTTCTTTTAAATACTGCAAAAAGTTAACAATGTGTAAACGGGTCACTTCATGAAAAGTTTTCGTCTGTTCCACATTTTGCAAATACTTTACGTAGCTTTTTAAATCCCGTTCATAAGATACTACTGTATTCTTTGCTAATCCTTTTTCGACAACCATATAATGAATAAAATCTTTTAATTGATCTTCCACTCTACACTACTCCCCATTTTCATAGAAAAACATCATTCTATTTACGAAAGCATCCTTTGCCGGTTCTTCATTCCCTGATACTTTTTCTACAGTCTCTTCTTTAGGTTTTTCATAACGATGATAGCTTTCATATTCTTCATTTATCCATAGTATAGCGAAATAAAACAAAATCGTACAACTTGTAAATAATAAAAATACTTTTATTCCATCAAAAGTTAATTTTAAAGCTCGGCGCATTGTAAATTCCTCCAAAATATAAGTTATTACAACATATGCCAAGCTTTCACCAATTTATACCTTATTCAAATAAAAAACCTCTTCCTAGATAAATAGGAAAAGGTTATTTTTCATCCGTTTCATTTTCTTGACAGTTTTTACAAATCCCATGGAATGTTAAACGATGATCTTTCACCTTAAAGCTCCAGTCTCGTTCTACTTTCCTTTCCACTTCACCAAGTAAATCTTCTTGTATTTCTTGTACAGCACCACATTGTGTACAAATCAAATGATGGTGGAAACGCTGCGCACCTTCTTGGCGTAAGTCATAGCGTGAAACACCGTCTCCGAAGTTAATCTTATCGACAACTTTTAACTCAGATAATAGTTCTAAAGTTCGATAGACGGTTGCTAATCCGATCTCTGGCGACTTTTCTTTTACAAGGAGGTAAACATCTTCTGCGCTTAAATGATCTTCTTCATTTTCTAGCAGCACACGAACTGTTGCTTCACGTTGCGGTGTTAATTTGTAGCTCGCTGCATGTAATTGCTTCTTAATTCGTTCAATTCTTTCTTCCATTCGGTACTACTCCCTCCTCGCCACTCTTACACCATTATATCAGAAGAAGGGCTTCTGTCAAAAGAAAAAACAATAAAAACAAATTGATAATTATTCTCAAAAAGTATTTATTTTTTATTAATAGCCTCAACGACTTCTTTCATTAAAACTGGTGATGCGTAAGCCTCCACACTAGAAGCAAGTGCTAACACCACTCCAATTACGAGAAAGAAGCATGTATAACGGATTAATAATGGTAATAGTGGCTCGGTTATTTTTCTAATAAATTGATGCCTAATCATCCGTAAAGAAAAACTTGCAGCAATGGTTGTCATAACGAGAAAGACTGGAATGATAATTAAATTTTGTGGCAAAACAGATACAAATGCTAATAATAGTCCATTCCATCCATGCTGACTTACTAAAAAACCAACTGTAAATCCAACGACAACTCCTTTTACAAATAATAAAATAAAAGTAAGTGGTAATCCAATAATTGAAATTCCTAAAATCCAAATAAATCCGATGTATTTTAATTGCGAAAAGTAACTTTCTCGAAACATTTCGCCCGCAATGGCAAATTCTCCTTTAGAGACTTGTCCAAAAAAACGTTGTAAATAAAATGATAAATCTTGTTTTTGATTGATTTGTAAACTATTCACGAGAATGGCTCCGAATATTACTCCCATCAATAATAAAACAGCGTTAAATATATATAATGAAGAGTTTTCCTGTATGTGAGACATTACACGGTCTTGCCAATTTTTTCGCCACATTTTTCTTCCCTCCGTTCACACTCTTATTAAAAATGTATGAAAGAAAGAAAAAAGTATGACGAATTAACATTGAAATTCCGCTCTACTTTGCTAAACTAAAAAGTAGAGAATAGGAGGGATTTCTCTTGAAACCATTATTATTAGATTTTCCAACATTATTTCAAACTGAACGCTTGCAAGTTCGTAAACCATTTCCAGGTGATGGTGCAGAAGTATATGAAGCAATCCAAGCTTCTCTAGAAGACTTAGTACCGTGGATACCAATTAACGCTGAAACAGAAGAGAGTGCTGAAGAAATTGTTCGCGAAGCTCACGGACAGTTTTTACTTCGTGAAACACTTGATTTTCACTTATACGATAAAGTATCTGGTACATTCATCGGAGCAATTACACTAAAGCCTGAAAACTGGGATATTCCAAAGTTTTCACTTCACTTCTGGCTACATAGTGCCTATACAAAACAAGGCTATATGACCGAAGCTGTTAAAGGTGCAATTCAGTTCGCCTTTGATAAACTAGGCGCTAGAAGAATTGAAATTCGTACTGATGCAACAAATATAAATGCATGTAGCTTAGCAGAACGTCTAGAATTCATTCTAGAAGGGACAATGGAAAATGATTTCCTAGCACCAGATGGTAGCTTACGTGATGCACGTGTATACGCAAAAATCAATTAAAAAACACTCGCCTTTGGCGAGTGTTTATTTTTGTAGTTGTAAATATTGTACTGCAAACATCGTCTTCGCATCATGAATACGAAGATCTTTCATAAGAGTAATCGCTTCTTCTAACGATACTTCCATTAATTCCACAAACTCATCTTCATCTAACTCAGCTTTATTTTCTTTTCTTGTCAAACCTGTCGCTTTATATACATATAAAATTTCATCTGCGAATCCTGGAGATGTATAGAAAGAAGTAATGAGCTCCATATTTTCACATACATATCCTGTTTCCTCTTCTAATTCACGAACTGCTGTTACCTCAGGTTTTTCACCAGGTTCTAACTTGCCAGCCGGAATTTCTATAATCGCCTTTTCAAGTGCTTTACGATACTGCTCAACAAGCACAATTTTCCCCTCATCAGTAATAGCAATAATAGCAACTGCACCAGGGTGATTTACAATTTCACGTTTACTCATTGCTCCATTTGGTAATACTACATCATCAACACGAACTTTTATAACTCTACCATCAAAAATTGGCTCAGTTTTTACTGTTCTCTCTGTAAGATTACTCATACTACTTCATCTCCCTGTTCTATTTCCTATTCTTTCTTCATACATTTTACCACATTGAAAGGAGCGTGATAGAAATGAAAGTTTATATTTTACCAAATCGCATCACGTTAGTCGGAAAAGCATGGCAAATTCGCCATAAGCTAAAGCAATATAGCAAAGAGTATACAACTGTACAAGAGTGGATTACAGCAAATAAAGTGAAACATTAATCATGCTTTTACGGGCAGTTAATGCGAAGCGAAAAGGAAACGTTTGTCAACCTCTTTTCCCTCTCGTACAATAAAGGTAAGGAGGTTGACCTATGAAAAAACGTCAATTAGGAAACTCAGATTTGTTTGTTACAGAAATGGGCCTTGGCTGTATGTCTCTCGGTACATCTGAAACAGAAGCTATGCATATTATCGATGAAGCTATCGATTTAGGAATTAATTTTTTTGATACAGCAGATTTATATGATTACGGATTAAATGAAGAATTTGTTGGAAAAGCCTTGAAGGGAAGAAGAGACCAAATTGTACTTACAACGAAGGTTGGAAATCGTTGGACAGAAGAAAAAAATGGCTGGTCTTGGGATCCTTCTAAAGCTTACATAAAGACTGAAGTAAAGGAAAGTTTACGTAGACTTCAAACTGATTATATTGACCTTTACCAACTTCATGGCGGAACAATTGAAGATCCAATAGATGAAACAATTGAAGCTTTTGAAGAATTGAAAAAGGAAGGTATTATTCGCCATTACGGTATTTCTTCTATACGCCCAAATGTCGTTCGTGAATATGCAAAACGCTCAAACATCGTTAGTGTACTAATGGAATATAACCTTTTAAATCGTCGTCCAGAAGAATGGTTCCCCCTTCTAAATGAACACCAAATTAGCGTCATTGCCCGCGGGCCACTTGCAAAAGGAATTTTAACTGACAATAATGCAAGAAAGATAGAAAGAGTAAAGGAAAAGGATTATCTCTCTTATTCTTACGATGAATTACATGCAACTCTAGCAAGTGTAAAAGAAATGATTGGAGAACGCTCTTTAACAGGAACAGCTATTCAATATTGCTTACATAATAAGACTGTTGCAGCTGTTATACCTGGTGCAAGCTCTCTTCAACAATTACAGGAAAATATACGAGCTAGCCAACAGTTACCTTTAACAAAAGAAGAATATATACAACTTCAAAAGATTGTTAAATATGACACATATGCTTTGCATCGTTAAAAATATCGAATTACCGATAAAACAGAAGACTGCCTCCAGTATTAGGAGACAGTCTTTTTTATAACGTATCATATTTATCAGGATTCGTTCCTACATGTAAATCACGATTCAACGTGTTAATTTGACGTATCTCTTCTTCATTTAGTGCAAAATCAAAAATAGTAAAGTTTTCTTTAATGCGAGATGGTGTAACAGATTTAGGAATCGTCACAATCCCGCTTTGAATATCCCACCTTAATATAACTTGTGCAGGTGTTTTTTCATATTTGTTAGCAATAGCCTGAATGATTGGATGCTGGAATACTTCTCCGCCCCTCATTAACGGACTCCATGCTTCCATTTGAATTTGCTCATCTTGACAATAATTGCACAACTCAAATTGCGTCAACATCGGATGAAGTTCCACTTGGTTTACCATCGGCTTCACTTTGCAATTTGGTAATAATAGTTCTAAATGATGTTTATGAAAATTAGAAACACCAATCGCACGCACTTTACCTTCTTCATACAATTTCTCTAAAGCTCGGTACGTATCAACATACTTCCCTCTTACCGGCCAATGTATTAAATATAAATCTACATAGTCCATTTGTAATTTTTTCAAACTCTTTTCAAACGCCTCGAGTGTCTCCTCATATCCTTGATCGTCGTTCCATACTTTTGTTGTAATAAATATATCTTCTCTTGGAATTCCTGATTCACGTATCGCCTCTCCGACACCGCTTTCATTTTCATATACAGTTGCTGTATCAATCGAACGGTATCCAACTTCTAACGCTGTTTTTACTGCTTGCTTTACTTCGTCTCCTTCTTTCGCTTTATATACGCCTAGACCAATCATCGGCATTTTCACGCCATTATGAAGTGTAGTTGTTGGAATATGCACAGTCGTCTCCCTTTCATTGTTACATTTTTTATAAGCCACAATTTTATTTCAACAAGATTCATCCCAAAAGTCAAAACATACGTACAGTTTACATAACACTTTTATATAGCTAAAAAATAGCGTGAACTCATTCATTCACGTTATTTTTTCTCCATTCTTTCGCTTTTTCATCCACATTGCGCACAAACTCATTTTTTCCTTCCGTATATAACGCGCCATCATATGTATACTTTTCGGCTAATTCTTTCTTTAAGGTTGCATATGCCTCTGCTTCTTCACAATGAGCCATCATATAATCACGAAATGCTAAATGCCTTACTATCTCTGGATTTCCTTTTTCAAACACGTGTAAATGATACGAGCGTTTTTCTTCAGTTCCATGAATAAAATATCGGCGTCTTGAAATACCATTTTCCCCTTTTACGATGTAACCAAGCTCTATAAATCGTTCATTCCACCCATCTACTCTTTCGATATTTTCTACTTCCATAATCATATCAATAATAGGTTTAGCTGCCAGTCCGGGAACTGACGTACTTCCAATATGATGAATTTTTACCGTTTCTGGCATCGCTGATTTTAATCTTTTAGCCTCCATTTGAAATTTTTCACTCCAATGGTTTTCATGTGGAACAACGACAATTTTTCTCATTCTAACTCCCCTTTTCTTACAAGCTCGTCAAAAAATGACCAGTGGTATTTCACTGATCATTTTTTTATTATTTAAAGTCTTTCCAAGTAAGGTTACTTTCACTTAGCAGTTCTTCAAATGATTTATTCTTTTCACGTTCTTTTTGTTCTTGGCGCTTTCTTTCCAGTTCAGCTGCCTCTTTTTCCTCTTCCCTCACTTGCAACTCTTTCTTCTTACTCTTTAATTGTTGCATGAGTGAATCATTTAATTGATCGCCTAATGTAAGTGTTTCTTTCTTTGGTTGATTCACTTGTGATTGTCTTTGCATTTGTCTTTGTTTCTTTTTCTTCATGCTACTCACCTTTTACTTTTTTCTCCATTATAGTAGATACACAATGAAATCGACAATAAAAAAGGGTCTTTACTCTATTATTCACTTTTTGTAAATATGTTAATTTTTCGAAAAGACTAAATTTTTATGTAGCTATAATCCTATGAATCTATTAAAATTATGTCGTATGATGTCAGATTATAAAAAAAGGAGAATTATATTATGTGGAAAAAAATTATTCCTGCCGTTGCTGTTTTAAGCACCATTACTTTTTCAAGCGTATTTGCCGCTCCCCCATCTCAGAATCCAGCTGAACAAAACCGCTACATAGACGTACAAATGCTTGGTATTAATGATCTCCATGGACAACTAGATACTGTTAAAAAAATCAATAATAAAGAAGCTGGTGGCGCTGATTACTTAGCTACTTATTTAAAAGAACATAAAAAACAAAACCCTAATACACTTCTTGTACATGCTGGTGATATCGTCGGAGCTAGTCCACCAGTTTCAGCATTATTACAAGATGAACCGACGATTGAATTTTTAAATGATTTAAAATTTGATGTTGGTACAATCGGAAACCATGAATTTGATGAAGGCATTGATGAAATGAAACGCCTCATTTACGGTGGATATCATGAAAAAACAGGGAATTTCAAAGGGGCTAACTTCCCCTATGTAGCTGCTAACTTCTATAACAAATCAACTGGCCGCTTATTTTTACCACCATTTACTGTAAAAATGGTAGATGGTGTTCCTGTTGGATTCATTGGTGTTGTTACAACTGATACACCAAATGTTGTTATGCCTACGATGCTTAAAAATGTACAAATTACTGATGAAGTAGAAGCAATTAATAAATCAACACAACAATTAAAACGCCTCGGCGTTAAATCGATCGTCGTTCTTGCTCATGTCGGTGGAACAACCGATGAGTCTGGGGTAACAAATGGCGATCTTACTCGAATTGCAAATGAAACAGACCCAGAAGTTGATGTTATTTTCGGTGGACATAGTCATACGTATGTAAATGGTACAGTAAATAATAAACTAATTGTCCAAGCAAATTCATACGGAACGGCTTTCTCAGACGTGGATGTAACAATTGATCGTAAAACAAAGGATATTGTAAAGAAAAAAGCTGAAGTTGTTACAACGTATCATGAAGGTGTAGAACCTGATAAACAAGTAAAGAAAAAACTAGATCAATATAAAGAAAAAATCGCACCACTTGTAAATGAAGTGGTCGGAAAATCTACAGCACCTATCGACCGTAAACAAAATGATGCTGGTGAGTCCACTCTTGGAAATTTAGTTGCCGATGCTCAGCGTCAAACGATGCAAACTCAAATCGCCCTCATGAATCCTGGTGGCATTCGTAATGACTTAGATGCTGGTGATATTACGTGGGGTGAGTTATACGGCATTCAACCTTTTGGAAATCAATTGATTAAAGTAGATTTAACAGGTCAAGACATTCGCGATATTTTAAATCAGCAATGGCAAAAAGGAACAACAAGAATGCTTCAAATTTCAGGTATTCAATATACGTGGGATGCAAATAAAACAAACGGTGAAAAAGTTACAAATATACGTTTAACAAACGGAGAAGAATTATCTCCATCTAAAACGTATAGCGTAGTTGCAAATGCCTTCTTAGCTTCTGGCGGTGACGGATTCGTATCATTTAAAAATGGTAAAAATGCAGAAACTGGTCCAAACGACTTTGAAGCGTTAGTCGATTACGTAAAACAATTAAAAGAACCAATTCAGCCAGTTATTGATGGAAGAATTCAAAAAGTAAATTAAGTATTTCTCTAATAATAAATTTTATTTTTCACGCCATAAAGGATTTGTACTGATCCTCTATTTTATACGTAATATACATCATAAAAAGGATACTCGTTCTTCCAATGAACATAGTATCCTTTTCTTTAGTTATCAAAATGTGATGTTTTGTCAACTTCATATTGCTGTAAAAATTGTTGCAACGCCTCTTCTACAAGTTTAGACTTTTGAATTCCTTTCGATTCTGATATAAGGTCCAATCTTGCTAATATTTCTGTATTAATAGAAAAGGTTCGTCTCTTTTTCTCTGTACTCTTACTCATAATTGGTGCAATTACTTCGCCTCTTTTTCTTAGTAACTCATAAATGCTTTGTAATTGCTCGTAAATTAATAATTGATAATCTGTTTTCTCATATTGAAGGGCGGTCGCTTCTTGGAGTTGTAAGTGACGTGGTTCTTCTCCATCTCCTACAAAAATACGTTTCTTCTGCTCTCCATCATATTCGTATCCAATCAATCTTAATTTCTTCGATAATGTATACGGGCTTATTTCAAGACGTTTTGCTATAATAGCGATGGATTCACGTCTGTTTAAACCATCTATAATTTCTCCAATCGTCACAATTTCCCTCCTCCCGTGTTGAAATGACACTAGTATGGTATGTTACAATGATTTTCTAACAGTATATGCAAAATGAATAGCCTGTGCGATTCATACGATTTCACAAAAGGAGGTTTTCAATATGCTTTTTCGTAGCTACACCCCTCAGTTCTATAACGAAAACAAACAACTCATTCCTAATAGTATCGCTACGATAGAAAGCGTTATGATAAATAATCGAAAACAAACTCTCCTTATGCGTGGACAAAACGTAGAGCAACCTATTTTATTATGCTGTCACGGCGGACCTGGGATGGCACAAATCGGATTTATTCGCCATTTTCAAAAAGAATTAGAGAAGCAATTTATTGTTATTAATTGGGATCAGCGCGGGGCTGGTAAATCCTTTTCAATGAAAGATTTCGGAGCAAATTTCACAATTGAACAATTCGTTTCCGATGCAAAAGAAGTGATTCAATATGTACTTAAAAGGTTCAACAAACAAAAACTATTTCTCGCTGGTCATTCTTGGGGAAGTATTATTGGGCTTAACATAGCACATCAATATCCAAAGTATATCGAGGCTTACATCGGTATTGGGCAAATTGTACATATGAAACAAAATGAAGAATTGCTATATCAACATTTAATTCATTCTGCAAAAAAACATGATCATAAAAAAGCATTAGCTTCCCTTTTAAAATTAGGCAAACCACCATTTTTAGATACGAGACGTCTCATTATTCAAAGAAAGTGGCTTGGCACATTTGGAGGCGCAATCCAAAACGGATCTTCCTTTTCTTTCATACGAAAAGGTTTCTTTTCTCCTGAGTATACGCTATTAGATTGGTTCAAGTTTCTCGCAGGAAATTTAAAATCTGGCGTTTTATGGGAAGAAATGCTGAAAATCGATTTCTTTTCTTCTATCTCAAGTTTATCTATCCCAGTTTATTTTTGTTCTGGTCGCTATGATTATCAAACTCCTTATGCACTCGTTCAGGAATATTGCGATATTATTGAAGCGCCTATAAAAAAGATGATTTGGTTCCCAAATTCAGCACATTCTCCTGATTTAGAAGAACCAGAATTATTCGCTAATTCTTTGCAATCAATTAAACAAGAGCTAGCTTTTCAGCATTAGTAACAAAAGGCTCTTTTACATTTCATAGAAAACATTTTATAATAATATGTCGCAAGTATGTATAAACATCGCAAAATGTTTCATATTTACTTGTCTTAACAGAATAAAAATTTAGGGAGATTACATTTATTATGAACGCTGTACTCGTCGCAGTAGCAATTATGCTATTGCTTAGTTTGTTACGTGTCCAGGTCATTGTCGCCATCATTGTTGGAGCTTTAACAGGCGGAATTATCGGCGGACTCGGTATTTCAGAAACGATTAACACTTTTACAACTGGTCTTGGAAACAGTGCTCCAATCGCTTTAAGTTATGCAATGCTTGGTGGTTTCGCTATTTCCCTTTCCAAAACAGGACTTCCAGATGCTATGATTCAAACTGCATTAAAATGGATTGGCAATGAACAAGACACGAAAAAACAAGTTTATTCTAAAATACTTATTTTATTCATTATTTTAACGATGGCTTGTTTCTCACAAAATGTGATTCCTGTTCACATTGCTTTCATCCCCATCTTAATTCCAGCACTTTTAAAAGTATTAAATGAGCTGAAAGTGGATCGCAGACTTGTCACATGTATTATTACATTTGGATTGATTACTCCTTATATGTGGATCCCTGCAGGATTCGGAAAAATTTATCATGACGTATTACAAACCAACGCTGCGCAAAGCGGCCTTACATTTGATGTCACACTTATTCCAAAAGCAATGACTATTCCAGCAATTGGTATGATTATTGGATTATGTGTAGCGGTATTCATTACGTACCGAAAACCTCGTACGTATGAAACAGAACAAATTCATACTACCGAAAATGAAATCGTTCCCTATACAAAACGTAGCATTACTTTCGGGTTATTATCTATCATTGCTACATTAACTGTTCAATTAACAACAGAATCAATGATTTTTGGTGCTTTAGCAGGTATTATCGTCTTATCGGTTAGTGGCAGTCTACCACTTAAAGAAGCAGATGCGATATTAACAAGCGGAATGCGTATGATGTCCTTTATTGGCTTTGTTATGATTGCTGCCGCTGGATTCGGCGCTGTTCTTCGAAAAACAGGACATGTTGAATCTCTGGTGCAAACGAGTGCACATATAATCGGAAATAACAAACCACTCGCTGCATTTCTTATGCTCGTTATTGGACTTCTCGTTACAATGGGAATTGGTTCATCCTTTTCAACCATCCCTATCTTAACAACCATTTTTGTACCTCTTTGCATTCAGCTTGGATTTAGTCCAATGGCCACAATTGCAATTATCGGTACAGCCGGAGCACTAGGTGACGCAGGATCTCCAGCATCGGATAGTACCCTTGGACCAACATCCGGTTTAAATGCTGATGGTCAGCACCATCATATATGGGATACATGTGTACCCACTTTTCTACATTACAATATACCGTTACTTATATTTGGTTTTATTGCCGCAATTACATTATAAAAAGGTGCGTATAAAACGCACCTTTTACTTTTTTATTTTTCCTTTTAATTGTTGAAAAGCTAATTTTCCATTATCTTTGACATAGCTTTCAATTGCCGGTAGTGATGAACCTATCCATTCATACTCTATGCTCCCATTAGGTCCAACAATTTTTAATTTATCTGGTATATGTATATTTAGAAATCTCGCTGACCGAATTAACTCAATAGCAATCTGATCACTTGAGGTTACAATTCCATCTATATACGGATTGTTTTGCAATAATGTAATAAATTGTTTATTTGTATACCCTTGTACACATTCTTCTCGATAAGAGATTCCTTCATCCCAAACAGCGTCTAAAAACCCTGCTATATAATCTTCCATTTCTTCACTTTCTTCTCCCTCACCGAAATATGCAAGAAAGTGACACCCTTTCTCTTTTAATAAAGAAACAGCTCTCTGTCCACTTTCATAATAATTTCTATGTGATTGTTGCTCATCGATCACAACAAACGGAAATGGAATTTCTCCTACACTTTTAAAAACTGCTCTCGTCAAAATAACACCTGCAATGTTATTTTGCTTCAGCATATGTATGTATCTATCTTTATTCTCTATATTACAAATAATGATTTGATAGCCTTCTTTATATGCTATTTCCTCAATACAATGTAGCAAAGTGATGTTTGATTGGTTACATAAATTATCTACAAGTAATGCAATTATCGTTGAATTCTCTTTAAATAGTGGCTTCACTGCACTGTTTGGCCTATAACGTAATCCTTCAATTGCTTCCTTTACTTGTTTTACTGTGTCCTCATGAACGTATCCTTTTTCATTAATAACTCGTGAAACGGTTGCGACTGAAACACCTGCCAATTTTGCAACATCACGTATAGTTGCCACATCGTCACCCCTTAATATGGTAATAGATTACAATTTTACGGTAACCTAAATTACACTATCCGTCAAGATTAATAACTCACAATTCTGAAAATTGTTACATCATTTGACTAAATGATACTCCAACTGAATTTCATGTAAAATTGGGATATTATCATATCCAATACGTGGAATTTCTTTCTTTATTTTTCGTGCCTTCTCTACCGCATTCACATATAAATTAGTCATTACAAAATTACGTTTTTGGTAAAATCGTAACGCATTCATATTATCATTTGTTGTAATAAGCCAAACCTCTCTGCACCGCTCTTCTTCTGCAACTTGTAATACACAATCCACAAGTTTCGTCCCTATTCCTTTTCTTTCTTCAAAGCTATCTAGCGATACAATTTCACACATATTTCCGGTCACTTCATACGTTATAATTCCGATTATTCTGTCATCTGAGAGCGCAACAAATCCTGGCAACTCTTCTAACTGATGTCCCTTACCACGTGAAACCATCAATGAACTTCCCCAGTTCTTACACATGAACATTCGGATTGTTTCTTTCATCGCTGGCGTAATTTTTTGTATATGCAGCATTTCCTATTTCTCCCCTTTTATATCATTGTGATACAATATAAGTGTATCACATGTAACGGTATTTGGAGGATGAGGTAAAGTATGAAACGTTTTTTTGCAGCATTGTTTACTATACTAGGTGCAATAACTGCCCTTGGGATTTTCTTTACAAATAAAGTGATGTACTTAAAGAAAAAAACAGAGGAAGAAGTACTCGAAAGAGAAACGAAAAAACATTTTCGTATAGAGGATTTTGATGCTCTTCATAAAGAAGAAATTCATATCCCTTCACAATTCGGATACGACCTTCACGGATATTACATTCCTGCTGGTCATTCCAATAAGTTTATGGTTTTTTGCCACGGTGTAACTGTAAATAAAATAAACTCTGTAAAATATGCAAACTTATTCTTAAAAAGGGGATATAATGTCCTCATTTACGATCATCGTCGTCATGGTAAAACTGGCGGAAAAACAACAAGCTATGGATACTATGAAAAGCATGATTTGAAATCCGTAGTTGACTGGCTAAAAAACCGTTTTGGAACCAATATTACACTTGGTATTCATGGTGAATCTATGGGAGCCGCAACAATTCTTCAATACGCAGGACTTGTAGAAGATGGCGCTGATTTCTATATTGCAGATTGTCCTTTCTCTGATTTTCACGGACAATTACAGCACCGTTTAAAGGTTGAATTCCATTTACCAAAATGGCCTTTATTACCTTTAGCAAACGCATTTTTAAAAGTTCGTGACGGTTATACAATTCGTGAAGTTTCACCAATCGACTGTATAAAAAACATTAACAATCCCGTTCTCTTTATTCATAGTAAAGATGACGACTATATTTTAGCTGATATGACAAAAGCGTTATATGAAGCGAAAGAAAATAATAAGCAACTTTATATTGCAGAACACGGTGCACACGCTTGCTCTTATAACGAAAATAAAGAAGAGTACGAAGCAGCCATCGATCAATTTTTAAACACATATGTGAAAGAAACAAAAAACAGGCTTGCATAAGCCTGTTTTTTTATTGCGCTAAAACGTCTGTAACTTGTTCCATATTTTCAGAAATCCATTGCATTGCATCATCTAACGTTGGAAATTCTGTCGTTTGAAATGTTACTTCATCTTGAAGTAACCAAACATCCTTTACCTCTTGCCCTACACCTGCAATGGACCAATGTAACAAACTATATGGATGATTATCATTCAAAAATGATGCCCACGTGCGCTCATTTGCAATGTTTCGTAATGTATGTAATTGTTTATCCATCTCTCGTCACCTTACTCTAGTCAGTTATGAAAACTATTATAACACTCTCTTCTTTCTCAAACAAAGTGCTCTTTTTTCCCCGCTATTTGTGGGCAGTAAAACTCCCACCTCAAAATTCGGCTGAAACAAAGAAGTTAGGCGGGAGATTAACTGCCCCTAAAAGCCCGATTGGTTCAAATAATAATTAGTGGGGGATGCCTCCCCCACTAATTAAAGTTTCACTTTATATTGCCAAGCACTTCCCTTGATTATATGATGAAATTAAGCGTTTGGGAAGGAGGGATAACGTTGGCAAAAGTACAAATTAAAGTAAATGATAATGGCTCTTTTCGCGTTACAGGGGACGTGGAATTAGTCGACTCACAAGGGAATGTATTCCCAGCAAAACCGGCATTTTCTTTATGCCGTTGTGGTTTATCAAAAAATATGCCTTATTGCGACGCTTCGCATAAAGGTAAATTCGAGTCTGTTGTTAGAGTACCAGAGGCAGAATAATTTTACATGTGACATGCACATTTTTTTGTGCATGTTTTTTCTTTTTAGCAACTCCGTTATATCCCTTCTCCTTACAACATTTCTAATACTTTTATTTCCATTCCAGCCTGCATATATTTTCACACAATTCTTCACATTCGAATATTTTTTACTAGCCTTTTATTTTTTTTGTGCTATAATTTGAGCAAACAGCATCCTTCGGGGTCGGGTGAAATTCCCAACCGGCGGTGATGAAGTGAAAACTTCTAAGTCCGTGACCCGTTTTCAACTCGAAAACGGTGGATCTAGTGAAACTCTAGGGCCGACAGTATAGTCTGGATGGGAGAAGGATATGTTTCTAGTTTTTTATATAGTGAATACACTTTTATTTCAGTATGCATATTTTTAAAGATTCATTTTGATTCTTTATATATGTTTAATTTTCTATACTTATTTTTTATACTGAAATAAAAAGAGACAACTAGCGTTTAAAAATTCGATATTTTGCTAGGTTTTTTCCTTATGCAGAAATATCAATTATCGTTAGGTTTCTTTCCTATGCTTTCGTATTCAAACTATATTTCTAGAAATCACGTCTCCCAAACCCCAAGGATATTAAATCCTTGGGGTTTTTTGATTTTTTTAGGAGAGGTGAAGAAAATGACAGATCAAGAATATATGAGGATTGCCCTGCAGTTAGCAGAAGGAACATCAGGACAAACAAGTCCAAATCCTATGGTTGGTGCTGTTGTTGTAAAAGATGGAAACATCGTTGGTATGGGGGCTCATTTACGGGCTGGTGAAGAACACGCAGAAGTTCATGCCCTTCAAATGGCTGGTCAGAACGCCAAAGACGCTACCGTTTATGTAACACTGGAACCGTGTAGCCACTTTGGAAAAACACCACCTTGTTGTGAATTGCTCATCGAAAAAGGAGTTAAGCGTGTTGTAATTGCTACTCTCGATTGTAATCCGCTCGTTTCTGGTAACGGAAAAAGAAGATTAGAGGAAGCTAGAATTGAAGTAACTACCGGTGTTCTTGAAGCAGAAGCAGTTTTATTAAATCGCTACTTTTTTCACTACATGAAAACGAAACGCCCTTTTGTAACAATCAAAACAGCGATGAGCTTAGATGGAAAAACAGCAACTGTAACTGGTGAAAGTAAGTGGATTACAGGTGAAGAAGCACGTGCTGATGTTCACCAATATCGCCATATACATGATGCAATTCTTGTTGGAGTGAATACAGTTATAGCTGATAATCCTCATTTAACAACAAGAATTCCAAATGGTGGGAAACATCCTATTCGCGTTGTTTTAGATACCCATTTACGAACACCACCATCTTCTCATGTTATAACAGATGGTTTAGCACCGACATGGATTATTGTCGGTAAGGATGTAAAGAAAGAGAAGATATCTTCTTATGAATCTAAAAATATAGCTATATTCCAAATGGAAACGAAGCATATAGAAATTGAGGACCTTCTTTCCTTTCTTGGAGAAAAACAAATTCTTTCTCTATTCGTTGAAGGTGGCCAATCGATTCATGCAAGTTTCTTAAAAACAAACAATTTTAATGAAATTGTAACCTATATAAGCCCGAAATTAATTGGTGGGAAAGATGCTCCTACTTTATTTGGAGGAAATGGTTTTTCAAAATTACAAGATGCGCTTTCCTTGAAAATTCAAGAGATGAAACAAATTGGTGATGATATAAAAATTGTTGCGAATGCCCGAAACGAGGTGACGGAATGTTTACAGGAATTGTAGACGAATTAGGAACGATAGCAAACATGCAACAAAGCGGAGAAGCGATGAAATTAACGATTCATGCAAAGAAAATTTTATCAGATGTTCACTTAGGTGATAGTATCGCGGTGAACGGTATTTGCTTAACTGTAACAAGCTTTACAACTAATTCATTTACAGTTGATGCAATGCCTGAAACGATGCAGTCGACATCACTTCGCATGCTTAAACCGCACTCTAAAGTAAATTTAGAGCGAGCAATGGCTGCAAACGGACGATTCGGTGGACATTTCGTTTCAGGACATATTGATGGCATCGGAACGATTTTAAATAAAAAACAACATTACAATGCCGTCTATTACAAAATAGCAATTTCTGATGAACTGCTGCGCTATTGTTTGCATAAAGGATCCATTGCTGTTGATGGAACGAGTTTAACGATATTTGATATAGACGAATCTTCCATAACGATTTCACTCATCCCGCACACAGTAAGCGAATCTGTCATTGGAGAAAAAAATGCCGGAGATATCGTAAACATTGAGTGTGACATGATTGGTAAATATATCGAACGCTTTATTACTAAACCTACAAAACGAGTAGGTTCAATGACTGAAAGCTTTTTACAAGAAAACGGATTTCTATAAGGGGGAAGCATAATGTTTCATCGTATTGAAGAAGCTCTAGAAGATTTAAAACAAGGTAAAGTCGTTATCGTATGTGATGATGAAAACCGAGAAAATGAAGGCGATTTTATTGCTTTAGCAGAGTACATTACACCAGAAACAATTAATTTTATGATTACACATGGCCGTGGTCTCGTTTGTGTACCGATTACAGCAGGGTACGCAGAACGTCTACAATTAGAACCAATGGTATCTCATAATACAGATTCACATCATACTGCGTTTACAGTGAGCATTGACCATGTTTCTACAACAACAGGGATTAGCGCTCACGAACGTGCAACTACGATACAAGAATTGTTAAACCCCGCATCAAAAGGCGCTGATTTCAATCGACCTGGACATATCTTTCCATTAATTGCGAAAGAAGGCGGTGTCCTGCGTCGTGCAGGTCATACAGAAGCTGCTGTTGATTTAGCGAAGCTATGCGGTGCCGAACCAGCTGGAGTTATTTGCGAGATTATAAATGAGGACGGCACGATGGCACGTGTACCTGATTTAATAGAATGCGCAAAACAATTTGATATAAAAATGATTACAATAGAAGATTTAATTGCTTACCGCCGCCATCATGAAACACTTGTGACGAGAGAGGTGGAAATTACATTACCTACAGATTTCGGTACTTTCCACGCAATTGGCTATTCTAACTCATTAGATACGAAAGAACATATCGCACTTGTAAAAGGTGATATTTCAATAGGTGAACCGGTACTTGTGCGTGTTCATTCTGAATGCTTAACAGGAGATGTATTCGGTTCACATCGCTGCGATTGCGGACCACAACTCCATGCAGCACTTGCTCAAATTGAGCGTGAAGGAAAAGGTGTTCTTCTTTATATGAGACAAGAAGGAAGAGGCATTGGGCTTCTTAATAAGCTTCGTGCTTATAAATTGCAAGAAGAAGGATTCGATACTGTAGAAGCAAATGAAAAACTCGGCTTCCCTGCTGATCTTCGTGATTACGGTATCGGAGCACAAATATTAAAAGATTTAGGTTTACAAAGTTTACGATTATTAACGAATAACCCAAGAAAAATTGCTGGCTTACAAGGTTACGATTTAGAAGTAGTCGAGCGTGTACCGTTGCAAATGCCAGCAAAAGAAGAGAATAAATCGTATTTACAAACGAAAGTAAACAAATTAGGACACTTACTAAACTTATAATTAAAGGAGAGATTTATTATGGTATTCGAAGGTCATTTAGTTGGTACAGGATTAAAAGTTGGAGTTGTTGTTGGACGTTTTAACGAATTTATTACAAGTAAGTTACTTGGCGGCGCTTTAGACGGATTAAAGCGTCACGGTGTAGAAGAAAATGATATTGATGTTGCTTGGGTTCCTGGTGCATTTGAAATTCCTTTAATCGCTAAAAAGATGGCTAGTAGCGGAAAGTATGATGCTGTTATTACATTAGGTACTGTAATCCGAGGTGCTACAACTCACTACGATTACGTTTGTAATGAAGTAGCAAAAGGTGTTGCGTCTTTATCACTACAAATGGACATCCCAGTTATTTTCGGCGTATTAACGACAGAAACAATTGAACAAGCGATTGAACGCGCAGGTACGAAAGCTGGTAATAAAGGATATGAATCAGCTGTTGCTGCAATTGAAATGGCTCACTTATCAAAACAATGGGCATAAAAAAAGAGGCTTCGGCCTCTTTTTATTTTTTCACCTTTTTTTGTACATCTTTTATTAATTCATTCATCGTTTTTCCTTCTGTTTTTATATGAAGAGCTTGTGCTGTTCTCCATACATTCTCTCTTTTTTTCGCTTCTTCTATAATAGTAATTTCTTTTCTAACTTCCTTTAAATCTTTTCCTTCCGTTTTCAATCCAAAATGTTCAGCTTTCGTTCGAAAGTGTTGTTCGATTCTTTGTTGCATCTCTTTTTGTTCAGGATTTTCAGCAGCCTTAACTGGATCAGAACTTATTGCTTTTATTAAAATTAAACAAGTCATAATCGCTAATATGTATTTGTACATGTAAAATCCTCCAACCCAATATAAATTACATATTTACTATGTACAACTAGGGCTTGGAAAATTCGTCCACAAAAATTCTTTTTTCCGCTCAAAAACCAATAATATCAAGCGTTCACAACTATTTATTACATTTTATTTACAAAAAAAGCAAACCTTTTTACAAGTTTGCTTTTTCATCTATCTTATAATGCACACTCTTCAATCTCAAATCCTAAATCTGCAATCATACCCCAGTCTGCAGTCGGCTCTTGTCCAGCTGTCGTTAAGTAGTCCCCGACAAAAATAGAATTTGCTGCAAATAAACCGATTGGCTGTACAGAACGTAAATTGATTTCACGTCCTCCTGAAATACGAATTTCTTTTGTCGGGTTTACAAAACGCATCATTGCCAGTACTTTTAAACATTCTACTGGCGTTAACTCTTTTTGCCCTTCAAGAGGTGTTCCCTTTACAGCAACAAGGAAATTACAAGGGATAGAATCTGCATCTATACGTTGTAATTCAAATGCAATTTCAGCACGCTCTTCAATTGTTTCTCCCATGCCAAAAATCGCTCCAGAGCATGGAGAAATGCCCGCTTGTTTCGCTTTTTGAACTGTATCAACACGATCATCATACGTATGAGTTGAACAAATACTATCGTAATTATTTTCATGTGTATTTAAGTTGTGGTTATAACGATGCACGCCCGCTTCCGCTAAACGTCCTGCTTGATCTTCATTTAAGAAACCTAAACAACAACAAATCTTCAAGTCTGTCGTTTCACGAATTTCCTTAACTGCTCCAATTACGTGATTTACCTCTTTATCCGTCGGACGACGACCAGACGCTACAATACAATATGTACCTGCTTTACGGCGTATTGCTTCATGTGCCCCTTCTACAATCTTCTCCTGCGTTAACCATGCATATTTATCAATCGGTGCTTCTGAAATAATAGACTGTGAGCAATATCCACAATCTTCAGGACATAATCCAGATTTCGTATTAATAATCATATTCAATTTTACTTTCTTACCAAAGTGATGATGACGAATGATGTAAGCTGCATTCATAATTTCTAGAACTTCTGTATCATCAGCTTCTAATATCGCTATTGCATCTTCTTTCGTAATCATCTTCTCTTCCACTACGTCGTATGCAAGTTTTTTCCAATCCCTTTTTGTTTGTACTTGTTTCATTTCATCTCTTCCCCTCTTTTGTTATATGCATAAATAAAGCATGATACGTTGCCATTATCCCTTCATTTCCCGTGAAGTCTCTTTCGTATATGCGCAGCATCGCACGAAAGAGTGAGGGACTTTGACAATATGATCCTTCATTGCTATTAGTCGCTCCTACTTTTCGAATAGAATGTAGAAACTCCTTAACTTCTGTAAAACTCTCTATGTAACATGTTTCAGAAACATGCACATCCCCTGTTTCTATCTTGCATATATGAAGCAACTGATCTTTCGAATAAAAACGTTGACCAATCGATGTTTCATTTTTTATATTTCTTTCTTCTTTCGCACGTTGGAACGAAGCATGCAATTCTTGAAATGTTTCATGTCCAAACGTTGAAAAGAGTAATATCCCATCTATAGACAAATGTTGAAATAAATTTCTTAACACTTGTTGTAAATTATTTAACCATTGAAATGTAGCATTTGAAATAATGACATCATATGATTCTTCTAATCGTAATCGCTCAATATCTTCACAGTGAAACGTTACATTTTTTACATTTTGTCTAGTTTGCGCAATTGCAATCATACTTTCAGCAAAATCAACTGCTGTAATATGTGCTTTCGGAAATAACTTTGATAATTGCTCTGTTACATACCCCGTCCCGCACCCCAGTTCTAAAATACGTATTGATGCCGTTTCACTATATCGTTCCTTTAAGATTGAAAGTAATGAATGTGCCATCTTTTTTTGTACATTTGCATATCGATCGTAAGATACGGCTGCCCCATTAAACCGTTTTTGTAGTAACGTTTTGTTGATCATGTCGTATCCCCTCTATAAATTGAATTACCTCATTTGCGCAATATTCAAAATTCGTTACACATAACGCATGACCTGCATCACTTACTACTTTCAGCTCGCTGCTGCTATTCTCCGTCATACTACGTGCCGCAGACAATGGGCATATTACATCCTGTTCTCCGTGAATAAGTAGTATAGGAACTTTAATTTCTTTTAGTTCTTCTCTCATATCTGTTTCTATTAAATAATCCAAACCTAGTTGTAAAGACTGAATAGAATCACCTTTAAAACGGTCTACAATGTCTTCAAAGTTTTTATTCTCTTTTAGCTCATCTTTCGTAAACATATTTTCATAAAACCGCTTGAGCGTATCTTCTTTCCTTCTCGCCAAATTCCTTTTCAGCCGTTCTACATGCAAAGCATTCCATCCGTTACTGTAGTCGCTCGTATTTGTAAATTTAGCAGTACCACCAATTAATACGATGCCTTTTGCCTGAATCTTTTTATAAGCTTCAACTGCTGCTAACGCTCCTAGTGACCATCCAACTAAAATTACGTTGTCATTATGCGCTACATCTACAATTCGTTCCGCAAATTCACTTCGTTCTTTCACATTACGCCAATCTATGCTTTGAACAGGGTATCCTTTAAAATACGGAAATACTAAATCCCAAATATTCTCTTCCATTCCCCATCCTGGTATAAAAATAATCTTTAGCTCGTTCATACGAAAATCTCCTCTTCTTTCGCAATGTGAATAATTCGATCAATAGCCCATTTTAAATCATCTATTGTATGTTGCGATGTAACTGCAAAGCGAATTCGAGAGCTATGAACCGGCACAGTTGGCGGACGAATTGCAATAGCCGCAATCCCTGCCTCTTGCAACCTTTTACTAAATCGTAAAGCATGTTCATTTGAACCGACTACAATCGGTACAATATGAGTTGAACTATTCCCAATATCAAAACCAGCATCCCTTAATTTAGTTCTGAAGTATTCTCCGTTTGCTATAAGGTTCTCTCTTCTTTCGTTATCTTCTTTTACAATTTCAATTGCTTTTTGCACTGCTCCTAACGTACTTGGTGGTAAAGCTGTGGTAAAAATAAAGCTTCTCATCATATTTTGTAAATACTCTATATAAATTTCATCACCTGTCAAATACGCACCATAACACCCTAAAGCCTTGCTAAACGTCCCCATATGTATATCAATTTTTTGAGCAAGATTTTTTTCTATATGAGATAACCCAGCTCCGCCGATTCCATATATTCCACTCGCATGTGCTTCATCGACTATAATGATTGCCCCGTATTTCTCTTTCAGCTGTACTAAATCTCTCAAATAAGCAGTATCACCATCCATACTAAAAATGGTATCAGTTACGATTAATTTCCGCTTTTCAGGTGACGCTGTTTTCAACAGCTTCTCTAAATGATCCAAATCATTATGACGATACCTTTTATGCTCTGCCCCGCTTAATATGATTCCATCAACAATACTTGCGTGATTTAACTTATCACTAAAAACAATATCGTGCCGAGAGGCTAAAGAAGATATGGCACCTATATTTGCCGTATACCCACTATTTACAATTAAAGCTCTTTCAGTACCTTTCCAGTCACATATGCTTCTCTCAACCTCTTCATATAATGGATGATTTCCTACAACGAGACGAGAGGCAGTCGCTCCAGTTCCACATCTTTTTGTACAGGCAATAGCAGCTTCTTTTAACCTTTCATCTCCAGCTAACCCTAAATAATTATTTGACGCTAAATTTAACATCCTTTTTTTATCTCGAATAAGCCAAGTCTCTTCTGCCTTCTCTGTTACATATAAATTTCGATACTGCCCTTGCTCATGTAATTGTTGTAATTTAGATTGAAGATGCGCCCGCCACGTTTGATTCATTTTGGATAAACTCCTCTAATTTTGAAATCATAATATATTCTTTTGCAGATTCCAATACTTCTTCTTTCGTAAACTCACCTTCAAAGAATGGTAATAATCCTAAAACTGGTACCCCGCTCAGCTCTTCAATCATCTCTTTATTTTCTTGCACTCTTTCCATTTCACATTCTTTGCAACCTGATAAAATGACACCCGCTACGGTTAAGCCATGCGCCTTTGCGTAAGCAATCGTTAACACTGTATGATTTACTGTTCCTAATGTAGGACGAGCTACTACAATAAGAGGCAACTGTAATTCTGTTGCAAAATCTATTACTAAAGCATCTTCTGTATATGGGACAGCAAGCCCACCTGCTCCTTCTACAAATAAGCTATTAAACTCTTTTAATAGTTCATTATAGTAATCAGTAATTTCTTTTAACTTTACTACTCTTCCAGCTCTTTTCATGGCAAGTCTCGGAGCAAGTGGTTCTTCAATAGAATAAGGGCAAATTTCATTTTCTTGTGTCGGTACACCTGATAGTACTTTTAACCTTGCCGCATCTCCCTCAGGGTTTGATGCAACATGCCCACTTTGTAACGGTTTATATACCCCTACGTTATATCCTAATTCTCTAAATACACCTGCTATAGCACCTGCAACTACTGTTTTTCCAACTTCAGTATCAGTTGCTGTTATGAAAAAACCACTCATTATTCTCCCTCCGTAACATCTGAGATTGCCTTATATAAAATGCGTAACATATCATCAATCTCTTCAAAAGTAGAAGCAAGTGGTGGCATAAATACAATCGTGTTACCTAGCGGTCGTAAAATCATACCCAGCTCTCTTGAGCGTTTACATACTTGAACACCGACTCTTTCTGTCCAGTCAAACGCTTCTTTCGTTTCCTTATTCTTCACAAGCTCAATACCAACCATTAATCCGCACTGACGAATATCACCTACATGTTTATACACAAAGAGCTTTTCTAATTGCGCTGTCACATAATCCGTTTTACGTGCCACTTCTTCTATTAAATTTGTTTTTTCATATAGTTCTAGATTCGCGATTGCTACGGCACACCCTAACGGATTACCTGTGTAGCTATGTCCATGGAAAAATGTTTTTTGTTCTTCATATTCTCCTAAGAAGGCATTATATATTTCATCTGTCGTTACCGTAACTGCAATTGGTAAATATCCACCTGTTAAACCTTTCCCAGCAGTTAAAATGTCTGGCGTCACATTTTCATGTTCACACGCAAACATTTTCCCTGTACGCCCAAATCCAGTCGCTACCTCATCTGTAATAAATAATACATTGTACTTTGTACATAAATCGCGCAGTCCTTTTAAATATCCTTTTGGCATTGTAATCATTCCGCCAGCACCTTGCATTAATGGCTCTACAATGATGGCAGCTACTTCTTCATGCTTTTCTTTCAACAATTCTTCCATTTCTTCTAAATGGCTTTTTACAATTTCCTCCTTATTATTTCCGTAAGGAGAACGATATGTATATGGATACGGCATTTTAATCGCATCAAATAAGAGCGAACTATACACTTGGTGAAACAAGTCTATTGCTCCTACTGAAACAGCTCCAATTGTATCACCGTGATATGCTTCTTTTAATGTAACGAATCTTTGTTTCTTTGTTTTCCCTTTATGCTGCCAATATTGGAAAGCCATCTTAATTGCAATTTCAACAGCGGTAGAACCTGAATCAGAATAGAATACCTTCTTCAATCCATCTGGTACAACCTCAATAATTTTTTCTGCTAATAAAATAGATGGAACGTTAGCAAGTCCTAACATAGTAGAATGAGCAATTTTATTTAATTGCTCACGAATTGCTTCATCTAATTCCGGTACTTGATGTCCGTGAACATTTAACCATATAGATGAAACACCATCCCAATATTCATTACCATTTACATCGTATAGTTTTCTTCCCTCTCCACGTTCAATAATGACAGGATCTTCTTCTAAATAATCTTTCATTTGTGTAAATGGGTGCCATACGTAAGCTTTATTTTTCTCTGCTAATTCTTCATATGTATAAGATGATTTTTCAATCGTTCTACTATTTATTGTCACAACTGTCACCCCTAATGTTAACTTGTTTATAAATATAGTTAACATTAAATCCGAATGACTGTCAATTATTTTAAAATCAAATAGTTCTTAAAAAAGAACAACTTATCATACGATAAGTTGTTCTACTTTCCATGCTGTATCTTTCCAATTTCTAAAATAATTTCTTCATCTTTTTTCCCCTCTGTATCAATTCCAAGTTGCTTAGCGTGCTCAATTAATAAATCATGACGCTTCTCAAATCTAGCGGTATTTACTTCTTTCGTAACCTCTTCTTTTGTTTTCCCCTCAGTAGAAACTCCTAGTTTTTCTGCTGCTTTTTCCATTGATTTCTTCTCTTCTATTTCTTTTACTTTCTTCACTTCTGACTGTTGTATTTGCTTTTGTTTCAACTGCTCTGATTCAGCCGCAAAAGCTGTGTAAATTCCAGCACTTCCTCCAATAACTAATAAAGTGGTAAAAAGAATTATTTTTTTCTTCACTCTTTCCTCCCCCTTTCAAATTCATTATAACGTACATTTTTACAGCTTTAAAAACAATTATCCTTTATTTCCCTAAAAAACATTTAATATTTTTATTGACATGTAAGATGAAAATATGATAAAAATTTAACTAACATCATATGAATCGGCGTTGATAGGATTTAGTAGTATTTCGATTTCTGATTTCAGAGAGCTGGTGGTCGGTGCGAACCAGTACAGAGCGAATTATGAATTACCCCCTGGAGCTTCTTTTACGAAACGTGAGGAGTAGTGAAAGACGGTTATAGACCGTTATGTCTAAAGAGTGGTGAAACGACACTGTTTCACAATTTAGGGTGGTACCGCGAATTTTTCGTCCCTGCATATATTGCAGGGGCGTTTTTTATTTTATAAGCGCATATCATATGACCCTTTATTTTGTGACGCATTCATTTCACAAGCTAGGGTGGTACCGCGATTTCTTCGTCCCTGCATAATTATATGCAGGGACGTTTTTTTATCCAATCATTTCCGTATCATATAGAAGGACTAACAATTACCGGTAATTTGTCACAAAATTCTAAATTTTAGAAGGAAATATACAATATTGGCGAATTTTATATAAAAAAGAGCTATTTTACATTACTTAGGAGGGGAAAACAATGGTTTCAAAAATTGAGTCTGTTCTTTTAACAATTTTTATCTTTTTCTGTATTGGTTTTAGTGTTATTCAATTAGAAGTTTCACCACACATCCCAATTTTATTTGGTATCGTTCTTTTATTAGCATTTGGATTCCTGAAGAAAATCTCTTGGTCTACTATGGAGAAAGGGATGATTAGTAGTATTTCAGCTGGTATTCCATCTATATTTATTTTCTTACTTGTAGGCGTATTAATTAGCGTTTGGATCGCAGCTGGAACTATTCCGACTTTAATGGTATACGGCTTCCAGCTTGTATCTCCAAAAATTTTCGTTCCAACTGTTTTTGTTGTTTGTGCAATTGTTGGAACGAGTATCGGTAGTGCTTTTACAACTGCTGCAACTGTAGGACTTGCTTTTATGGGAATGGGTACTGCCCTTGGATACGATCCAGCTCTTATTGCTGGTGCAATTATTTCTGGTGCATTCTTCGGAGATAAAATGTCTCCTTTATCTGATACAACAAACTTAGCGCCTGCTGTAACGGGTGTAGATTTATTTGAACATATTCGTAACATGCTTTGGACAACAGTGCCAGCTTTCATTATTGCTTTTATCGCATTTTTCATTTTAGGAAGCGGATCTGGTGGAAACGTTGATTTCTCAGCATTTATTAATACACTAGAAAAAAATGCAACGATTTCTATCGTTACACTTATTCCTATTTTATTACTGTTCCTATTCGCATTTAAAAAGGTACCCGCAGTTCCAACATTACTTGCAGGAATTGTGGTAGGAATTATTATTCTCTTTATTTTTAAACCTAGCACTTCTTTAGCTGATTTAATGAAAATTATGCAAGACGGTTACGTTTCTAAAACTGGTATCAAAGATATTGATAGCTTATTATCTCGCGGTGGCCTGCAAAGTATGATGATGTCAATTGCTCTTATTTTCCTAGCTCTTTGTATGGGAGGATTATTACAAGGAATGGGCATTATAGCGCAGCTGATGAATATTATCTCTAGCTTCGTAAAAACTAGTACACGCTTAATTATTTCTACTGCTTCAACTGCAATTGGTGTAAACTTCTTACTTGGTGAGCAGTACTTATCCATCGTTTTAACAGGACAAGCATTCGCTAATAAATACGATGAAGTCGGTTTAGAGCGTCGTAATTTATCACGAGTATTAGAAGATGCTGGTACAGTAATTAATCCACTCGTACCATGGGGTGTCAGTGGCGTATTCTTAACAAATGTTCTTAGCGTTCCAACATTCGATTACCTGCCATACGCAATCTTCTGTTTAGCTTGTCCAGTCGTAACCATTATCGTCGGTTTTACTGGATTCGGTCTTTCATGGAAAAAAGAAAAAGCAGTACCAGTTTCATAATATAACAAAAAGGATTACCAAATCGGTAATCCTTTTTATATTTCTCGACTATCTATTCGCTTTCTTTCTTCTAAATAACATAAGTAATCCCGCTCCAACAAACGCAAGACCAGCTCCAATTGTAGAAGCAATACTTGCACCTGTTTTCGGTAAATCACGTTCATCTTTTTCAGCTTCTTTATTTTCACTTACAGTTGTTGTTGTTTCTTTTGTATTTTGATCATCTGTTGTAGTTTGTCCAGATCCGGTATTATTTCCATCTTGCTTTGGTTCATTACCATTATTACCTTCTTCTGTTGGTGGTGTTGGGTTTTCTCCATTACCTGTTGGCGGTGTCGTCGGATTTTCTCCACCACCTGTTGGCGGTGTCGTTGGATTTCCTTCACCAGTTTCTTTATCATCATTCTTCTTCGTTATATCAATTGCATATTTCGCAAATTCATTTTCAGATGGTCCAACATATGAAATCTTTCCATCTTTCTTTATATACTTTTGTGCATTTGGTGAAGAATCAAATGTTGTATTTAATTTATCTGCAACAATCGGTTTAAATGTCCAATTTTGATCAGCTGCTGGATCAATATCTTTTATTTTTTGCATATACTTCACAATGATTTGACGTGTTTCATCTTGTGATTGGTATACAACTTCCCCTTTACTTACACCTGGGAACGTTTGACTACTTCCACGATAGTTATTTGTAGCGACGATGAACTCTTGATCATCAGCTACTGGCTTACCTTCATATGTCATATTTACAATACGATTCGTATTTGCATTTACAACTTTTCCATCTTTATCGTATTTCGCCGGTTGTGTTACATCAATTTCGTATTTTAAGCCATCTAAAATATCAAAGTTATATGTAGGATAGCCTATATTTACTAATGGCTGTTCTTCTGTTTTCTTTGGATCAATTGTATTAAACTGACCTGCAGACATTTCAAGCCATTCTTTCACTTGTGCCCCATTTACTTTTACAGCATATAACGTATTTGGATATACATATAAATCTGCAACGTTTTTAATCGCTAACGTTCCAGCTGGAATATCCGTATAATATGTTGCACCGTTTCGACCACCTGCTTTAAATGGTGCCCCTGCAGATAAAACCGGAATATCTTTAATCTTTTCGTACTCTGGTTTTTTAAGTTCTTGTTCTACATACCATTTTTGCGCATTTGTCACAATTTGTACAGAAGGATCATCTTGTACTAATGAAAAATAACTATTAATTGGTGCTTTCGTTTTACCTACAGGTGTATTTACATAGTCGATTGTCGCTTGATGCTCATCTTTAATTTCATTAACTAATTTTTGATCAGATTCTACTAATGGGGTACCTTTACTATTAGCAATCGGGCGAAGTTGTGGCTTAGATTGATCTTTTTGTACTTCCCATTTTCCGTTTACCTTTTTCAATTGCATATCAATAATACCTAAGTTACTACCAAAAACACCAGGCATTACAACTGGAACACCATTAAATACATCCTTCACTTCAGTATGTGAATGTCCCATTAATACTGCATCTACGCCAGGAACTTGTGTTGCTAAATGATATGATGCATTTTCCATTTTATTCACTTCTTTATATTCGCTCTTATCGACGCCTGAATGAGCCAATGCAACGATAATATCCGCACCCTCATTTTGCATTTTTTTCACCATTATGTTTGCTGTTGCGACGATGTCTTTCGCTTTTACTTTTCCTTCTAAGTTCGCTTTATCCCAGTTCATGATTTGTGGTGGAACAAATCCCATTACACCAATTTTCACTATTTGTTTTTGGCCTGCTTCATCCACTACTTCTTTCTCTAAAATATGATATGGTTTAAAATAATTTTCATCGTTCTCTTCCTTATCATCATGGTCGTCTTTATAGACATTCGAGTTAATAACCGGGAAATCCGTTTTTTCAATCACTTTGTTTAAATAATCTAAACCGTAGTTAAATTCATGATTCCCAAGAGAGATGACGTCATACTTCATTAAATTCATTACACGATATAATGGGTGTGTATAACTAGGATCCACACGATTCTTCTGATCTTTTATTTTATTTGCTACATAATCTCCAAGCGGTGTCCCTTGTAATGCATCCCCATCATCAAATAGGACAGAGTTTTTCGCTTCTTCACGTGCTTTATTTACAAGTGTTGCCGTTTGCACAAGACCTACTTTATTATCTGTTTTCGTTTGATAATAATCGTAATTCATTAAGTTAACGTGAATATCTGATGTTTCTAGAATTCGTAAGTTAACTGTACTCTCCCCAGTTTGCTCATCCGCATGAGCTGTTGCTGGCAATACTTGCGGCGCTATAACACCAATAGCAAGAGTTGCTCCAGCTAGCATTTTTTTTGACTTTTTCACAAAAAATCCCCCTTATACAATTACCAGAAATAATGAAATGAATCCCTATCTGTCTCTAACCACATACCTTTTTTCTTCTATTAGAGACACAATTTTCATTTCACCCTGCGCTAACGAGTAGTCCCCTTAAACGCCCGATTGATGAAGACTATTAATTAATAGGAAATAAAGCTCCCACTCATTAAAGTTTCACCTTATCTGACATTATCATATATAAAGTTCTTTCCTATCGTCAATATTTTTTGACAAACTTCAACAAATTTTCTGTAAAGTTATTATAAACTTTTCATAAACATATAATATGCCCTTACATTGCTAATACTGCTGAATATGATACAATTACCAATTACAAGGAGGATGAATTTATGAAAAAAGTCATCTTAACAATTGTTTGTCTCCTCCTTCTGATCATTTCTTATTCTTATTTTGAAAAGAACGACGAGACAAAACAAAATGAATCTGAAGAAAAAACAGAAAAAACATCTGCCCCAAATTGGATTGATAAGCAAACAAACGAATCTTTTTATCATCTTGTATTAGGTGATTCACTCGCTAAAGGATATGGATCGACACAAGGTGGATTTGCTGAATTAGCTTCTAAGCAAATAGAAGCACAAATTCACAAACCAATTACAGTAGAAAACCTTGGGGTAAACGGTCTTACAACAGATCGTCTCGCTAAAAAAGTTCAATCAGAAGATGTAAAGCAAAAAATTAGAGCAGCAAATATCATTACAATTAATATTGGGGGAAATAATTTATTTCGCTTAAATCGTGATGTCGGTGTTATAGACGGTATTAAAATGTTAAATAAAGAAAAAGCTCATTTTGAAGCGGATGTAAAAAATATTGTAAAGACAGTCCGAGATCAAAATCCGGATGCTTTACTCATTCTTTCTGAACTCTATAACCCGTTACAACTCGATGACTCCATCGCAAGTTATGCAGATATGTTTTTAGACGGCTGGAATGAATCCGTTTATTCCATTGCAAAAGTGAATCAACCATCTATCGTTTTGCCAATTCGTAAATTAATATCGAATGATAAAAAAGAATTGCTCTTTGACCAAGTACACCCAAATGATAAAGGCTATACGATTATTGCCGATTCATTTACAAAAAAAGTGTTGGCCTACAAATATTAAAATTCCCATGAAACAATTCTATTTTTATAACATGTCTTTTTTGTTACAATGATAGTGGAAGGGGGCCTTTATATGGAATCACGCGAGTGGGAACGTATTGTTGATCATCTTCTTTCGCTAGTGCCTCTTTTTTATCGCAAATTTATGCTTCCTGGAGAATTTTCTTCTCAAAGACATATGCCGCCATCACATACACAAGTATTACTGCTTTTGCATGAAAACGGCACATTAGCAGTTTCCGAAATCGGCAAGCGGCTAGCGATTTCACGGCCTAACATGACACCTCTATTAAACAAACTTATTCAAGAAGAACTAATAGAGCGTCATTATAGCGAAAAAGATCGACGGGTCATTTTAATTTCCCTAACAGCTGAAGGGAAATTATTAGTAAATCAGTATCAGCAATTCATTTTAGACAAACTAAAAGAAAATTTCCAAACATTATCTGAGGAAGAGCGCGAAAAGCTCATTCATTCTCTTCAAACCATTCAAAATTTAATTTTGAAAACAAACGTATAAAGCTGCTTCTAAATAGAAGCAGCTTTATGATTCGTAATAGTTACCATAGTATACATTGGAATATGGCCATGTTGTTAAATATGGTTTTTTTTCCTGTGTAGGCTGTTGTGTTGGTAATTGTGGTATTTGTGATAATTGCTGTAATTGTTGTTGCCGATATAATTCGTATTGTCTACTCGTATCATAAACCGGATAATAATTTACATATGGATATACTTGAGGTACGTAATAATAATACATTACCCTCTCCTCCTTTTTCTTAAACATATTCAAAGGAGAAAATGAATGTGACATTGTTTATAATTGTACAAGTGGTTCTCTCACTCGTTTCTTCCTTTTCTTCAAACGTAACTTACGGTTCTTTTCGTATAAATAATGCACAACGAAATATGAAATGAGACCAAACACAACTCCTAAAATCGTCATTCCAATTAATACATACACTTCACTTTGTAATAAGCTCTTTAATATCGTAAAAATGTGACTTGAAAACAAGTCCGATATCGTAAATGGTTCATGATTAATTTTCTGTACATGAAATGGATAAATCATTTTTCCTAGCGCATACGCAAGCGGAAATAAAAATACTGGGAGAAACGATATTTTCCCAATAATATTGCCAATAACTGCCGCAGGAAAAGATCCCTTTGCTAACCTGACGATTGGATAAAATATTACATATACGAGCGATGCCGTATAAATGACTAACATTTCTAAGCCGAATCCTATAGCAAACCCTAACGATACTTTCTTTGCGCCTTCTGGCGATCGAAGCAACTTATAATATTGAAACTTTAATATTCTCCACATCCGCTGGAAAAACGAATATGTTTTCTTAGTTGTTTTCACCCTCATCATCTCTTTAACTATATTTTTATATGTAGTATGTCCTTACACACTCTGAAAAACAAATTTAGTTTTCTCTTTTATTATAAATGATATCGAAATGGTTAACCAAATATACATCCGACATTTTAATAAAAAAAACCTCCCTTTTAGGAAGGCTCTTCTACATTTTTAAATAAACTCACTAATAACGCTTTTTGAGCATGCAATCGATTACCAGCTTGCTCAAAGACGATAGACTGCGGTCCATCTATAATTTCTCCTGTTACTTCTTCTTCACGATGGGCAGGTAAACAGTGTAAGAAACGATATGTTTGCTTCGCATGCTTAACAAGTTCGTTATTGATTTGGTAAGGTTGAAATAAAGTATACTTCTCTTCTTCGCCCTCTTGCCCCATGCTCATCCAAACATCAGTATAAATGAAATCTGCTTCATTCACCGCTAATTCAGGATCATGCAAAACTTCAATTTCAGCTCCTGTTTCCTTGGCAATTGCTAACGCTTTTTTTACAATCTCTTCATTCGGTTCATACCCTACAGGCGTTGCCACAGTCATATGCATTCCGACTTTTGCACTCGCTAGCAACAATGAATGACATACATTATTTCCGTCACCTACGTAAGCCAATTTTATTCCTTTAAATGTATTTGTTTCTTCGTATATCGTCATAAGGTCTGCCAATGCTTGACAAGGATGATGATCATCCGTTAAACCGTTAATAACAGGAATACTCGATTCTTTTGCAAGCTCTTCTACATCCGCGTGTGAGAATGTACGTATCATGATCCCGTCAATATACTGTGATAATACTTTCGCAGTATCTGAAACGCTTTCTCCTCTTCCCATTTGCATCTCTTTCCCACTTAAAAACATACCATGTCCCCCGAGTTGTACCATTCCCGCTTCAAAAGATACACGAGTACGAGTTGAATGCTTATCAAAAATAAGCCCTAATATTTTGCCTTGTAATAAAGGCTCTTGCTTATTCTTTTTTAAATATATAGCGAACTCAATTAAAGAAATAACTTCTTCTTTCGTTAATTCTTCTAGTGTTAAAAGATCTTTCGTATTTAATTTCGGTACTTGTAAAGTTGACATGAAACTTCCCCCTTATATGATTGATACGTTTTTTGTACAAACTACTTTTTTTATTATATATACTGCCTGTTCTAACTCTTCATTCGTGACAATGAGTGGCGGTAATAGTCTTATAACATTAGGGCCTGCTTGTAATACGAGAAGTCCTTCGTTTTCTAGTTGTTCTATAAAACTTGCAACTTCATGCTTACACTCAATCCCAATCATAAGCCCCTTACCACGTATATTTTGAATACATTCGACATGCTGTAATTCCTCTTGCAACTTCTCTAATACGTACTCGCCTTTTTCTTGTACTTCTTTTAAAAACGATGGTTTTTTACTTACTTGCAATACTTCTTTCGCTGCAGCCATCGCGATGTAATTCCCGCCAAAAGTTGAACCGTGTGATCCTGCAGTAAACGACGCTCCGAGCTCTTTCCGGCCAATCATCGCTCCGACAGGAATCCCATTCCCAAGCGCCTTTGCAACGGTAACGATATCAGGCACTATTCCCACTTGTTCATAAGCGAATAGTGTTCCAGTTCTTCCTATCCCCGTTTGTACTTCGTCTATAATAAATAAGGAACCGAACTTATTACATAATGTTTCAATCTCTTTCAAAAAAGATAGATCAGCAGGTATTACTCCTCCCTCTCCTTGAACAACTTCTACCATTACCGCCGCAACTTCTTCATTCATTACTTCCTCTAATGCTTTAATATCGTTAAAAGGGATATGTAAAAAAGATGGAAGTAATGGACCAAATCCTTCTTTTACCTTATCTTGGCCTGTTGCACTCATCGTTCCAAATGTTCTACCGTGAAAAGACTGCTGGCATGTTACGACGAGAGATTTTCCAGTATGCTTACGTGCTAACTTTAAAGCCGCTTCATTTGCCTCTGCCCCACTATTACAGAAAAATACATAATCTAATGCTCTATTTTCTGTTAATAATGACGCAACTTCTTCTTGTAAGCTGTTTGTAAACAGGTTAGATATATGCCATATATCATCAAGTTGCTCTTGTACACCTTTGAGAACAGTAGGGTGACAATGTCCTAAATTACATACGCCAATTCCTGATGTAAAATCTAAATATTGCTTACCTTTATTATCAATAACTTTCGTTCCAGTTCCCTTTACAAACTCAATAGTTCTTCTGCCATACGTTTGAAAAAGATGACTCGTCATGCAATACTCACACCTTTCGTTACCGTCGTTCCAATACACTCTCCCGTAACCTCAGTAAAATCTTTTGTACCATTCACAATACTTATCTTTTGCACTCCCATTTTTAATGATGCTAGTGCCGCCTGTACTTTCGGAATCATCCCACCTGTAATAACACCTGTTTCTATAAAAGTTGCAATTTCAGATTCATCCGTTTCCTTTACCAAATTCCCTTCATGTAATATTCCATCTACATCCGTAATAAAAATCAACTCTTTTGCCCCTAACGCGGCCGCAATCCCAGCTGCAGCATTGTCCGCATTTATGTTATAAATTTCATTACCATTTACCCCGATTGGAGCAATAACAGGAATATACCCCATATTTATTAATCCTTTTAATAAGGCTGTTTCTACATAACTTACTTCTCCCACATATCCTATCTCCTCGCTGACAGGTTGAACTTGAAGTAAATTACCGTCACACCCTGAACAACCTACAGCAAGTAAATTATGCTTTTGTAAATTCATTACGAGTTTTTTATTCGTACTTCCGCATAGCACCATTTGAACAACATCCATAACTTCTTTTGGTGTTACGCGTAATCCATCTCTTTTTTCTACGTTGATGTTACAATCTTTTAATTTGGCATCAATTTCTGGCCCACCACCATGAACAATCACCACTTTATACTTCTGTTGCAATTTCTTTATACAATCAAAAAACACAGCATTTAATTGATTCAACATACTACCGCCGCATTTCACTACAATATAATCGCTCATCTTCTCTCTCCTTATGTACGATAACAAGCATTTATTTTCACATATTCATAGCTTAAGTCACAGCCCCAAGCTGATCCTGTCTCTTCACCTAAGTGTAAGTACACATTAATGACTATTTCATCTTCTTGTAATCTCTCTTTCATTTCTTCTTCAGAAAATATTTGAGGCTCACTATTTTTTAATACCGATATAGATTGAAGAGTAATGTCAATTGTGTTCGGATGAATAGCTACTTCACTTTGTCCAATACTGCTAATAATTCGCCCCCAGTTTGGGTCTTCACCATGTATTGCTGTTTTCACAAGACTCGAACCGACTATTTGCTTTGCAATTTTTTTTGCCTCTTCATTCGTTTGAGCTCCTAGCACATTTACTTCTATTAACTTCGTAGCTCCTTCACCATCTTGCGCAATTTTTTTCGCTAAATCTTCACATACTTGCTGTAAAGCACATACGAAAGTTTCCCAATCTGTATGTTCCATATTTATCGGCCTTGTTTCTGATAATCCACTTGCCATAACGATGACCATATCATTCGTAGAAGTATCTCCATCTACCGTAATTTGATTAAATGTATGATTCGTTATTTGTGATAACGCTGTTTGCAATACGTCATGCTCTATATGAGCATCTGTCGTAATAAAACTAAGCATCGTTGCCATATTCGGATGAATCATCCCTGAACCTTTTGCAACACCCGCAATCGCCACTTTCTTCCCATCAATAATCATTTCATAGCAAGTTTCTTTCATTATAAGATCCGTCGTTAAAATTGCTTCAGAAAAACAATATGCTTCACTTTCTTCCTTCGTCGGTATAAGAGTTGCAACTCCCTTTCGGATTATATCCATCGGCAGTGGAACACCAATTACACCTGTTGAAGCTACTGCAACGTAATTTTCTTTCATCCCAAAATGTTCCGCCCCTAATGCGCGCATCTCGTATGCGTCTTGTAATCCTTTCATTCCAGTACAAGCATTTGCATTTCCACTATTAACGATAATTGCTTGTAACTTCCCTTCTGCCGTTATACTATCCTTTGTTACTTGCAAAGGAGCTGCTTGTATTTGATTCGTTGTATACACAGCGGCACATGATGCTGGTACATCACAAACGATGGCACCTAAATCCTTTTTCTCCTTTTTTAAACCATTTGCAGTACCAATTGCCGAAAAGCCTTTCGGCGTTACAATTGAACCATTTTCTAATTTTGTAATAGACGCTACTTTAATCATCATGTCCCCCTTATACATAAAGCGGCATATGTTGTAAACCTGTTGTCTCTTCTAGTCCCGCTATTATGTTTGCATTTTGAATCGCTTGCCCAGCCGCGCCTTTCATCATATTGTCTATAACAGAAACGACCGTAACTCTTTCAGCTCTTTCATCGTAAGCTATGCCAATATCACAATAATTTGAGCCTCTCACTTCTTTTGGACTTGGAAATTTCCCTTGCGTACAAATTCGGATGAAAGGCGATTGTTCATACGTTTCTTCATACAATTTTTGAAGTTGCTTTATTTCCATCTTTTGTTTTACTTTTGCATAAAGTGTAATCATGATTCCTCGAGATATCGGTATTAAATGTGTGCTAAATGTAATTGGCTGTGATCCACTATTCCATTCTGTAAGCATTTGCTCAATCTCTGGAACGTGCTGATGCTCATTCACTTTATAAATGTGCAAGTTATCATATAGCTCAGGAAAGTGAGTCATTGTTGTTGGTGTTTTACCTGCTCCTGATACCCCTGATTTCGCATCAATAATAATCGAATCTTCTTCAATCATGCCGCTACGTACTAACGGCGCTATCGCTAGCAATGTGGCTGTAGCAAAACATCCTGGGTTTGCAATTAAATTTGCCTTTTGAATCCCAGTCCTTTTCCATTCACTTAACCCATACACTGCTTTTCTAAGAATTTCTTCTTTCGCTGCTGGCCTTTTATACCACAGTTCATATGACGAAGGATCTATCATACGAAAGTCTCCAGATAGGTCAATTACTTTTAAACCTTCTGCTAATAACTTGGGAGTTAACTCCGCCGATACTCCTGCTGGGGTTGCTAGAAATACGATTTCTGCTTCTTTTCCTATCGTCTCCACATCAATTTCTTGTAACGTATGAAAAAGGACATTTCGAAGATGCGGATATACATTTGTTATACACTCACCAACTTGTGAAAAAGAATGGAGAGATGCTATCGAAAAATATGGATGTTGTTCTAATAAACGAATTAACTCAATGCCCCCATATCCAGTGGCTCCAATAATTGCGACTTTCATAAGTTCCTCCTCATATCGATTCTTTAAATTAAGTATGATTATAATATTGTATATTTATAGAGTCAATTAAATATTTATAAATTTTTAAATCTAAAAAAACTTAATTTTATTAGAAAAATAATATACTCAACCGAATTTTTATACAAAAATAGTGCATAGTAGTTTTTTTATTTCACTTCAAGTACAATAAAACAATACATACGTACATACAGGCGGGGAAAAATATGAACGAAAAATTAATTGAGAAAATGATTATAAAAAGTTTTCAACAATATCAATGCAGTCCAATATCAAAAGAAGATCAGGAAATGCTAGTGAAACATATTCAAACGGTGACTCATTCAAATATTGAAATTGATTTATACGAGGAAATTGAGGATATTGTTTATGATTATGTAACTGGAAAACAATAAAAAATAGGAGATTTCCATATGGAAATCTCCTATTTTTTACTTAATGATTTACCTGCTACACGTTCAAATAAACCTGGGAATAAAGCATAAAGTTTCGGGCCAATTCCCATCCACTTCGGTAAGTTTACTTCACGTTTTTTCGTGTGCATCGACTTTACGATTTGTTCTGCTACGTATGTTGGTTTTAACATGTAACGTCCCATATTCTTTACATATGTACCAGATTGATCCGCTATTTCAAAAAAGTTTGTATCTATCGGACCTGGATTAATTGCTGTAACATAAATATCTGTATTGGCTAATTCCATGCGTAAACTATTCGTAAATCCTAATACGGCATGTTTCGTTGCTGCATAAGCACTCGATTTCGGAGTTGCAATTTTTCCAGCAAGTGAAGCAATATTAATAATATGTCCTTCATTCTTGTTTACCATATAAGGTAGTACCGCTTTCGTACATGCTACTAATCCAAATACATTTACTTGGAACATATCTTTTACTTCACCCATTGACGCATCTTCAAACGTTTTAAAAATACCAAATCCCGCATTGTTTACTAATATATCAATACGTCCCACTTCTTGTAATACCTTTGAAAAAACAGACTGTACTTCCATCTCATCACTTACATCTAATACATAATAATAGCAAGGCGTATTATAAGTTTCTTTAATTTTGTCTACTAACGCTTGTAGTTTCTCTTCTGTTCGAGCCATTAATACTGGAGTCGCTCCCTGTGCTGCAACTTGCATTGCAACTTGCTCACCAATCCCACTAGAAGCACCTGTAATGACGATTACTTTATTTTGTAAACGTCCTGTCATTGCTGTCACCTACTTTGCATAATAAATCAATTGTTGCGATGACTCATCAATCATCACTTGTTGATTATATGCTAAATAGTCCAATTGTCCAACCGTTTCTGAAATAGTAAGTGGTAATTGTTCTTTATATAATACCGGAAATAGTTTTACACATACTTCAAATGCTGTCATTGGTTTTTCCTTTAATAACTCAAGTACTTTAAAAGCACGTGTTTCTTGCTTTTGTAATCTCGTTTCAATAAGTTGTTTCACATTTAGAACATCTTCCCCATGCCCTGATAAAATGCGTGAAATATTCATTTCGCTTAAACGCTGTAATGTTTGATTATATTGTAGTAATGGGCGTGCCCGTTCTGTTTGCCCTTCATATGGTGGTTCTAGTATTGGATTCGAAGAAATATGACTAATGAGAGCATCTCCACCAATTAATATTCCATCAGATTCTCTATATAAAGAAATATGAGTAGAAGCATGACCTGGTGTTTCAAGCACTGTAAATCCAGGCAAAGAATTAATACGATCTCCTTCTCTCACAGTATGCGTTAACGATCTATTACAAGAATATTTAAGTGTCCTCGTCGTCAATAACGAATCGTCTTTCAAAAATGCTGCTGGCACACCAAACTGTAAGGCCGTCTCTCTAAAAAATTCATGATACCGCTTTAAAAACTCTGGATTTTGTGTGATCCAAGGCTCATTCCAAGGATGTCCAATAATATTCGTCTTCTCAGAAAATATATTTAAAAGTCCACAATGATCTGCATGATGATGCGTAATGACTACTGTTTCAATATCTTCTATCGTATGTCCTAATGTACCTAATTGACTTTCTAACGCATTTCTTGCCTCTTCTGTATTCGTCCCTGTATCAATTAATGTTAATGTCTCCCCCTCAACTAAAAACACATTCACAGTTTCCACTGCAAATGGTACAGGAATCTCCATTCGGTGAATCGCCGTCATGCTTAGCCCCCCTGTCTCTTTCCGGTTCAAAAATGAATACTTCTTCAGTTTACAACTTCTATATATATTTGTCATTATTTTCAGATAAAAAGAGGTGTTTCCTATAAAAAAACGAATGTATGTACATTTATAAGAATTTCTAACCAAAATTAAAGGAGGAACATCATGTCTATTCAAAACATTTCCTTTCTCGGTGCAGGCTCTATTGCTGAAGCTATTATTGGTGGCTTGTTACATGCAAATGTTGTTAAATGTGAACAAATTACTGTAAGTAATCGTTCTAACGAGACAAGATTACAAGAGCTACATAAAAAATACGGTGTCAAAGGTACTCATAATAAAAAAGAATTACTTACTGATGCAAATATTCTTTTTCTAGCAATGAAACCAAAGGATGTTGCAGAGGCGCTTATCCCTTTTAAAGAATACATAAATAATAACGTGCTTATTATTTCATTACTAGCAGGTGTTTCTACTCACTCAATTAGAAAACTACTTCAAAAAGACGTTCCAATTATTCGTGCAATGCCAAATACATCCGCAGCCATTTTAAAATCAGCTACCGCTATCTCCCCTTCGAAACATGCAACAGCGGAACATATTCGCACTGCAACATCTTTATTTGAAACGATTGGTCTCGTCTCTGTTGTAGAGGAAGAAGATATGCATGCTGTCACTGCATTATCCGGAAGTGGACCTGCTTATATTTATTACGTAGTGGAAGCTATGGAAGAAGCTGCAAAAAAAATTGGTTTAAAAGAAGATGTTGCAAAATCACTTATTCTTCAAACGATGATTGGTGCTGCTGAAATGCTAAAAGCAAGCGAAAAACACCCTTCTGTTTTGCGAAAGGAAATTACTTCGCCTGGCGGAACGACCGAGGCAGGCATTGAAGTATTACAAGAACATAAATTTCAACAAGCACTTATTTCTTGTATTACACAGGCAACGGAAAGATCACATAATCTTGGAAAAACATTAGAACAACTAACAAAAGAAAAATAAAAAAAGGAGCTCAAGTTTATTTGAGCTCCTTTTTCTATAATTACACTTAGTTATTGTTCTTCCCAAAAATCTCTTCTTGCAGGCGACGACCAGTCGGCGTTGCTGCAAGTCCACCTTCAGCTGTTTCACGAAGTGCTACTGGCATCGTTTGTCCGATTCTAAACATTGCCTCAATTACTTCATCACATGGAATTGTACTCGTTACACCAGCTAATGCTAAATCTGCTGAAATCATCGCATTTGCAGCTCCTGCTGCATTACGTTTTACACAAGGTACTTCTACAAGTCCTGCAACAGGATCACATACTAAACCAAGCATATTCTTTAATGAAATCGCCATCGCTGTAGCTGCTTGATCTTGCGTTCCACCAGCCATCTCAACTGCAGCTGCTGCTGCCATTCCACTTGCTGAACCTACTTCAGCTTGGCAACCTCCTGCCGCGCCGGAAATACAAGCATTATTCGCAACAACCATACCGAAAGCTCCTGCTGTAAATAAAAATTCAATCATCTCTTCGCGTGTCGGTTTTAATTTTTCTTGCAGTGCAAACAGTACACCTGGCACTGTTCCAGCAGACCCTGCTGTTGGTGTTGCACAAATAATTCCCATCGCCGCGTTTACTTCATTTGTTGCAACAGCTTTACTCACCGCGTCCAAAATCGTATCTCCAGATAAGCCTTTTCCGCTATTCATATACGCCTGAACTTTTACAGCATCTCCGCCAGTTAAACCAGTTGGTGATTTCACTCCGCGAATACCACGTTCTACTGCTTGCTCCATTACGACTAAGTTCTTTTCCATACCAGCAATTACTTCTTCACGTGAAATACTTCTTGTTTCCATTTCACATTGAATCATAATTTCTGCGATTTTTACATTTTGTTCTTTAGCTTGCGCCACTAGTTCCGCTGCGTTCCGAAACATGGTGTGTCCCCCCTGCAATTATTCCATAATAGTTACTTGACAAATATTTTGTTGCGCGTTTATTTCTTCAATCACTTCATCTGCTAATAATTCATCTGTTTCGATGACCATAAGCGCTCTTCTTCCTTTTTCTTTACGAGAAACACTCATTGTACTAATGTTAATTTCATGTTTCGCAAGGATTGAAGCTACTGCTGCAATAGCACCGAAGCGATCGTTATTTACAATAAGTAGTGCTGGACTTGTGCCTGATAATTGAAGATCGAATCCGTTTAATTCTACAACTTCAATTTTACCGCCACCAATTGAGCAAGCAACAACTTCAATTTCTTCTTCACCTTTATACAAACGAATTTTCGCTGTATTTGGGTGAGGTGCATTGGCATCTTCTTCAATGAATTCCACTTCAATTCCGCGCTCTTTTGCTATTTCTAGCGCCTCTGGAATACGTAAGTCATCTGTTTCAAATCCTAATATTCCACCGATTAGTGCTACATCCGTACCATGCCCTCGATACGTCTTTGCAAATGATCCATATAACGAAATGCTTACTCTTTCTGGTTCATGACGAAACAGCTGGCGAGCAACTTGCCCCATTCTTGCCGCGCCTGCTGTATGTGAACTTGATGGTCCAATCATAACTGGACCGATAATATCAAATACTGAGCGATACTTCATCATAACTCCCCCTAAACCTCTATGCAAAAATTTATTCTACTATTCTATTAACCTGCTACATCTGTCGCTTTTCCAGTTGTACCACGAATTTGTTCTGCTGTATGAATTGGATAATTTTTAAATAAAAGTAATCCAATATAACCTGAAATAATACCAGTTATAATAATACATAAGAATCTTAGCATTATTTTCATTAAAAAATGATATAAGATAATCCACAATAAAGTCTGGTAGCAATCCAAAGTTTAACACAGAAGCCATTGCAAGGATAGCATAAACAAGCGATATCTTTCCTATTATAATTCTCATGTTACTCTCTCATGGTTTAGTCAACTTCACTTGTTACGATAATAACTAAAAAGCATGTGACTTATCATAAATTATAATCTGCCCTCATTATAGCTTGTTTTTTATAAAACGCTTACTTTTGTTGAATTTTAAAAGTTCTGAATAAAAGTCCATTCCTGCTATTTGTATCACTTGTATGTCATCTGACTTATATAACAGTTTTTCTAAATAATCATTATTTCGTATTTTTATCGTATATATTCAAACCATTCTAATTTTCTGTATCATCCAAGTATAAGTATAAAATAATAACAGTTTTATTTTTAAATTTTTTTAGACATAAAAAAATGGTAACCCACCGTTACCATTTTTTACAAAATTATTATTTTTCTACTGGGAATGATTTCAAATCTGTCGCTATTTCTGTATTAGAAAACAACTCTCTTGCCTCTTTCAATAATTCCTTATATGTATCTCCTTGATAGCGAGAACTAATGTGAGTTAAGATTAATCGCTTCGCATTTGCCTGAAGTGCAATGCTCGCAGCTTGCTTAGATGTGGAATGAAAATAATCATGCGCTTGTTGCTCATCTTCTGCTGCGAAAGTCGCTTCATGGACAAGTACATCTGCATCTTGCGCAAGCTCCCTACTTGCTTCGCAATATCGCGTATCACCTAAGATAGTAATAATTCTTCCTTTTTGAGGTGGGCCGATAAACTCATTTCCATTTAATATCGTGCCATCCTCTAATTCAACTACTTCTCCATCCTTTAAACGTTTAAAGATTGGACCTGGTTTCACACCCATCTCAAGCAACTTATCAACTAAAAGAGCACCTTGTATATCTTTCTCTACAATACGATATCCAAAACATTCTATACCGTGTGACAATCTTTTCGTTTCTACATAAAATTCATTATCTTCAAATACGGTACCTTCTTCTGTTATCTCCACAACTTCAAGTGGATATTTCACATGTGTCGTACTTACCGATAATGCCACTTCAATAAATTGTTTAATTCCTTTCGGTCCATACACCGTTAAAGGCGTAGTTCCTCCTTGAAATGAACGGCTACCTAATAAACCAGGCAATCCAAAAATATGATCGCCATGTAAATGCGTAATAAATATTTTTTCAATGCGGCGCGGACGTACAGATGTATGTAATATTTGATGTTGCGTGGCCTCGCCACAATCAAATAACCAAGTTTGTCCTCGTTCTTCTAACAATTGTAAAGCAATTGCTGAAACGTTCCTTCCTTTTGAAGGAACACCTGCACCAGTTCCTAAAAATACAAATTCCACTTTCTTTCCTCCAGCTCTAAATATACTCTATCTCTCATCTTACGGAATGTTATTTCAAATGGCAAATTGAATTTACATAACCAATCATCTAGACAACTATATAACACGAACGTTATACTTAAAAAATTTAGCAATCGTTCGTGTTTTGTGTTAAAATGATTATACTACATTTTAAGGGAGCGTTTTATTATGAAAGAAGTATTTCGTTTACAAACTGATTTTTCATCTTCATTTGATCGCTGGGTAAGTTCTTTCGTGTCTGATCACCCAGCACAATTAGAATGGACAACTTTAAAGGAATTAATCCATGAATATACAACATCACATACAAATGATACGTTACCAGCATATATTTCTTCAGCTTTAACATATTACGCCCAACGCGTTTCAACTACAAACAGTTCAGAGATTGTTATTTTTGAAAACCCTACAATCTCGTAATCTATAATAAAAAAGCACTGGTTACAGTGCTTTTTTATTTATACTTATTTAGCAAATGATTATATTCCGTCCACAAGTCTGTATACATACTTTGATCAAACTCATCTAAAATTATCTTTTCACTTGATTTATTGAATAATTCTTTTGCTTGTAGCGCAAAAGAAACAATTTGTTTTCTATATTCATTTTCATTTACTTCTATATGAAGCCCTTCATAGTATATAGCCTTTTGATCAGTAGAAATAACTTTGACAAAATCCTTTAAAACCACATTTTCGCCTATATGGTTTATAGTCCAATGAATTAAAATTGGGCATCCTAACATGAGCATAGTGCCACATCCGTGCAAAATAAGCCCCTCTTCATTTTCAATATCACAAATATATTCTTTATCTAAAGTTCGTAACAGAGCTAGAGCTGATTCACTTATTCCCCATTCCTCATCCATACCTGTTTGTGTAATAATCGTTCCATCCACATTTAAATAAATTTCCCCGTGAGAACATAAATCTTCCTGCTCATTAAACAACCACTTTTGATTCTCAATATTTATAATAAAATTTTGTGGTACCATTACAAATTCCCCTTTTATAAAAATATTTATTTTCCACATTATTTATAATTAATATCATGCATTTCATCCCATATATCTATTATAAATCCATTTAATATTTTAAAAACACAGATAAAAAAGATATTGACACTACGATTTTACAGTGCTAACATTCAACATGTAATTGAATATGGTCTCTGTTAGGTGAGGCTCCTGTATAGAGAAACGCTGCTGCCCAAAAATGTCGAGAGACGCCAATGGGTCAACAGGAAAGGTCGGAATGAAGGCCTTTTTTAACGTAGCTGGTTTCAGTACCTATGCTATACAGTGCTAAAACTCAACGAGGGAGAGGTGCATGTATTTTGTCATACACAAAAACTGTTTTTATTTATGTCTACTAGCAGTCTTTGTTGTGGACTCTTTTAACTGCGAATTCAGACCTTTACTCGTTTTGAGTAAAGGTCTTTTTACGTCTATATGCACCTTACTATGAAACAAACATAGCATATTCAGAAACTACTAAATTGTACGGAGGTGAGGAACAGTTGGCAATTGATGATTCGGCCCAGATACCCATACGTTTTACATTCATATTTCATCATGTAGGTAGGAAAAAAACTGTTCCTCACCATTTCAAATAGTTAGGTAACAGATTGTTTCCTCCTTCATGACAGAGGAGGAACTACCGATGTTTAATTTACAAAGACAAGAAACAAAGCATGCTTATGAGCAAGATAGCATGAAAACAAATAACGAATTATTAGTGGAGGTTGCAACACAAGATATAAGCTCTGCGTTAAAACTTTTAGAAACATCTCAAGATGGATTATCTAAACAAGAATCGTCTCGTAGACTTTCTTTATATGGCCCGAACGAAATAGCTCATAATAAAATGGCACCGTGGTACATTCAGCTTCTGTTAGCATTTAAAAATCCATTTATTTTCGTTTTATTAGCTCTTGGAGCACTCTCCTTTTTCACGGATGATATGCAAGGAACAATTGTCGTATCTGTAATGGTCCTACTTAGTGCAACGATTCGGTTTTCCCAAGAATTTCGTTCTCAAAAAGCTGCCGATAAATTAAAAGCTATGGTTCGAACAACTGCGAGCGTATTTAGAATAAATGGATTTGTACATGAAATAAAAAATGTAACGAATTTAAATCGAAATTACACAACAGAAATTCCAATTGAGGAACTTGTACCTGGCGATATTATTTCCCTTTCAGCAGGTGATATCGTTCCAGCCGATGTGCGTATTGTATCCGCTAAAGATTTATTTGTTAATCAATCTTCTTTAACAGGGGAAGCACTTCCTGTAGAAAAATACGAAAACTGCTACCATACAGAAAATAAGCATATCTTACCGAAAAACATGAAAAAAAATTACAATCCACTCGATATGGAAAACCTTTGCTTCATGGGAACAAATATTGTAAGTGGTAGCGCAAAAGCTGTTGTCATCTCAACAAGTACTGATACGTATTTCGGCTCTTTAGCAAATAAGGTAATCGGAAAGCGGGTAGAAACAAGCTTTGATAAAGGTGTAAACAAAGTAAGCTGGCTCTTAATTACATTCATGCTTATTATGGCGCCTATTGTCCTTCTCATTAACGGATTCACAAAAGGAGATTGGCAAGAAGCTTTCTTCTTCGCTATTGCCGTGGCTGTTGGCCTTACACCTGAAATGTTGCCAATGATTGTAACTGCTAATTTAGCTAAAGGTGCCGTTAACATGTCTAAACAAAAAGTAATTGTGAAGCAACTAAATTCTATTCAAAACTTAGGTGCTATGAATATTCTTTGTACAGATAAAACCGGAACTTTAACAGAAGATAACGTTATCCTTGTTCGTCACTTAGATCCTAATGGAAATAAATGCAATCGCGTCTTGCAATTTGCCTATTTAAATAGTTTCTATCAAACTGGATTGAAAAACTTAATAGATAAAGCTGTTATTAAGCATACAGAGGAAAACAATACATTTGACCCATCAGCTTTTCAAAAGCTAGATGAAATTCCATTCGATTTCGCCCGCCGGCGTATGTCAGTCATCGTAAAAGATATTTCAGGTGAACATACAATGGTTTGTAAAGGTGCCGTAGAAGAAATTTTATCAATTTGCAACTACACTGAAGTGGATAAAAAAATCGTTACACTCACTGAGGAAATACGCTCAAATGTCAAAAAACTAAGCGAGACATTGAATAGTGAAGGTATGCGGGTTATTGCTGTGGCTTATAAAAAAGATAGAAACATAAATGATAAAGAGTACGCAGTAAAAGACGAAACTGATATGATTCTCACTGGATATATCGGCTTTTTAGATCCACCGAAACCATCTGCAGCAGCTGCAATTCAAGCATTACAAAAGCATGGTGTACAAGTAAAAATTTTAACTGGTGATAACGAAATTGTTACACGAAAAGTTTGTAAAGAAGTTGGATTAGATATCGGCGAACCAATCCTCGGTTACGAGATTGATTCTTTACCAGATAAAGCATTAGCAAAACTTGCTGAAGAAACGACTGTATTTGCGAAGCTTAATCCAATGCAAAAATCTCGCATTATACACGCATTACAAGGAAACGGACACACTGTAGGTTACATGGGAGATGGCATTAACGATGCTGTAGCATTACGTGAAGCTGATGTCGGAATATCTGTTGATACTGCTACTGATATTGCGAAAGAAGCTTCTGATATTATTCTACTCGAAAAAAGTTTAACTATATTAGAAGCCGGGATTTTAGAAGGACGTACTACATTCGGAAATATTTTAAAATATATCAAGATGACAGCTAGCTCTAACTTTGGTAATGTGTTTAGCGTGTTAGTAGCAAGTGCTTTCATTCCTTTTTTACCGATGCTTGCCATTCATCTTTTAATTCAAAACTTACTTTATGATATTTCCCAACTTTCTATTCCATGGGACAAAATGGATAAAGAGTTTCTAGAAAAACCACGAAAATGGGATACTGCAAACTTACGAAACTTCATTATTTGTATCGGCCCAATTAGTTCCATATTTGATATTATCACATACGTAGTCATGTGGAATGTATTTGGCGCAAATACACCGAGCGAGCAATCATTATTCCAGTCCGGTTGGTTTGTGGTTGGATTGTTAACACAAACTTTAATTGTTCACATGATACGAACACAGAAGATTCCATTTATTCAAAGCACTGCATCAACACCAGTCGTTTTATTAACCGCTCTTATTATGGCAATCGGGATTTATATTCCATTCTCACCACTTGGTGCAGCCGTTGGTTTACAAGCATTGCCACTTAGCTACTTCCCTTGGTTAGTAGGAATACTATTAGGCTACGCTTTTTTAACACAATTCCTGAAAAAGCTTTATATTAAAAAGTTTCATAGCTGGTTGTAAAAATAAGAATGAGTGGGTATTCCCCGCTCATTCTAAAAGACATAACAGATACTTATATATGGAGGTGACCATGATGGTATGGTACGACATTGTATTCAGATTAGTTATCGCAATTATTGTAGGTGCTTGCATCGGAATGGAAAGGCAATGGAGACACCGAATGGCCGGGCTGCGGACAAATGCTCTCGTATCACTTGGTGCCTGTATATTTGTTTTATTATCCGTCATGCTTGATCATGATGCTAGCCCCTCACGCATTGCTGCTCAAGTCGTTAGTGGCATTGGTTTTTTAGGGGGTGGCGTTATTATCCGCGATGGTTTTAGTATTAGAGGGCTAAATACGGCAGCTACTTTATGGTGTGCAGCTGCTGTCGGTACTCTTACAGGCGCCGGTTTCCTCGTTGCAGCTATATTAGGTGCAGCCGGCGTGTTACTAGCAAATATACTTCTTCGTCCAATTGCTCTTTTTATGAATAAAAAATCAAAAGAAGAATCACCTGAACAAACGAACTACTTACTTTCCCTTACTTGTTCAGAAGAAACTGAAGCACATATTCGTTTTTTACTTATGCATATGGTAAGTACAGAAGGGCTCAGTTTAAAAGAGTTGTATAGTGAAGATGTAGATTCTAATCAAAAAGTTTGTATACAGGCTATATTACATTGCAAGACAAATGCAGCTATCTTAATTGAAAAAATAGTAAGTAGAATGCTATTAGAATCTGGCGTTACTGGAGCTGGATGGAAGACTTCTTTAGATTTAGAAGCGAGTTAAATAGGAAAGGTGTCATGATTTTTACTACTTCATGACACCTTCTACATAAATTTATTTTCTAACTTTTGTTGAAACGACTTCTCTTGCTTACGTAGTAGTTGACTACCTCGTTGTAAAAGTAGTGTTCCATACTTATCATTAATTTGATCAATGACAGCAAGTAGCGGTTCTTTTTTTGCATCCTCTTCAAATGAAAACAAATCTAATTGTTTCACCGATTCTGTCTTCCACTCTATTTCAGTAGCTGTAACACCTAGTAAACGAACGGAATCACCATCCCAATGTTGCTTCCATAAACGGGATGCTGCTTGAAAAATATCGCGTTCTTCCCAAATCGCATTTTTCAATTGCTTACTCCGTGTTACTGTTCGCCTATCATGGTATTTAATCATAATTTGAATATTATAGCTGACAAGGGTTCGCTTTTGTAACCTTTTACTCACTGACTTTGATAAACGTTCTAACATATCAAGTAATTCTTTCTCTTCATCCATATCCTTTGAAAAAGTCATCGAGTTACCGACACTTTTATGCTGTCCCATTTGACTCGGATCCACTTCCCTATCATCCATACCTTTTGCACGCCTTTGCAAATCAACACCGTGCTTGCCAATTTTAGCGCGAATGATATGCTCGTCTCCCTTTGCCAACTGTTCAATTGTCTGTATATGAATATCATTTAATTTTTCAGCTGTTTTCTCACCAATTCCATGCATTGCTCCAACTGGACGTGGCCAAATCAGTTCTGGAATATCGCGTTTTCGAAGCACGGTAATACCAAGTGGTTTTTTCATATCTGAAGCGGTCTTTGCTAGGAAAAGATTTGGAGCGATTCCAATACTACACGGAAGCTGCAACTCTGTTAATAGTGCTTGTTGAATCATCTTTGCTATTTCAAGAGGAGAACCAAGTGCGTAGCAATCTGTAATATCTAAATATCCTTCATCTATTGAGACTGGTTGTATCTTTTCTGTAAAACGGGAAAGGACTTGAAACATTTGAAATGAAGCTTCGCGATATAATGTGAAATTAGGACGCCTTACAACTAATTGCGGGCATAACCTTTTCGCTTCCCAAAGGGGCATCGTCGTACGTATTCCGTATTCTCTCGCCTCATAACTACATGTTATAATAATTCCTTTTCTCTCTTTTTCATTTCCAGCAACCGCTAATGGCTTTCCTTGTAATGATGGATCATGAGCAATTTCAACAGATGCGAAAAAGCAATTCATATCTACATGTAAAATTACACGACCATTTTTCGGATACATTTCTCGCATAGTACTCACTCCCTAATCAGAACGTTCGTTCTTTTATTATATCAAATTTTGCACAATAGTTATAATAATTACTTGTTCTTTTTTATAATCCATATAAAGAGGATACACATGTGAAAGAGGCTGATTATGGTGAAATTAACTATATGTTCCTTGTAGTTATATTAATCATCATAATTAATTATTTACTCCTTCCAATTTTCAACATGAATACGTTTGAATTTTTCTCTCGTCTAATATTATATACTGCTATGATTTTTCTTGTATTGGCTTATACGCCTTGTAAAAACAATCGAATCAAAATAAAAAGCGTGTAAATCACAATTGATTTACACGCTTTTTCTATTCTATTACTTCGCTACTTCTTCAATAATTGCAACAACTAATTCTGCTGTTTTTGCTAACTCTTCAACAGGAATCTTCTCGTTTGTTGTATGAATTTCTTCATAACCAACTGCCAAGTTAACTGTTGGGATACCGTGTCCTGCAATTACGTTTGCATCACTTCCGCCACCACTTTGGTGAAGAGAAGGTGTACGACCAATTTTTTCAGCTGCACGTTTTGCAACTTCTACAACGTGATCGCCATCAGCAAATTTAAATCCTGGGTACATAACGTTTACTTCAACGTCTGCATGACCACCCATTTCTTTTGCAGTTGTTTCAAATGCTTCTTTCATTTTCGCAACTTGTGCTTCCATTTTCTCATTGATTAAAGAACGAGCTTCTGCAAAGATTTGTACATGATCGCAAACGATATTCGTTTGTGTACCACCTTCAAAACGTCCAATGTTTGCAGTCGTTTCAGAGTCAATGCGACCAAGTGGCATCTTCGCAATTGCTTTCGCTGCGATAGTAATTGCAGATACACCTTTCTCCGGTGCTACACCAGCGTGAGCTGTTTTCCCGCGAATAATTGCGTTCACTTTCGCTTGTGTTGGAGCTGCAACAACGATTTCACCAACTTTTCCATCGCTATCTAATGCGTAGCCATACTTCGCTGTAATACGCTCACGATCTAAAGCTTTTGCACCAACAAGACCTGATTCTTCTCCGACTGTAATAATAAATTCAATTTTACCGTGAGAGATATTTTTCTCTTTTAAAACACGGATTGCTTCGAACATTGATGCTAATCCAGCTTTATCATCCGCGCCCAAAATTGTTGTACCATCTGATACGATATATCCATCTTTAATAGAAGGCTTAATTCCATTACCAGGAACTACTGTATCCATATGAGAAGTAAAGTAAATTGTATCAACACCATCTTTTGTTGCTGGTAAAGTACAAATTAAGTTACCTGCACCATGACCAGTTACAGCCATTGTGTCATCTTCAAATACTTCTACACCTAAATCTGTAAATTTCTTCGTTAATACTTTGCAGATTTCTGCTTCAAATTTCGTTTCAGAATCTACTTGTACTAATTCCATAAATTCATTTACTAAACGTTCTTGATTAATCATAAGACTGCGCCTCCTGCACTACCATTATGTATGTAACACTATTAATTATAACAGAATTTCGCAAAAGTTTCGAAATACAAGACAAAAAACAGATGGTTTACATGTCTAGATAACCATCTGCTTTCTATTACTCATTTAACAATACCCAGCGCATATGATCCTCCCACACGCCATTTACCATTAACATCTTCCTAGACACGCCTTCATATTGAAAGCCTATCTTCGTCACTACTTGTATAGATGCTAAATTACGAGGCATAATCGGAGCTTCTATACGATGTAACTGAAATCCCTCAAAAGCAACTTGAATTGCTTTTCTAAGCGCTTCTGTCGTATACCCTTTGTTTAACTCTGCTTTATCTAATTTATAACCGAGTACACAAGATTGATAAATGCCACGAACGATTAAATTAAATGAAATACACCCAATTATTTTCGTATCATCACCCTTTTTAAAAATCCATAGTCTGATGATTTTCCCTTCTTCGAACTCTTTTCTATCCTTTTGCAACTTTTTCTTTTGATAATCTAGCGTAAAAAAATCATCCGGTCTATACTCTTCCCAAGCTTTTAAAAACTCACGATTTCTGTCGTAATATTGAAGAACTGTTTCAGCATACGACTCATCAATTTCCTTTAAATATAAACGATCTGTTTCGTATATTTTCATCATCGTATCTCCATTCTTCAGCTTGCCCAACTAAAAATTAACAATATACCCTTTTACTATATTCTCTACACACACTCAAATTTCCTGTTATATTTTGCAACCCCTTCCCGAATTTTGTCCTTACTCTCCCCTTGTCCATAATTTCATTTCTCGTTACAATGAAATTGTACTGATTTGCAAGGAGGTATAACGATGCATAAAAAAGCTCAAAAAATTATGGTTTATGTGATGCTAATTTCTATGCTTGTAACAACATTACTTGCTGGCGCGAGTATGTTTTGGTAAAAAGGGCGATGTGTTCGTCCTTTTTTTACTTTTTACACATGACAAAATAAACCATCTCGACATCGAGATGGTTTATTTTATATAAAACACAATCGCTACAATACTAAAGGAAAGTGACATTACAAGTGCTATTACAAAACTTGTATATTGTTTCTGCTGAAATGCCCCAATAACAAAAGTGAGATTAAGTAATGCCATACATACAATCGCTACAAGATAAGAACATATATTAAAAGTTGCCAATATGAATGTAATAACAAATAGAAATCCCATAAAAAACTGCATATACGAAAGTTTTGGATTCAAGTACATATGAGCAACCCCTTTATCTAATTTTATCTTTCTATACTTTCATTAACGCATGGTTATGTACACATGTCAAGACAACTTATTACAATAGAAAAAGCCAACCTTTTCGTTGGCTTTTTCATATGCAACGGCTCCTTTTTCTTTTGCCAATTGCTGAAATGATTTTTTCGATTTCACAATCCATACTTTCGTTCCAATTGGAATACGATCAAACAAATATTCCACATCGTTTTTCTTCATTCTTATACATCCTTGTGAAATATACTTTCCAATTGAACTCGGTTGGTTTGTTCCATGTATTCCATATTTACTTCCATCAGTTCCTCTTGCATTAAATCCAATCCACCTTGATCCAAGTGGATTTTTTGGCGATCCACCTGGAATATCCTTCGCAATGTAATACGGATCCTTCGCTTTCATTACAACATCAAAAGTTCCTTCTGGAGTTAATTCATTCGTTTTCCCTGTCGCTACTGGAAAAACCTTTTGAATCTTTCCATCGTCAATGTAAGCTAATTTATTCGTTGCTTTATTTACAATAATAAAAGGATCTCCGGCACGTGGATTATCCCCAAGAGGCCAAATCGGCGATAAAGAAAGACATAATATGATAGAGAGAAGATACGGCATAGATAATTCCTACCTTCTATATAAGTTCTTTTATATTATCCTTTCCCTTAAAGCGACTTTTAATGAGTAAATATTGTTCCATTTCATACACAAGTTGAACAAGTTTCGCACGTATCTCAAATTCTTCGCGTGTAGCTGGCAATGGCATGTCTCTAAATAATTCCCTCATTTCTTGAAGCTGCCTTAAGGAAATAACGCCTGTACTCTCAGGGCTAATAGCATTACCAATGTTTTCAACAACATCTGCAATCATGTCAGCTTGTTCATACGTCCACGATAAAGAAGCTGCTAATGGTATCATTCGCTCTAAAATTTCAAATTGTTGCATACGCATATTAAAATAACGATAGTAATAATCATCTTCTCGCATAAATGCATTCTCAAGTTTTTTAAACGATAAATCTCTTGCTTCATTTAACATATTCTCGGTTTCAATGAGTTCTGCTCCACTCCAACTACTTTCTCGATTTCGTAAATACACAACCATTTCAAACAAAATCGTTTTAAAATTACTCTCTATTTTATCCTGATACTCTTTTAGCTTATTTTCACTACTCGGCATATACATATTTACTAATAACGCCACGCTAATTCCTATTGTTAATATAGCAATTTCATTTCCAACTATAAGCCATGTAATTTGCTTCAATGAATATAGATGCATAACAATAACTGAACTCGTGACAATACCTTCTTGAATTTTAAGCATTACTGCAGTCGGAATAAATGTAAGTAACAATATGCTAATTGCAAGTGGTGTATAGCCGATCGTTTCAAAAATACAAAACGCGAATACCATTGATAATACACACGCTAGAAAACGATGTAACGACACTTGAAGCGATTTGCGCTTCGTATTTTGTACACATAAAATAACTAAAATACCTGCTGAACTATAAAATTCTAATCCTAATAACTGAGCAATAAAAACTGCCGCGCCTGTCCCTATTGCTGTTTTTACTGTACGGTATCCAATTTTGAACATATCATTGCTCCTATATGTATAAACGTATTTACAGCTAGTATAAAAAAAGGATGACACAATGTCATCCTTTTCTACTTATTATTCACATAACCTTTTCATATTACAATATTTTTTGTAAAAATTGTTGCGCACGTTCACTTTTCGGCGCTGCAAAAAATTCTTCTGGCGCACTATCTTCTACAAGCTTTCCTCCGTCCAAGAAAAGAACACGATCTGCCACTTCTTTTGCAAAGCCCATTTCATGTGTAACGATAGCCATCGTCATTCCTGTCGTAACTAACGATTTCATAACTTCTAACACTTCTTTCACCATCTCTGGATCTAGCGCCGATGTCGGTTCATCAAATAACATAACTTCCGGTTCCATCGCTAACGCTCTTGCAATTGCTACGCGTTGCTTTTGTCCTCCCGACAAACGATTCGGATACGTATTTTTTTTATCTACTAATCCAACCTTTTCTAAAAGTTTCTCAGCTTTCTTTTCAGCTTCTTGCTTCGTTACCCCTTTTACATTGATAGGAGCATACGTAATATTTTCTAATACAGTCATATGAGGAAATAAGTGAAAATGCTGAAATACCATACCGACATTTTCACGAACATGCATAACATTCGTTTTCGGATTCGTTACTTCTTCCGTTCCAATCCAAATGTGACCATCCGTTGGTGCTTCTAACATATTCATACAACGTAAAAATGTTGATTTTCCTGATCCAGAAGGTCCTATAATTGCAACTACTTCCCCTTTTTCAATCGTTGTTGTAATTCCTTTTAATACTTCGTTTTTACCAAATGATTTATGAAGGTTTTCAATTTTAATCACTTTTCTTCATTCTCCCTTCAATTGCCTTCCCGACTAATGTAAGAATAATGACTAACATATAATAAATCAATCCAACAAAAAGTAATGGTTCAAGATATTTAAATGTCTCACCGCCTACAATGTAAGCACGACGCATTAAATCAGTCGCGCCTATTACTGTTACTACAGCTGATTCTTTCGTAAGTGTCGCAAATTCGTTCACAAGCGCTGGTAATATATTTTTTAATGCTTGAGGGAAAATAATATTTCTCATCATTTTTCCGTATGGTATCCCTAAAGCCATAGCTGCTTCTGTTTGTCCTTTATCAACTGCTTGAATACCAGCACGAATTACTTCTGACATGTATGCACCTGAATTCAAGCTAAATGCAAGTACAGCTGCTAAGAATGCTGGTATTTCATAACCAATTATTTGCGGGACACCGAAATAAATAATCATTAATTGCAATACAAGTGGTGTACCACGAAAAATTGATGTATAAAAATCTGCTGCTATATTTAATGCTCGTATTCTAGCAATTTTACAAAGTGCTAATAACGTTCCTAAAATAAATCCTGCTAAAGCTGATACCGCTACAATTTTCAAAGTAACTTCTAAACCTTTTAGTATATATGGTATCGAAGGCGTAATCGCCGAAAAATCTAAGTTCATTCTTTTCATTCCCCTCACAGAAAAGTGAAAGGCAGCTTATTTTCCGCTGCCAAACCATTTCTTCACTAATTTATCCATTTCTCCATTTTCTTGCATTTTTTTAATTACTTTATTAAATTCAGCTGTTTTATCACTGTTTTTCGGAAGGGCAATTGCTGCTCCAACTTCTTCTGGCGCTTCTTTAATTTCAATTCCTTGTAAATCTTTCATTTTCTCTAAATAATTTTTAGCAACTGTGTCTTCTATAATTGCAGCGTCAAAACGACCAGCTTTAATTTCTTGTACGATTTCTGGTATACGGTCACGTCCCTCAACTTGGAAATCTACTTGTTTTTTAAATTCTGCTGCTTTCTCTTCTTGAATAGATCCTGTTTGTACCCCTACTTTTTTCCCTTTTAAATCCTCTACAGATTTAATATTAGAATCCTTTTTAGAAACAACCATATTTTTCGCAACAAAATAAATATCTGTAAAATCAACATTATTTTTACGCTCTGCAGTTGGCGTCATGCCTGCCATTACGAAATCAACTTTTCCTGAACTAAGAGATGCTAATAAACCACCAAAATCCATATCTTTCACTTTCACTTCATACCCAAGTTCTTTTCCGATATATTTAGCAACATCAACATCAAAACCAATAATTTCATCACTTTTTGAAGCTTCCACGTATTCATATGGTTTATAATCTGCTGAAGTCCCCATTACGAGTACTTTCTTATTTCCTTTTGTTTCTTTCGATTCCCCATTACTACAAGCGCTGAATATACTTACAATTAAAATAAGTGCAAACGATATTGATACTAACTTCTTCATCTTTCTTCCCCCTAATAATGTATATTTAAAAGTTTAATAGAATATTTATTCGATGCTTGTATTGTATCAGCACTTTTATTTTTATGCAATATATAAAATAAAAATAAATAATAAAACAATATAAATGCTATTTGTTATGTATAAAATAATGCATAAAATAACATAACTATGCATATCTCTGAAATTTTAATAATAAATAAAAAAGGCGGCACATCCACTTGATTGTGGACGTGCCGCCTTTTCTCTTATTTTTTATAGTTCTTCACAATTCTCTTCAAAATATGATTGTAGTTTCGCAATAACTTGCATCGGTTCATGACCTTCAATTTCATGACGCTCTACCATCGTTACAATTTTTCCATCTTTTAATAAAGCAAATGATGGAGAAGAAGGTGGGTACCCTTCGAAATATTCACGCGCTCTTGCTGTCGCTTCTTTATCTTGACCTGCAAACACCGTTACAAGGTGGTTAGGACGTTTATCATAATGTACGGAATGCGCAGCAGCAGGACGAGCAATACCACCTGCACAACCACATACAGAGTTTACCATTACAAGTGTTGTTCCATTTCTTTTAAACGCTTCTTCTACCGCTTCTGGCGTCGTCAATTCTGTATATCCAGCAGAGACAATCTCTTCACGCGCTTGGCGGACAACATCATTCATAAAAAAGTTAAAATTAATCACTCTTTTCCCTCCTCTAAAACTACCTATTTGTATCTTACCAGTTAATGTTTATGAAATACAAGTAAGTTTACTTGTATTTAAGTATAGAAAAGGTGTTAGAGCAATTGCTCTAACACCTTTTCTTTAATGACCACGATGTTTTTGCTTTGCTTTTTGTACTTTAATTAAACGTCTTCTTTCTTTTTCAGCTTCTCGCTTCTCCTTAGACTGCACTTTCTTTTCTTGTTTATGCAATTCATAAGATAAACTAATCGCCTCTTGCGCCTTAGTAAAACGTTTAACATTTGTTTCTTTTGCTGCTTGTCGTATGATACGCTTTATGTTTTTAGGACGCTGTTTTTCTTTAACTTCTACACCACATTTTGCAAAATGCTGAAAATGCTCTAAAAGTGAACCATTCACAAACATAAGCACTTCTTCAGCTGACGGTTCCGCTCCATACAATTTCCCTTGTTCTTTGCATGTAATAATTCCAACAAAAAATTGGCCATCGTGATATACTGTCAAATCCATTGACAGCCCCTCCTTTAAAAGATTAGAAATACGGGACATCCCGGAGGGGAAGGTTACTGACATGAAATCATGCGTCTGGACTACCAACCAGAACTGTGTTTTTGTATTTCTTTCACTATTATTATATCTTTTTTTCCATAATCTTCATATATTCAGCAATCATTTTTTTATGCGATCCTACAATATAGTCAGGTAGTTCTGTTACTGAAAAGAATTTAAGCTGAACTGCTTCTTCTTTATTCATAACAAAATCCCCTTCGTATTCATCCGTATAATAGGCGGTTGTTACAGATTGAAATTCATCACCGTTTGCTAATTTTGTAAAGTAGTTCGCTCCAGAAAATACATTGATTAGTCGCAAGTTCTTCACTTTTATTCCTGTCTCTTCATATACTTCACGATAAGCTGTTTCTTCTGGTGATTCACTAAGCTCCATTAGCCCGCCAGGTAGCCCCCATTTTCCGTACGGCTCTGTCCGCTGCTGCAATAAAACATATCCATTTTCATTTATAACGAGTACAACAGCACCAACTAAAATTAAAGGGCGATGACCAACTATTTTTCGTAATTCTTCTACATATCCCACCGTATCGCCTCCTTTTTCGTTGTCCACACTATTGTATCATATGTACGAAACGACAAAATGCATATATTTTTCATTTTTTTAACAAAATATTTATTTTATGTGATTCATCTACTGTAGCTAACATAATGGATTCGACTTCTGTACTCTCCTCTAGAAATTCTCTCGCCCACGCTTCTGTTTTTCCTAATAATGCAAGAACATCTTTCTGAATCCTCCCATCCTTTACTAATACAAAAGAAACTGGAGATTTTCTTCCCGCCACTTTAAGATCAAGCCGCGAAACTGCTTCATATTCTGGATACCGAAATATAGAAACGACACCGTTCGCTTCCCATAATGCTAATTTAATCGTTTGAATATCGCTCACATTTCGCATGCGAAGTTCCGAAAACAAATATTCCACGGTAATTCTCGCCTTTTTCAAATTGCTAAAATCAATGGAACCATTATGTATAAGAATGATAGGTGCTGGCTCTAAAAAGCGTCTCCATCTATCCCATTTCAGCATTAAAACTGAGCTTATAATATGAAGTACAACGAGTATGAACGTTGTAATCATCGAGCCCAGTAACCCTACTTTTTCATCAGACAATGCGTTAGAAATATTCCCACCAAGCAATAACACTAATACAACATCTAAAAAACGAAGTTGTGCGATAGACCTTTGCCCCATTGCTTTCGCAACTAATATTAAAAATATGTATGCTATAATAGCCCGAATAACCCATTCACTATTAGAAAGATGCCGTGCTCCTTCAAAAATATGCATATGCATCACTTTGCACTCCTTACCCGTCTCAAACTGCTATCCTGTTTTAGTTTGCAACGTTTATGAGCATATATGTAAAAAAAGCTGGTTCGTTTAAAAACGAACCAGCTTTTTTTACTTAACTGAAAACATATATTTTTTATAAGTTTTCCGTACCGATAGTATGAGCCCCATCATAATCATATTCGAGAATAAGGAACTTCCCCCATACGATAAGAAAGGTAATGCAATACCTTTTACAGGCATTAATCCAACGATCATACCGATGTTTTGGAATATTTGAACTGTTAATATACCGATTGATCCAGCGCATAATAATGTACCAAATAAATTATCAGCGGAATAACCAATAATAATTGTTCGATATAGTAGTAATAGGAACAAGAAGACAACTAAGGCTGCTACGATAAATCCACCTTCTTCGGCAATTGTAGCGAAAATAAAGTCAGTATGCTTCTCTGGGATATAGACGCTTCCTCCACCGTATCCTTTACCTTCCATTCCTCCACTACCTACAGCTAAAATCGATTGCTGTGTTTGATAACCTTGATCTGCATTTTCAAATGGATTTAACCAACCTACAATACGCGACTGTTGGTGAGGTTTTAGTAAAGTAACTAACTTATTATAGAAAAAATCTGGATACTTAAAGAAAATAAATATTAAAGCAGATAATATGGTCAACGGAATAACTGTACATAATGCTATCAATTTCTTTTGAATACCTGACATAAATAAAATACATGCAATAGCAGCAGCATATAAGAACACCATACCTGTATCCGGTTGGCTATATACAACAGCCATAGGCGGAAGAGAAACTAGCATAATTTTACCTACTAATTTTAAATCCGTTTGGAATGTCCTCGCCATATACTGCGCATTATGTTTCACAGCTATGCTCGCTACTACAAGTAGCAATGCAATTTTGAAAAACTCAGACGGCTGAATTTGTCCAAGTACTGGAAAAACGAACCATCTTTTTGCACCTAATTTTTCAGGTGTGAAGGTGGAAACCGGTAGTATTTTCAAAAGAATAAGTGAACCAAACCCGGCAATATAAAGTGGCCAAGATAATTTTTGCAATTGATCTAAGTCGATGCTTGCAACAAGAAGTAACAATACAACCCCAATTATGTAGTTAACACCTTGTTTCATAGCAAAGTTTGCAGCTCCATACTGTCCCGTTTGCTGACTGCTATATATAGCAGCTATACTCGTCACACATAGTGCACACAAAATTAAAATTAATTTTACATCTAAACTTTTTAGAAACTCGGTACTTCTTTTCATGACATCCTCCTGAAACATTGTTACGGCAAAAATAAAAAACCAGGAGTCAACATTCTTCATGTTTTGACGACTGATTACACATTATCTATAAAACACTTATATAGAATAACTCTCTTTTTCATACAATACAATATATTATACTACAGTTTCGTCAGTAAGATTTGCCAAAAAAATTATTCTTTTCTTATTTTATATCCATATACCATATATCAGCAATGTATTTTCGTAAATTCCTAATACATAATCGTTTATTGTAAGATTACTGGGAAAGATATTTATACATATAGTAGGATGTAGATGAAGAAATAAGATAATAAAAAGCTCGCATAAGCGAGCTTTTTATTAATATACAGATGTATTGTTTTCTGACATGTTTTCTAAAATTTCTTTAACACGTCCTAAGAACTTACCACAAATTAAACCATCAAGTACTCGGTGATCAAGTGATAAACATAAGTTAACCATATCACGAGCACCGAACATTCCGTTATCCATAATTACTGGGCGTTTTACAATTGATTCAACTTGTAAAATAGCTGCTTGCGGGTAATTAATAATACCCATAGATTGAACAGAACCGAATGATCCTGTGTTATTAATTGTAAATGTTCCACCTTGCATTTCGTCTGCTTTTAACGATTTCGTACGTACTTTTCCTGCAAGTTCTGTAATTTCACGAGCGATACCTTTAATTGTTTTCTCGTCCGCTTGCTTAATTACTGGTACAAATAGTTCTTCCTCTGTTGCAACAGCGATAGAAAGGTTAATATCTTTCTTCTGAACAATTTTATCGCCAGCCCACATTGAATTAATTTGAGGATACTCTTTTAACGCTTGTGCTACTGCTTTTACGAAGAAAGCAAAGAACGTTAAGTTAAAGCCTTCACGCTTCTTAAAGTCACCTTTAATTGAGTTACGGTATGACACAAGGTTTGTCACATCTACTTCAATCATCATCCAAGCATGTGGTGCTTCGTGTTTACTACGTAACATGTTTGCTGCGATTGCTTTACGCACACCTGTGACTGGAATTTCGATATCTCCAGGCATTGTAGGTACAGAAACTGGTTTCGCAGCTTCTACTTTTTGCGCTACTGGTGCTGCTTTTGGTGCTTCTGGGCGAGCTTCTACTACCGCCGCTACAGCTTCATCTTTCTTCGCCGCACCTGCTTGCGGAATATTTCCAGATTCCACTAGCTTTAAAATATCTTTACGAGTGATACGGCCGTTTGCTCCCGTACCCTCTACTAGATCTAAATCAACGTTATGCTCACCCGCAAGTTTTAACACAGCTGGTGAAAAACGTGGTTTTCCATCAGTTGGTTGTTTTACTTTCGGTGCTTTTTCAGGCGTAATTGCTGCTGCCTTTGGTTCTTCTTTCGTTTTTTCCTCAACAGCTGTTGCTGCTACTTCGTCTGCGCCTTCTACTTGAATCACACAAACTACTTCACCTACAGCTAACGTATCACCTTCACCAGCGATTAACTCTTTCACAATACCAGTGAAAGAAGATGGTACTTCAGCATTTACTTTATCAGTCATTACTTCTGCAAGCGGATCATACTTGTTTACGTGATCGCCAACATTAACGAGCCATTTACTAATTGTGCCCTCTGTAACGCTCTCCCCGAGCTGAGGCATTGTAATATTTTCTACAGCCATGTATAGTCCCCCCGATTAAAATTCCGCAAGTTCACGCATTGCTTTTTCAACTTTATCTGGATTTACCATAAAGAATTTTTCCATTGTTGGTGCATATGGCATTGCTGGAACGTCTGGACCTGCAAGACGTGCGATTGGCGCATCTAAATCAAATAGACAGTTTTCAGCAATAATTGCTGCCACTTCACTCATAATGCTTCCTTCTTTATTGTCTTCTGTTACAAGAAGAACTTTACCTGTTTTAGAAGCTGCTTCAATGATTGCTTCTTTATCTAATGGATATACAGTACGTAAATCAAGAATGTGTGCAGAGATGCCATCTTGTGCTAACTTTTCAGCTGCTTGAAGAGCAAAATGAACACATAATCCGTACGTGATAACTGTAATATCATCACCTTCACGTTTTACATCTGCTTTTCCGATTGGTAATACGTAGTCATCCTCCGGCACTTCACCTTTAATTAAACGATATGCACGTTTATGTTCGAAGAATAATACTGGATCTTCATCACGAATGGCTGCTTTTAATAAGCCTTTTGCATCATATGGTGTAGAAGGGATAACGATTTTTAAACCTGGCTGGTTTGCAAACATCGCTTCTACAGATTGTGAATGATACAATGCACCGTGAACCCCCCCGCCAAACGGTGCACGGATTGTAACTGGACAAGTCCAATCATTATTAGAACGATAACGAATTTTTGCTGCCTCAGAAACAATTTGGTTTACTGCTGGCATGATGAAATCAGCAAACTGCATTTCAGCGATTGGACGCATACCATACATTGCTGCACCAATTGCTACCCCAGCAATTGCAGATTCTGCAAGCGGTGCATCAAGCGCACGATCTTCACCAAATTGATCATACAAACCGTGTGTCGCTTTAAACACGCCACCTTTTTTACCAACATCTTCTCCTAAAACGAATACTTTCTCATCGCGTTCCATTTCTTCGCGCATTGCTAATGTAATAGCATCAATATAAGACATTACAGCCATGAAACGTTCCCCCCTATTCTGCGTATACGTGCTTCAATGCATCTTCAGGTGCTGCATACGGAGCATTTTCTGCATATTCTGTTGCTTCATTTACGATATGCATAATTTCGTCTAACATTTGTTTTTCCGATTCCTCAGTTAACACACCAGCTTCTTTTAAATAAGCCGCGAATGTTATAATTGAATCTTTTTTCTTTGCTTCTTCTACTTCTTCTTTATCACGATAAACACGATCATCATCGTCACTAGAATGTGCTGTTAAACGATATGATACTGTTTCAATTAAAGTTGGGCCTTCACCACGACGACCGCGATCTGCTGCTTCTTTTACAGCTTTATATACTGCAAGCGGATCGTTTCCGTCTATTGTATATCCAGGCATACCATAACCAATTGCACGATCTGATACATTTTTACATGCTAATTGTTTTTCAACCGGAATAGAGATTGCATATTTGTTATTTTCACACATAAAAATAACAGGTAGTTTGTGTACACCAGCAAAGTTTGCCCCTTCATGGAAGTCACCTTGGTTTGAAGAACCTTCTCCAAATGTAACGAACGTTACTAAATCTTTCTTCTCCATTTTTCCAGCTAGTGCAATACCAACTGCATGTGGTACTTGCGTTGTTACTGGAGATGAACCTGTAACAATACGATTTTTCTTTTGACCGAAGTGACCAGGCATTTGACGACCACCAGAGTTTGGATCTCCAGCTTTCGCGAAAGCAGACAACATAAGCTCTTTAGCTGTCATACCAAATGCTAGTACAACACCCATATCACGATAGTATGGTAATGCATAATCTTTCTCTCTATCAAGAGCGAACGCCGCTCCAACTTGTGCAGCCTCTTGTCCTTGACAAGAAATTACGAATGGAATTTTACCAGCGCGGTTTAATAACCACATACGTTCGTCGATTTTACGTGCAAGTAACATCGTACGGAACATTTCTAATACTTGCTCATCACTTAAGCCAAGCTCTTCATGGCGCTTTTCTTTTACTTCTGCCATTTTTCATAACCTCCTAAATCCACATTTTTATGCGTGTAACGCTCTTCCATCTACAGCAAGTGCTGCTTCACCAATCGCCTCAGATAATGATGGATGCGGATGAATTGTATGTGCTACTTCCCAAGGTGTTGCATCAAGTACTCTTGCAAGACCAGCTTCAGAAATCATATCTGTTACATGTGGTCCAATCATATGAACACCAAGAATGTCATTTGTCTCTTCATCAACTACAAGTTTTACGAAACCATCTGATTCTCCGTATACAAGTGCTTTTCCGATTGCGCGGAATGAGAACTTACCTACTTTTAACTTATAGCCTTTTTCTTTCGCTTCTTGTTCTGTTAAGCCAACAGAAGCAACTTCTGGACTGCTATATACGCATTTTGATACCATAGAGTAATCAATTGGTGTAACTTCTTTCCCTGCAATATGTTCTACTGCAGCAATTCCTTCATGAGAAGCAACGTGAGCAAGTTGCAGGCCACCGATTACATCTCCAATTGCGTAAATATGCGATTCTTTCGTTTGATAAAACTCATTTGTTTGAATGTATCCTTTTTCCACAACGATATCTGTGTTCTCTAAGCCAATATTTTGCGTATTCGCTTGTCTTCCTACAGATACAAGCATTTTTTCTGCTTTAAATTCTTTATTTTCACCGTTGTGTTCAGCTTGGATTGTTACTCCATTATCTTTTACCAATGTTTCTGGTAATACTTTTGCACCAGTTACCACTTTAATACCTTTTTTCTTGAATAGACGTTGCATTTCTTTTGAAACGTCTTGATCTTCTAGTGGTAATATCGTTTTTGCATACTCTAATACTGTAACTTCTACACCGAAGTCAGCAAGCATAGATGCCCACTCAATACCGATTACACCGCCACCAACGATAATAATCGAACTAGGAAGCGTTTCCATTTTTAGGGCATGATCCGAAGACATTACGTATTCTCCATCTAATTCTAAACCTGGTAATGAATTTGGACGAGAACCTGTTGCAACAAGTACATTTTTTGGAATTAACATTTCATTCTCTTCTCCACTTGCAAGTTCAACTGAAATTGTCCCTGGCATAGGAGAGAAAATAGACGGGCCAAGAATACGACCAATACCTTCAAACACATCAATTTTACCTTGTTTCATTAAATGTTGAACGCCTTTATGAAGCTGCGTTACAATCTTCTCTTTACGCTCTTGTACTTTCGCAAAGTTTAGTTCTACATTGCTTGCAATAACTCCGAACTCTTCGCTTTTTTTAGCAGTTGCATATACTTCCGCACTACGTAAAAGAGCTTTACTAGGAATACATCCTTTGTGTAAACAAGTACCACCAAGATTTTCTTTTTCGACTAGTGCTGTTTTTAACCCTAATTGTGATGCACGAATTGCAGCAACATATCCACCAGTACCGCCGCCAACGATGACTAAATCATATTCTTTTGCCATTATCTCAACCCCTAGCTACCGTTTCTTTTTCACGTACAACGTATTCTTTTGGAGCTTCTTCTTCACGTAATACACGAAGTGCTCCTTCTGCTAACGCTTCTAACTCATCTTCGCCTGGATGTACGATAACATCTGCAATCCAGTCCACTCGCTCTTTTATTTCATCGACAAGAATTTTACTGTATGCCAGTCCACCAGTTAATACGATTGCATCGATTTTCCCGTGAAGTACAGCGCTAGCTCCGCCAATCTCTTTTGCAACTTGATATGCCATTGCTTTATAAATAAGAGTTGCTTCAGGATCACCTTTTTCAACCATTTGCTCTACTTTAATCGCATCATTTGTACCGATTAAACTTACAAGTCCACCTTGTCCGACAAGTTTTTTAATCATTTCATCACGGTAATACTCACCAGAGAAACACATTTCTACTAGTTGCCCTACTGGTACTGTACCAGCGCGCTCTGGACTAAATGGTCCTTCTCCGTTTAAACCGTTATTCACATCGATTACTCTTCCTTTTTTATGAGCACCAACTGTAATACCGCCACCCATATGTGTAACTAATAAATTTAAATCCTCGTATTTGTGATTTAACTGTTCAGCTACTTTACGAGCAACTGCTTTTTGATTTAATGCATGGAAGATACTTTTGCGTTCCATACCAGCAATACCACTTATACGAGCAACCGGCTCCATCTCATCTACAACGACAGGATCCACAATGAATGCAGGAATGTTTAATCCAGAAGCAATTTCATATGCTAAAATGCCTCCAAGGTTTGAAGCGTGATGACCGCTAAAGCCATTTTTCAAATCTTCTAACATCGCATCGTTTACTGTATACGTACCGCCTTCGATTGGACGAAGTAATCCACCACGCCCACAAACAGCGTTTAATTTTGAAATGTTAATACCATGAGAATGTAGAACTTCTAAAATCGTTTCTTTTCGAAACTCATATTGGTCGATAATTCTCTTATATTTTCCAATCTGTTCTACGTCATGACGAATCGTTTCTTCTAGAACAGGTCTTTCATTATCAAAAACACCAATTTTTGTGGATGTACTACCTGGGTTAATAACAAGAATTCGATTTACAGACAATGTTGCTACCTCCACTAATAAATTCAAAAGGAAGCGGAAACCTCATAAGAGGTAACCACACCTTTTGTAAAAGTTATATATGAATGATTAGCGACGGCTAATAATATCGTGACCGTTGCGTAAGTAAGTGCTACGAGAATTTTTCAAGCTTGCAATGCGCTCTTCAGCTAGACGATCTGCCGCTACATAAGTTGCTATGCCATCGCGTTTTGAAATTTCGATTACTTTTGCAATCGTGTCATAAATAGACTCAACACGTTTTAGTGCACGTTCTCTATTGTATCCATATAATTCGTCTGCTACGTTAATTACGCCACCTGCATTAATTACATAATCTGGTGCGTATACAATACCCATTTCATGAATGATGTCACCGTGACGATTTTCTTTTAATTGGTTATTTGCAGAACCTGCGATTACTTTTGCTTTAAGTTGTGGAATAGTTTCATCATTAACTGTTGCGCCTAATGCACATGGTGCGTAAATATCGCATTCAACACCGTAAATTTCATTTGGTTCAACTGCTGATGCACCAAATTCTTCTACAGCACGTTGTACAGCTTCTTTATTAATATCTGTAACGATTAATTTTGCTCCTTCAGCGTGTAAATGTTTGCATAGATGATATGCTACGTTACCAACGCCTTGAACAGCAATTACTTTTCCTTCTAAATTGTCAGTACCGAAAGCTTCTTTTGCAGCTGCTTTCATACCACGATAAACACCGTATGCAGTTACTGGAGATGGGTTACCAGAAGAACCGAATGATGGTGAGATACCTGTTACAAAGTCAGTTTCTTCGTGGATAATATCCATATCATCTACTGTTGTACCAACATCTTCAGCTGTAATGTATCGTCCGTTTAGTCCTTGGATATAGCGTCCTAGTGCACGGAACATTGCTTCGCTCTTATCTTTACGAGGATCACCGATAATTACTGTTTTCGCACCACCTAAGTTTAAACCAGCTGCTGCGTTTTTGTATGTCATCCCTTTTGCAAGACGCAATGCATCTTCAATCGCCGCTTCTTCAGAATCATATGTCCACATTCTTGTTCCACCAAGAGCTGGTCCAAGTGTTGTATCATGAATTGCAATAATTGCTTTTAAACCAGATTCTTTATCTTGACAAAATACCACTTGCTCATAATCATATTTTTCTAAGTATTCGAAGATTTCTAATGTCATTGTCGTTTCCCCCTAATGTTTTACCCTTTTTGGTTTATTTTGAAGCAGTCGCAACTGCCAATGCTAATGAATATACTTTTGTTTCTGCTGAATCAGCACGAGATGTTAAAACAATCGGTGCTTTTGCGCCAGCAATCATTGCTCCTACTTTTGCATCCGCAAAGTATACGAGTGATTTATATAGCACATTTCCAGCTTCAATCGTTGGGACGAGTAAAATATCTGCCTTACCTGCTACATCACTTACTATGCCTTTATGCTCTGCTGCAATTTGTGATACTGCATTATCTAAAGCAAGTGGTCCATCAACGATACAATCTTTAATTTGTCCGCGGCGATTCATTTGTGTTAACATCGCTGCATCAATTGTCGCCTGCATCGCTGGATTCACAACTTCTACTGCTGCAATTGGTGCCACTTTTGGCAAGTCGATTCCTATTGCCCGGGCAACTTCTACAGTATTTTGTATAATAGCAGCTTTTTGTGTTACATCAGGTGCGATGTTCATCGCTGCATCTGTAACGAAAATAAGACGATCATAATTTGGAACTTCAAATGCTGCTACATGTGAAAGTACGCTACCTTTACGTAGGCCCCACTCTTTGTTTAACACAGCCTTCAAAATATTCGCTGTTGGGATGTTCCCCTTCATAAGCACGTCTGCCTCACCATTTCTCACAGCTTTAACAGAAAGTTCTGCAGCCTCTGCATTAGACATTGCTGCAATCACTTCAACATGTTCTGAAGTTTGTAAACCATGTTCTTGTAGCATCCCCATTATTTTTTCTTGATTTCCATATAGACGAAATTGAGCTAGCTGTAATTTAATTGCTTTCGCTACAGCTTCAATTACTTCATGATCTTCAGCTACTGCTACAGCTACAGTTTTTTTAGGCTGTCCCGCTGCTTGATCAATTAAGTATTCTAACTTCATATTTTGTAATCAACCCTTTCCGTCGTCCCTCGTCTATTTATAAAGCAAATACCGTGCCAACTTTTAAAAGTGGTCTTACCAATAATGAAAACGCATTCAAAATGCAGTAAAATCAATACTTTGGAAAATAACAAAAGATTCTGTCTTATTTTGTCGCTTTTTGTATACCATGCAATAAATTGCACGGTACGCAATTTATTGCATGCTATTTTTTGCATGGTCATACTTTTCTAGCTTATAATATAAATTTCGAACGGAAATCCCTAACGCTTTTGCAGTTTGTGTTTTATTCCCATCAAATCTCTCCAAATATTCATGAATAATATTCCCTTCAAACTCTGTTACTAAATGTTCAAGTGGCTTTTCTTCTAATTCAGGTAATAAATGAGATTGCTTTGACTCCACCTGCTCTTCATTATGTAATGGTGGTAAATGTTGTACATCAATATAGATCTCGTTATAATTCATAAAAATAATCGCTCGTCCTAAAATATTTTCAAGTTCTCTCACATTTCCTGGCCATTCGTATGATTGTAAATATAAAATAGCTGAATCAGTGAGCCCTTCTACATTACGACCATAATCTTGATTAATTTTTTGAATCAACCTGTCCGCAATTTTCGGTATATCTCCTTTACGTTGACGAAGAGATGGAATTTGAATTGGAATTTTATTTAATCGATAATATAAATCCTCCCTAAACTTCCCTTCTAGAATAGCCTTTTCTAAATTCACATGTGTCGCTGCAATTACTCGAACATTAATGGGTATCGCTTTCGTCCCACCAACTTTTACAATTTCTTTTTCCTGCAATACACGAAGGAGTTTCGCTTGTGTATTTGCAGATAACTCCCCTATTTCATCTAAAAAAATACTACCGTTATTCGCTTCCTCAAAGAACCCACGTTTCCCGCCTCTTTTCGCTCCAGAAAACGCCCCTTCCTCATAACCAAATAATTCACTTTCTAACAACGTCTCCGAAATGGCCGCACAGTTTACACGGACGAATTTATTGTATTTTCGATTACTTCCATTATGGATTGCATGTGCAAACAATTCTTTACCAGTCCCAGATTCACCGCGTAACAGTACCGTTGCTGGTGTATTCGCTCCTAGCTTCGCCTGTTCGATAGCTGCCGTTGTTTCATCTGAATTTCCGACAATATCATCAAATGAATATTTTGCTTCTAATGTGCGAATAATTTGCCTTGCTCTATTCAATTCATTTGTTAACTTTTGAATTTCCGACACGTCACGGATAACGCCAACGCTTCCTTTCAATATTCCATCCACAATAACTGGCGCTACGTTTACAATTACATCGCGCTTTTTTTGCCCAATCTTCATATGTATTCCGCGCACCGCACGACGCGTTCGAAGTACTTTCATATGCATACTTTCGCCTTCTACAATATCAGTTGTAGCAGGCTGCCCAATAATATCTTCTTCTGTTAGACCCGTTAATTTCGTATATGCCGGGTTAATGACTAAACCTCTTCCTTTTTCATCCACAACCGAAATCGCTTCTTCAGATGAGTTGATAATTGCCTCTAATAGTGTTTGAATTTCTTTTAAGTCTGTAACTTCTTCCGCTAAATCTACAACTTCTGTTATATCTTTAAAAATTGCAAATGCCCCTTGTACCTCTCCGCCTTCTTTTAATATCGGTATACGCGTTGTAATAATTTTCTTTCCATTCTCTAATGTTAGTTCATAATTTACTTCTATTTGTTTCGTACGTATAATGCGAAGTAATTTACTAGTGGGAATGACTTCTAAAATATATTTTCCTATCGCCTCTTCTTTTTTATATCCGATAATACGCTCCGCACTTTTATTAAAAAGACGAACTTGTCCCTCTCGATCAATTACGATCATGCCGTCATGCGTAGAATTTAAAATTAATTCTCCTTGTTGCGTTTGTTCCTCTAACCGCCCAATTAACCCTTCCTTCTCATGCGCTAATCCTGTAACAATTTTTGCAATATCACCTGGTATAAGAAGAGTGTCTTTTTTCTTTTTTTCCAATAAAACTTTATGTACATCATCTTCACCTGTCATATCAAATATTACATCGATATGCATAAAAAGAAATGGAGTTACACTTTCTCCAATTGAAATTCCATATTCCTTAGCAATTTGTAATCCTTTTGCCAACGGATTTATATCAATAATCCCTATAATTTGAAATATATTCGAACTATGTAACAGATTCAGCAGTGCGCTCCCGCCTTCACCTGCACCAACAATTAATACTTTTTGTTTCATATATTACACTTCCTCTCGAAGTAACTCTGCAAATTTTTTCACACCCTTATCTTACTCGTTCAGCACCCTCTTGACAAACCCCCTTTCCGTATAACATCATTAAAATATACGAAATAATCTGAAAAGGAGAGTTATGTATGCAGCGTTACGTTGCTCTACTATTAGCACTCATCCCTATTTCATTAGCTGTGTTTGGTATAAAGTTAATGAGAGATACTGTATTCGGGATTCTATTTCCACCAATCTCTATACTGTGGTTACAATTTTTAATCGGTTCTCTCTGCTTCGGGCTCGGGTTTTATATCTTCGGTGGCTTCGTCTTGCACCGAGACCGTAAACGAAATAAAGTACAGGCTCGCTTTAGAAGATAGGAAGGCCCCACTATTTATAAATAAAAAATGAGACCGTTACACGCGGTCTCATTTTTTTATTGGCAACAACGTTCTTGCCGTTTCAGGGTAATCAGTAATAATCGCCGATATATCCATATCAAAATATTTACGCATAAGCGTTTCTTCATTAATTGTATAAGGGCGAACCTCTACACCACTTTCCATCGTTAGTTCAGCAATAGCATCTTGAAGGTAACGATAATTCGGATGTACTGCTGTAGCCCCCATTTTTTTCGCGTATGCCCACGGACTATGCAAACCTTCGCGATATAAAATTGCTGTTTGAATATCAGGAGCCATCATATGACACCGTTTCATACTGTAGTGATTAAACGAAGAAAATATAACACGATCCTCTAAACTAAATTTCCGTACAAGCGTTATAACTTCTTCCTCTAAACCTCTGTATGGAATTTTATTATTTTTAAGTTCAATATTAAGTAGCAAACTCGTTTGTTCAAGCCATTCTAATACCTCTTCTAAAAGTGGTATTTTACAAAACCCTACTTTATCACCAAATTTATAACTTGCATCTAGCTTGCATAAATCCTCATATACATAATTCCGAACCGCACCTTTTCCATTTGTTGTTCGGTCCACCGTTTCATCATGAATGACGACAACTTTTCCATCTTTCGTTAATTGAACATCAAGTTCAATTCCATCCGCTCTAAAAGACTCAGCCGCTTCAAATGAAATCATTGTATTTTCTGGGTACGTTCCAGCCGCACCACGATGTGCAAATATAAGAGTCATCCTCACTCCCCCAATCTTATGCTATACTATACGAAAAAGGAGGTACTTCTATGAGACCATTACAAATTTCTCCAGATACTGCAGTCCGCTTATCAAAAGCACTAGGTGTTCCACTTGAACAACTCATGCATATGCCGCAGCACATTTTAATTCAAAAGCTAGTTGAATTAGAAAAACAAAATAAAGACGAAGAGTAATACAGTCCTGTTTTGCAGGGCTTTTTATTTCCCTCCATTATACCATGGATACTTTCCCTACTAAAATTCTTTAATAGATGTACTTCGGTGCCATTTAGCCGTTCCTTCATCATATAATAATGAATTACATCTTTTCTTTTTTGTTACAAGTCATAAAGAAAGCAGACTATTTATTTATAACTCCCCATTGCATCCTTAAAACACGATAATACAAAACTAGAAACCCTTTATATTATTTTTTATTGAACGTGCGGAGCATCCCCTGATTCGTATAGTTCTTTCGCCTTTTCCTCCCCGAATGTAGTTAAAATATAATGTTGCTCTTCTAACGCATCCATTGCTCTAGTTGCTTTACAAACGCTATCTTCTTGAGCATCCGAGAAATAATTGTGATCTTCTACAATTTTACTAAAATCTTTTTTCACCCATCTATCAGCAATTGCTAAAAGCTCATTTTTCTTCGCAAAACTACTCTTATTTATAATTTCTTTTAATTTTTTAGCATTATTTTGAATCATTGGGATAGAGCCCGATTTTCGTTCTGCCACCACTTTTTGATGAGTCATGTGATGCATCGCTGTAATGACTTCTCTTTCAGTAGAATTTTCAGTAACATACACATCAACAAAGACCCCATCTACCTCTCTACCTACTATTATTTGGTCTTCTTTTTTATCTATTTGAGCGCTCACTTCTTTATCTACTGGATTATCTGCAAGTTCTAACATTCCAAATGTAACTGCAATAGCAAGAACTCCCATAGCTACTACTATTCCTAGCCAAGTTGAAATTTTATTTTCCATTCCCCTTCTCCCTATCTATATCTATTTTATCGCCTTATAAAAAACTCACTTACATGTAATATTACTGAAAATAGGTTTTATTTTCCACACTATCAAATAATCTCTTTTTCCCAACAAAATAAAAAGACCAACGAATTATAATATTCATTGGTCTTTAAATAAAAAGTTCATTGGTTTTAAATTTGATATCGAGTATCAATTTCAAGAATTATTAAGCTTTACTAAAGCTTAAATCCCTTACTACTTTTACTCTCAACTAGCTTTATGTTCAAGTCTCAGCTTATCCGCAACCATTGCGATAAACTCAGAATTCGTAGGTTTTGCTTTTGACATGGATACTGTATAACCGAATAAGGACGAAATAGAATCAATATTCCCACGGCTCCAAGCTACTTCAATTGCGTGACGAATTGCGCGCTCCACACGGCTTGCTGTGGTATTATATTTCTTTGCGATATCTGGATACAATACTTTCGTAATCGATCCTAATAATTCGATATCATTGTATACCATGGAGATTGCTTCTCGTAAATACATATATCCTTTAATATGAGCGGGTACACCAATTTCATGAATGATACTCGTAATACTCGCATCTAAGTTTTTCGGTTTTCCATCTACTGTTGTTGCTGATCGGAATGATGGTAGTGGACGCTTAATCATAGCGTTTGCTTTACCACTCACTTGACGAATATGACTCGTTAAATTCTCCATATCAAATGGTTTTAATATGAAATATGAGGCACCTAAGTCAACTGCTTTTTTCGTCACATCTTCTTGGCCAAATGCTGTCAACATAATTACGCTAGGCTGTTTTAACCTTTCAATATGTCGCATTTTCTCCAATACAGCTAAACCATCTAAGTGTGGCATAATAATGTCTAAAACGAGTACATCAGGTTGCTTATCTGTTAATAAGTTTAAACACTCTTGACCATTATAAGCAGTACCGATTACTTCCATATCATCTTGAGCGGCTACATAGCTCTCTAACATTGATACTAGTTCTTTATTATCATCCACAAGACATACTTTAATTTTCTCCACAGCTTTTCCTCCCTTACCGAATCGATTCTCCGACATGTGTATCCTTCTAGGCTACATGAATTGTTCGACAATTGTGTGAAAATTCCCTTTTAAAGTTTCTTACTTTCCGATAAAATCACAAAAAAATATGTTTATCGTTCATTTATTCCCTTTCGCAACACATTCCATCATAGAAATACAACGAAACGTTCAACCCTTTCCTTTTATTTTACAACAAAAAACACCTCTTGCGGGGCTTTTACAAAATTTCAACGAATTTTTCAACAGAAAAAGCGAGCTAATAATATATATTAGCTCGCTTTTTTCTCTTGATCATAAATATTAATTCCAGCTTGATGTAACATCCATTCAATATGAACACCATATCCTGATGTTGGATCATTTACAAATACATGTGTAACAGCACCAATTACTTTTCCATTTTGTACAATTGGACTTCCGCTCATTCCTTGTACGATACCGCCCGTTTTCGCTAATAGACGTTTATCTGTTACTTTTATTACCATACCCTTTGTGGCTGGGAATTTTTGCTGCACTGTACTAACAACTTCAATATCAAACGCTTCTACTTTATCTTGATCAATAACTGTTAATATTTTTGCCGGTCCTTCTTTTACTTGATGAGATAATGCGATAGGCATTGCTTTATCCATTATACCGTTTTTCATATTCGTATTTAATTTTCCAAAAATACCATATGGACTATTAATTGTAATATTGCCAATCACTTCACGGTCTGGTGAGAATCTTGCTAATTTCTCCCCTGGATTCCCATGACTACCTCTTTCAATTGATGTAACTGTCGAGCGCATAATTTGTCCATCTTCGACTTGAATCGGCTTTTTCGTATCATTATCAGAAATAACATGACCAAGTGCCCCATATTTCATAGAATCTGGATGAACAAATGTCATCGTTCCAATTCCAGCTGCCGAATCACGGATATACAAGCCAATTCGATAAGACGATTCACCGTTGTCTTTTTGTGGAGTTAGCTTCGTACGAATATATTTTCCATCTCTTAACAATACAAGATTAAGCGGTTCACCTGTTTCTCCACTATTATGAATAAACGGTGCTACATCACTCATTCTTTCAATTGTTTTACCATTAATTTCAGTAATCATATCTCCAATTTGTACACCTGCTGTTTCACCAGGAGATATTTTACCTTTTTCAGTTTGAATTAAATGATGGCCTACAACAAGTACACCTTTTGTATTTAATTTCACACCAATTGATTGTCCACCTGGAATCACTTTAAAATCTTTTAACACTTTCACATTTACTTTTTTCACTGGAAAACCAGCAAGCTGAAATACCATATCAGCTTCACCATTTTGATGAGAATTTACCATAAGTCCTTGTTTTTGTTCATTCGAACTCACTGTAAATACATGACGATTTGTGGATGAAGCTTTGAAAACTGGTAATGACGATATTTCTGATTGTTGTCCTTCAAAAACAACAAGTTGTTTCGGTGATGAAATAAACGTTCGAAGCGGTTTAAAACATCCAATAAAAACTAAAGAAACAAGGAGACAAAGACCTATTATTTTTCGAAATTTTTCTAATTTCAACTTGTTCACTCTCCTCGCTCCTACCCCACATTCAGCCTCTTGGCTTCACTTTTTAATCTCTCCTTGCAGTGCTTTATTTATAACCGGAAGAATTAAGAAATCGTCATTTGAGAAAAAAAGCTATCCATTACTGGATAGCCTCTGCTGTCTGTTTAAAATGATGCGCTTGCGTAAGTAATTCTTTCGCATGCTCTGTCGTTAAATCTGTGATTTCCACACCAGAAATCATTCGAGCTATTTCTGTTACTTTATCCTCCATAGTTAAAACAGTAACTGATGTAATTGTCCGATCATTCGCTACTTGTTTTCGAATAAATAAATGTGAATCTGCCATTGAAGCTACTTGAGGTAAGTGCGTAATACAAAGTACTTGCGAGTTTACTGATACTCGATAAATTTTTTCCGCAATAGCCTGTGCGACCCGGCCACTTACACCCGTATCCACTTCATCAAAAATAACAGATGCAACCCCTTGATGCTTAGAAAAAATGCTTTTTAAAGCTAAAATGATACGAGATAACTCTCCGCCAGAAGCAACCTTTGAAAGTGGTTTTAGCGGCTCTCCTGGGTTCGTCGAAATATAAAATTCCACATGATCGTAACCATCCGCCGTAAGTCTTACCGGCGCACCTTCCACAAGGGGCTCTTCTGCATTTCCTTCTCTCTTCATAATTCTCACTTCAAATTTCGTTTTTTCCATATATAATTCTTTTAATTCTTGATGAATTGCATTTGTAAGGTGTTCTGCAAGCTCATGACGCATATTACTTAACAACGTTGCTTCTTTCAGAATAACACTTTCTAATTCCTTCAACTGTTTCTTCGTCGTTTCAATATGAACGTCTTTATTTTCAATTGTAAATATTTCTTGTTCAATTTTATCTGCATACGCTAAAATCTCTTCTACAGTATTTCCATATTTTCTCTTTAGCATACGAATTTCATTCAAACGTGTTTCGATTTCATCTAAACGATTTGGATCATATTCCATCATATCGAGCTTTTCTCTCAGTTGATATGCAACCTCTTCTAATAAGTAATAACTATTTGCAATTGAATCATGATTCTCTTGATACATTTCATCTAAATGTGTAATACTTTCCATTTGTCCCATTGCGCTTCTTACATTATCTAATCCTTGTCCGTCAGCACTCAATGAACGATATGCATCACCTAATGCTTTATAAATCTTTTCAAAATTAGAAATTTGCAATCGTTCCTCAGTTAATTCATTTTCTTCATCCATCTTTAAATCAGCTTTGCGAATTTCTTCATGCTGAAATTGAATTAAATCTAAGCGATGTGCCATCTGTTGTTCATTTTCACTTAACGATTTCAATTGTTTTTTTAATTTTTCATAGTCAGCGTATACGTTTTGATATATGTCTAGTTGTTTAACGATTCGATCCCCATCAAAGTGATCAAGCATAAACAGATGTCGTTCTTCATTCATTAAATCTTGCGTTTCATGCTGTCCATGAATATCAACAAGTGTTTTCCCAATTTCTTTTAATATGCTAAGTGTAACAAGCTTCCCATTTACACGACATACACTCTTCCCGTTCGCAGCAATATCACGCTTTAAAATAATCATGCCATCTTCTATTTCTATATCTAACTCTTCTGCCTTTTCAATACATGGATGCTTATCATCTTCAACATAAAACAGCCCTTCAATCTCAGCCTTTTCTGTTCCATATCGAACAAATTCTGCTGACCCACGGCCACCTACAAGTAAACTAATCGCATCAATAATAATCGATTTTCCGGCCCCTGTTTCACCGCTTAAAACCGTTAAACCTTTTTGAAAAGAAATATTTAATGCTTCAATAATAGCAAAGTTTCTAATCGATAATTCCGATAACAATGCCCCATTCACCTCGTTATAAAATAATCCCTTACTAAAGGATTTTCTCATTTCTTCATTCAAATAATCATGCTATATATTTGTATGTATATACTCTTCTAACCCGCTTCATTGTACCAAACATTTGTTTTACGGGTCAATCCATCTATTTTCTAACTTTATGCAAACAAAATATTATATTACAATTGAAAAATCATATTTTTGACCAATAAAAATATCTTGTTCACTTCCCACTTTACGATGGAAAGCAAACAAGATTTTTTGTTACAACATATTTAAGAAACGATCAGAGACAACACCTGTATCGTCAGGTGTACGGCAAATAATTAAGCAAGTATCATCACCACAGATGGTTCCGATGATCTCATCCCACTCTAAATGATCAATAAGTGCTCCAAGTGAATGAGCGTTACCAGGCAATGTTTTTAGCACAAGCATATGTCCTGCCGTGTCTAATTTTACAAATGAATCCACTAGATTTCGTTTTAATTTTTGTAACGGGTTAAATCGTTGATCTGCTGGCAAGCTATATTTATAGCGCCCATCATGTAATGGCACCTTCACTAAGTGCAGTTCTTTAATATCGCGCGATACTGTTGCTTGCGTTACATTAAATCCCTCATTACGTAAAATATCAACTAATTCATCTTGTGTTTCAATTTCTTTGTTTGCAATAATTTCCCTGATTTTAATATGGCGCTGACCTTTATTCATACATTTGCACCTCACACTATCTCTTACCATAGTTTAAACATTGGTATACTTCACTTATTTATGTTAACTTATAATTCGTTTCTTGTACACAATTGTTTTTACAATCATTATACAATTACAGCAAAAAGAGGAACAACATATGTTATTCCCCTTTCCCTTTTTGTTTTAGAACGTCATGTGCTTCTGTAACAACTTGCTCTATAGAAATCGGAGAATGATTTTCGCCATTCTCACGTTCACCATGCCATTTCAGATGAATTAAAAATTCAATATTACCATCCCCACCCGTAATTGGTGAGAATGTTAAACCTTCCACATCATAGCCCTCTTTTAAAGCAAAATCGACAATCATTTCTACAACAGCTTCATGTACTTTTCTATCACGAACGATACCTTTTTTCCCAACTTGCTCTCTTCCAGCTTCAAACTGCGGTTTAATTAACGCTGCTACATCTCCGTTAGGCATAAGCATTGTTTTTAAAACTGGCAGTATAAGCTTTAATGATATAAATGAAACATCAATACTTGCAAATTGAGGTAAACCACGTTCTAAGTCTGCTGGTGTCACGTAACGGAAGTTTGTTCGTTCCATTACAACAACACGCTCATCCTGACGTAATTTCCACGCTAGTTGATTGTATCCTACATCTAATGCATAAGATAATTTCGCTCCATTTTGAAGCGCGCAATCTGTAAAGCCACCAGTTGATGAACCAATATCTATCATAACTTTATCTTGTAAATCAAGATGAAATGTCTCTAATGCCTTTTCAAGTTTATAACCACCACGACTTACATACGGCATAACTTGTCCCTTCACCGTAATCTCAGTATCTTGCGAGATTTTCTCTCCTGGCTTATCAAGTCTCATCTCATTTGCATATACGAGTCCGGCCATAATGGCGCGCTTTGCTTTCTCACGCGTTTCTATAAGTCCTCGCTCTACTAATAGTACATCTACTCTTTCTTTTTTTACGCTCATTTGTTACGCCCTTTTTTGTTTTGATGGAATCATTGTATGAATACGGTCTACAACAGCATCTGTCGTTAAACCAATTTCTTCTAATAATTTTGTTACACTTCCGTGCTCTATGAAGCGGTCTGGAATACCCATTCGTTCAACTAATGCACTATGGTAACCATTTTCAGATGCAAATTCAACTACTCCTGTTCCAAAACCACCGATTAAACAAGCTTCTTCAATCGTTAAAATCGGTATATTCTTCCCTAGAAGATCATGTAAATATGCTTCATCCATTGGTTTAATAAAGCGAGCATTCACTACTTTCACTGAAACCCCAGCTTTTTCAAGACGCTCAGCTGCTTCCATTGCCATTGGTATTGTCGTACCAAACGTTAAAATAGCTGCTTGTGTACCCTCTTTTAACGTCTCCCACGTACCGATTGGAATCGCCTTTAATTCTTCATCCATATGAACGCCAAGTCCATTACCACGAGCATAACGCAATGCGATTGGTCCATCTTCATATTGCATCGCCGTATAAACTAAATGTTGCCCTTCATTTTCATCTTTCGGCATCATAAGCACCATATTCGGCAAGTGACGTAAGAATGAGATATCAAATACGCCTTGATGCGTTTCACCATCTGCTCCTACTAATCCCGAGCGATCTATTCCGATGAAAACATTTAAATTTTGGCGGCATATATCATGAACAACTTGGTCATATGCTCTTTGTAAAAATGTCGAATAAATTGCTAAGAATGGCTTCATTCCTTGCGTTGCCATACCTGCTGCCATTGTTGTAGCGTGCTGTTCTGCAATACCTACATCAATCATACGATCTGGGAATTCTTTTTGGAATTTCTCAAGTTTTGATCCAACAGGCATTGCAGGTGTAATTGCTACGATACGCTCATCCGCTCTCGCCAGCTTAAGTACTGTTTCACTAACGACAGCACTCCATGCTGGTGCAACTTCTTTTGGCTTAACGAAGTCACCTGATTCAATTTTATAAGGTCCTGTTCCATGCCAAGTTCCAATAACGTCACTCTCAGCCGGTTTATAACCTTTTCCTTTTTTCGTAATAACGTGAACAAGTACTGGGCCTTTTGTTTTCTTTGCATATTGCAACGTTTCGAATAACTTTTCATAATCATGCCCATCGACTGGACCTAAATATGTAAAGCCTAACTCTTCGAAAAAGACACCAGATACTAGTAAATATTTAAGACTATCTTTTATTTTCTCTGCTGTCGCAGCCACTTTCCCGCCAACTGCTGGGATTTTCTTTAATATATACTCTAATTCATCTTTTACCCAGTGATATTTTCCTGCGGTACGTAAACGACCGAGTACATTATGAAGCGCACCAACGTTTGGTGCAATTGACATTTCATTATCATTCAAAATAACAATCATGTCTGTTTTTTCATGTCCAATATGGTTCAATGCCTCTAAGGCCATTCCACCTGTTAAAGCACCATCTCCAATAATTGGTATAACATATTCTTTCGTTTTCTTTAAATCACGTGCCAGAGCCATTCCCATTGCAGCCGATAACGAAGTCGAGCTATGACCAGTTTCCCATACATCATGCTCACTCTCGCAACGTTTCGGGAAACCACATAGACCTTGATATTGCCTTAATGTACCAAACTCTTTCGCGCGTCCAGTTAAAATTTTATGTACATAGGATTGATGTCCTACATCCCATAAAAATTTATCTTGCGGGCTATCAAATAATTTGTGCAGAGCAATTGTGAGTTCTACTACACCTAAATTAGGTGCAATATGTCCACCTGTTTGAGAGAGCTCTTCAATTAAAAACTTACGAATATCCTCACTCAATCCCTCTAGTTCACTGATAGACATATCTTTCAAAAAACTAGGGTTTTGAATTTGCGTTAGATCCACATGGATCACTCACTTTCATTTCATAATCTGTCAACATGTCAAATATTATAAAAAACATTTACACAAAACAAGAAATTCTCTTTTCTACTTTTCGTCTTGTCCCGCTATTAACCAGTCTATTGCGCCTTAATCCTATTATAAACCATATTTCTTTAGGCGATGAAAAAAATAGCCGCTAACACGAAGTGATAACGGCAATGTAATCTACATATATTTTTGCCAATAACAAGAAAAGAAAAACCTTTTCCTACATTTATATCATAAAATGATGAATGACTCAACAAATGAAAACGCTGTTATATTAGTTATTACGTTTTGCAATCAAATCGCAAATAGATAGTAAATATTCATCTTGTAATTGCAAGGAGCTAATTGCACCTTTTGCTTCTGCAATTGTTTCTTCTAAAATATCCTTTGCTCTATCTACAGTAAACAACGTCGTATATGTGCTCTTTTCATTAGAAAGATCGCTACCAATCGGTTTTCCAATCTCTTCTTCGGTGCCTTCGACATCTAAAATATCGTCTCGAATTTGGAAAGCTAGACCGATATATTTAGCAAACGTAAGCAACTTTTCTTCTTGCTCTTCTGTCGCATCAGAAAGTATCGCACCCGCAAGTACAGCAAATTCAAGCAGTTTTCCGGTCTTATGTTTATGGATGTACTCCAATTCATCAATCGTAAGGCGTTTCCCTTCAGCTTCCATATCTGCCACTTGTCCGCCAACCATTCCTTCTGGTCCTGCTGCTTTTGCAAGTTCAAGTACAAGTCTTACTTTTTTTTCTGCAGAAATTTCTTTTTGCTCATATGCCATAATAACTTGAAAAGCATACGTCAATAAGCCATCTCCTGCTAAAACTGCCATCGCTTCACCAAATACTTTGTGATTTGTGGGCTTTCCTCTTCTTAAATCATCATCATCCATACAAGGTAAATCGTCATGAACTAACGAATATGTATGAATCATTTCAAGAGCACAAGCTGCACCTACTCCAAGATTTCTTTCTTTCCCAAACGCTTGTAATGTTGCAAACAAAAGTAACGGGCGGAGACGTTTTCCACCCGCTTCTAAAGAATATGCCATCGCTTCACGAAGTACATTTGGACATTGTAATTCATTTGCATAGCTTACAAGTTTCTCTTCTACGAAAGTTTTACTTTCCTTCAAAAAAGTATCAAAAGCAATCGTCACTATGCTTCATCTCCTAAAGCAGTAAACGGTTCAAGCTCTCCATCTTCCCCAAGAATAACTGCCATTTGTTCTTGTACATTCTTCAACTTCTCATCACAAAGCTTAGATAATTCCATACCCTCTTTAAAATAAGAAATCGCTTCTTCTAAAGGTACGTCACCTTGTTCTAGCTTAGAAACAAGATGCTCAAGTTGCGAAATTGCCTCTTCAAAGCTTAATTTATTTTCCATTATTCAATTCACGCTCCTCTATGCCTGATACGCTACAATCTAGTATTCCATCTTGTAATTGAACTGAAACAGCATCTCCAAGGCTTACATCTTTCACACTTTTTAACACTTGCTTCTCTTCATCATATACAAGCCCGTACCCTCTCATCATTACTTTAAGCGGACTTAACGCTTCAAGTTTTTGAGCAGCTCTTACAAAGGCAAATTCTTTCGTTTGAAGTAACGTTTGCATTTCACGTTGTAATTGCTTTTGCAACGTTTCAACAGCTACCTTCGTTTGAATAATTTTTTGAGATGGGTGGTGCTTCTCTAAATAAAATGAAAGTTGCTTTAACTGATTCACCTTTTTATCAATATAGCGCTCGTTCGCTAAAACAAGCTGTTCTAGCGCTCTATCTAATTGCTCTTCCTTTTGCTCATATACTTGTCTTGGATAACGGAACGCATACGATTTTTGCAACACTTGTAGTTTTTCTTCTTTTTTATGTACTAACTCTTTCATTGCTCTTTGCAATCTCAGAGTTCTTTGTAATACCTTTTCTTGTAACTCTATAATATTAGGTGCTGCTAGCTCAGCTGCTGCAGTCGGTGTTGGCGCGCGTAAATCTGCAACAAAATCTGCGATTGTAAAATCCGTTTCATGGCCTACTGCCGAAATAATAGGAATTTCACTCTTAAAGATTGCTCTTGCAACCATTTCCTCATTGAAAGCCCATAATTCCTCAATAGAACCTCCACCACGACCAACGATTAGTACATCTATCTCTCCCATTTCATTCGCTGTACGAATCGCTTGTACAATCGAGGGAGCCGCTGACTCCCCTTGTACAAGTACCGGAAATACAATAACATTCCCAATTGGATAACGACGTTTAATCGTTGTTATAATATCACGAATCGCTGCTCCTGTTGGCGACGTAATCACACCTATTGTTTTAGCATAAGGAGGAATTGCTTTTTTATAAACTTGAGAAAAAAGTCCTTCTTCTTCTAAGCGAACTTTTAACTGTTCGTACGCTAAATGTAAATTTCCGACTCCGTCAGGCTGCATGTCTTGAATATAAATTTGATAAGAACCACTCGCCTCGTAAACAGAGATTTTCCCTTTCACGAGTACCTTCATCCCATTTTCAGGTTTGAATTTAATATTACGATTATGACCCGCAAACATAACCGCTGCGATTCTTGCATTTTCATCTTTCAATGTAAAATACATGTGGCCACGGCTATGATTTTTAAAGTTGGAAATTTCACCTTTTAACCAAACAGACTGCAAATGCGGATCATATTCTATTTTTGTTTTTATATAGCGTGTTAACGCTGTAACGGTTAAATATTGCTTCTCCATTTCTCTCTCCTCATAGCCGACTCAAATTATTTACAAACGACACCTGCACGTTTGGCAGATTCAACAGTATTATGAAGAAGCATTGTGATTGTCATTGGACCAACACCCTTTGGCACAGGTGTAATGTAACCCGCAACATCTAACACGTTGTCAAAGTCAACATCACCACAAAGTTTTCCTGTTTCTAAACGGTTAACACCAACGTCAATTACAACCGCTCCTTCTTTAATATAATCCGCTGTTATCATTTTAGGTCGTCCAACAGCTACGATTAAAATATCAGCTAACTTCGATAACTCTTTCATATTTTGCGTCTTAGAATGACAATATGTGACAGTGGCATTTTCATTTAAAAACAATTGCCCCACTGGTTTACCGACAATATTACTTCTTCCAATTACTACTACATGTTTTCCAGAAATATCAAGATTTGTTTCTTTTACTAATTCTACAATACCATGCGGTGTACATGGAAGGAATGTATCTTGTCCCGTCATCATACGTCCCACGCTGATTGGGTGAAATCCGTCTACATCCTTTTCTGGTGAAATTCTTTCAATGATAGCTTTTTCTTCAATATGTTTTGGTAAAGGTAATTGCACTAATATGCCATTAATACGGTGATCGCCATTTAAGCGATCGATTTCAGCAAGCAAACGTTCCTCAGTAATTGTTTCAGGAAGTTCAATTAGCTCTGAGTAAATCCCTACTTGTTCACAGCCTTTTTCTTTTCCTTTTACATAAGAACGAGATGCTGGATCTTCTCCAACTAAAATAACTGCTAATCCTGGTACAATACCTTGCTCTTTCAACTTCACAACTTCTTCTGTTAATTGTGCTCGTTTTTTCTCCGCAACTTCATTTCCTTTGATGATTACTGCTACCATTTTAAGATTCCCCCTTAAAGAATTTACAGTGTATCTTTTATATTAGATAAAACGCCGTTAATAAAACGACGAGATTCCTCATCCCCAAATGTTTTAGCAATTTCAATTGCTTCGTTAATTGTTACGTTGTGTGGAATTTCTTCCATGTATTTCATTTCATACACAGCTACACGTAAAATACTGCGATCAACAATGCTAATACGCTCAAGCTTCCACTTTTTTAAGTTTTGACGAATCGCTTCATCGATTGCTTCTTTATTTTCTACAAAACCTACTACAAGTGACTCTAGAAACTCATTTGTTTCTTCGCCTTCATCTAGCGTATTTTCCACTGCTACTTTCGGTTCTAATTCACCTGTAATATCCATTTGGTATAATGCTTGCATTGCTCTTTCTCTAGCCGTCCTACGTTTCATTGTAACTCTCCTTTATGCTTCAAGTCTTTCCTTATACTTTGTTATATTATTATAATTTATAAGCCGTCAATTCACTTACTCTTACAGTTTTCATTGATTTTCCAACCTTATAATACAATGATAATAACACAATTTATCGTTTCACACACGGGTTACAAGGCTGAAAAATAATAAAAAGATTAACTTCAAGTTCCATATCTTATCACAATGTACGTTTTTTGGAAAAACGACACATTTTCTTGTTTATTTCTTATTTTTTGAAATAGTATAATAATTAGAGGGTTGTAATTTGTGAAGAAATGAAACGATAAAAAAGATGCCTATGTTACTAGGCACCTTTTCATTCTTACACTGGTTCGATTTCTGTTTTTTGTGTTTCGAATGTTACGCCAACGATGTGAACATTCACTTCTTTTGGCTCAAGTCCTGTCATCGTAAAGAGTGCTTGGCGAATATTGTCTTGAATCTTTTGTGCAACAACTGGAATTGCTACACCAAAATACATTACAACATAAAGGTCAACGATAATATCTTCGTTTGCTAATTCAACCTTTACACCTTTACCATGATTTTTCTTACCTAACTTCTCAACAACATCTGTAGCAAAATTACCGCGCATTGCCGCTACACCTTCTACTTCAGCAGCTGCAATACCTGCAATTACTTCAATTACTTCTGGTGCAATTTCTACTTTACCAAGAGTTGTATCTTGACCCATATCTAACATATGTTCAGCCATGAAAAAAACCTCCTTTAATGTATCACTGCGTCACAAGTTCATGCTCTTCCAAAAATTTCGTATTAAACTCACCTTTTACAAAATCAGGATGATCTAGCAATTGCAAATGGAACGGGATTGTTGTATGTACGCCTTCAATGACAAATTCACTAAGTGCGCGCTTCATTTTTGCAATTGCCTCTTCACGTGTTTTTCCGTGAACAATTAATTTAGCAACCATCGAATCATAGAAAGGTGGGATTGAATATCCCGGATATACAGCTGAATCGACGCGAATACCAAATCCTCCTGGTGGTAAGTACATTTCTACTTTACCTGGAGATGGCATAAATTTTTTGGCAGGGTTTTCCGCATTAATTCGACATTCAATTGCCCAACCATTAAATTGTACTTCTTCTTGCTGTAACGATAACTTTTCTCCTGAAGCAACAAGAATTTGTTCTTTAATTAAGTCCATTCCCGTTACCATTTCAGTAACCGGATGCTCAACCTGAATTCTCGTATTCATCTCCATGAAATAAAAGGTTTTCGTTTTATATTCATAAATAAACTCAACCGTACCAGCACCTGTATAATCAACCGCTACCGCCGCTTTAACTGCCGCTTCACCCATCTGCTTGCGAATATCTTCATCAAGTGCAGGTGATGGACTTTCTTCTAATAGCTTTTGCAAACGGCGCTGAATTGTACAATCACGCTCTCCTAAATGAATGGCATTTCCGTGTGTATCTGCCATTATTTGAATCTCAACATGGCGGAAATCTTCAACGTACTTTTCTAAGTATACACCAGGGTTCCCAAAAGCGGTACTAGCTTCTTGCTGTGTAATTTGAATTCCTTTTATAAGCTCTTCTTCATGGCGTGCAACACGAATACCTTTTCCGCCGCCACCTGCAGTCGCTTTAATAATAACTGGATATCCAATTTGATTAGCAAGCTCGATCGCTTCTTCGGTATTTTTAATAATCCCTTGTGAACCTGGTACAATCGGAACCCCTGCTTCTTTCATTGTATCACGAGCAACGTCTTTTGTGCCCATCTTTGAAATAGCTTCTGGACTTGGACCGATAAAAATCAAGTTACATTCACGGCATAACTCTGCGAAATCTGCATTCTCTGCTAAAAATCCGTATCCCGGATGAATAGCATCGCAGCCTGTTAACTTCGCAACGCTAATAATGTTCGTCAAATTTAAATAGCTTTCTTTCGAAATCGTTGGTCCTACACAATACGCCTCGTCTGCAATTTGTACGTGAAGTGACTCTTTATCTGCTTCTGAATAAATTGCAACTGTTTCAATATCCATTTCTTTACAAGCACGAATAATTCGTACAGCAATTTCCCCACGATTGGCTATTAATACTTTTTTTATCATCACAAAGACTCCCTTATTACGCTTTTACAAGAAATAGCGGTTGTCCATACTCAACAAGCTGTCCGTTATTAACAAGAATTTCAACAATTTCGCCCTCTACATCAGCATCAATTTCGTTAAATAACTTCATAGCCTCGACAATACATACGATAGAATCTTTCGATACTCTATCCCCAACACTTACATATGGAGGTGTATCAGGTGAAGAAGAAGAATAGAATGTACCTACCATTGGTGAGGTGATCTTATGTAGGTTTTCATCTTGAACAGTTTTATTTTCTTCTTGTTTTGGCGCTTCTGCTTGCGCTGCTGCTACTGTCGTTTCAACTTCAACAGGCGCTACTGGTTGCATAGCTTGTTTTGCTGCAGGTGCTTGCACAGCAACAACTTCATTACCACGCTTTTTCATTTTGATTGTTGTACCGTCTTTTTTGTATTCAAATTCATCAATATTAGAGCTATCAATTAATTTAATTAATTCACGAACTTCTTGAATTTTAAACATGTAAAATCCACTCCCATACTCTTGTTTGTCCCGTTTTTACAGATTCTCGTCACGAAAACTAGATTGACTGTAAAAATACGATGTATTCTATTAGAAAATATATTTCATTAACTAATAGAAATATTTACTATTTCCATCTTACGATAAATTTTTTAAACATTCCAATTTATATTTCTTTATAATAAATCGAAACTCCTGTAAAAATATTATTCCAATAAAAATTTAATACCTAGTAATAATACCAAGTTTCACATGAAATTGGCAAGACCACTTCTTAAAAAACATTCACTACTTTAGCAAAACGTTACACAGCAAACATGCCATTCCCTCTCCACTCTTCACTACACCTATAGTCAATAACATATTTTTACCAAATATTATTTTTTTGTTTACACGCCGTTCATCATTCCTTCATATAAGAATAGTATGTTCAAAGTGTAGAAAATATATTGTGTCGAGGTGTGGAAATATGATATGGCTCATTCTCTTTTTACCTGCTGTAATCGTTTGGGCATGTGTTCTTTGCATCCACGTCAAATCCGGAAAAAGTAATCATCAGTACCATGAACCATTAATCTTTTACTCGCAACGTGTTTCTCCATTCCGAGTTGAACATAGTAAAAATAACTACAAAGACGAAATAGAAAAAAGCTATCGAAAATGATAGCTTTTTTCTATTCACACGTTTACTTACATACTCTATTTTACTATTTGCATACCCTTTGCTTAGTAAAAGATAATAATCCGCAGGGAAATCCCTGCGGATTAAAGTTTCACTTATTTCGCTGGTGGATCAAATTTCACACCTACATCTTTTGATCCACCTTCACTTCTTACAAGTTGAATAATTTTATTTGCTTCTTTCTGTGAATGTTTTGCCGCTTTAACCGTTACTCTAATGTCAGTACCATCAGCTCTTACAAGAGCATCTGGATATCCTCCTTGAGATTTAATTACTGTCTCAAGTAATTCTTGCTTCGTTTCCATTGTCGTAATGGCATCAAAATTTTCTTTTGCTTTATTCTTTTCTGTTGCTGAAGCTTTTGTTGAACTCATCACTTCTTGTAATTTTGCTTTTTGTTCACTACGCTGATCTTCCATTTGCATACGTAAAGCTGTGAAATTCTCATCACTTGATTGAACTGATACATTGCCCTCTTTTTTACTTGTTTCTTTTTTTGCATTTTCTTTTTTGTCTGTTTCTTTATTTGTTGTTTCCTTGCTTGTATTTTCTTTTTTCGGAGTTTCTTTAGGCGCTTCGTTTGTTACTGCTTTATCAGTACCTTGTTTTTCTTGTCCAATCTTTTCACCTGTTGCCGGCGATGCTGTATTCATTTTGTCAGGAGTTGTCACGTAATACACAGATAGTACAACAACTAAACTTAACATCGTTAATAACCAAACTGTTTGTTTTTTTAACACTTTATTTCCTCCCTATCAATTTTTCGGTGAAACTGAAACGCGATGGGCCGGTACATCTAGCAGCCTTATCACAGCTTCTTTTACCATTGCTTTAACTTGTATATTATCCACTCCCTTTGCTACGACAAGAACACCACGTACTTTCGGCTTCTCTGTTCGTAAAACAACAGGAGTTTCCTTATCCCCTTCACGTATAATGACAGTCTTTTCATCAAGAGACTCGTCCTCTACTTCTCTCTTACCGCCTGTTTTATCTGTTTCACCTGTTGTTTGTGAGCGTTTCACTGTATTTTTTTCTAAAATTTTTTCTTCAGATGAATCTAAATTCACTTTAATCGTTACGTCTTTTACTCCTGCTATTTCTTCTAAAGCAGTTTTTAATTCTTGTTCATACGCTTTTTCATATTTTTCTACATTTGACATACTATCATTACTTTTTTGTCCGAAAGTTGGTACGTCTTTTTCTTGATTTTGAGTTTTTTGTTCTTTAAATACAGGTACTTCTTCTTTTTTACTTGAAAAGAGACTACTAGAAAACATAAGCAAAATTCCAAGTATGAGTAGGACAAGTAAAAACTTAGGTGTTACCTTTTTACCCTTCTCGTTGCTTTCTTTTTGATCCCCATTCAATAAGTTTCGAAAAAATGAGAACTTCGAATTTTTATCTTTATTGTCCATTTACTCTACCTGTCCTCCCTTCCATTTGAACTTGGATTTGTTTACCCTCTAGTTGCCACCTGCTTGAAAAGAAATCTTTCATTTCTACATTCGTTTCTTCCACTTTTTTTGGAGGCTCTTTCGTGTTAATTTCAATTGGCTTTACTGTTTCGATTGCATCATTTTTACTACGTTCTTTTTCTTTCAACGTCACAACAACAGATTGAATATCTTTCGCTGACTTTACTTCTTCTGTATTTTCTGCTGCGACTATTTGTATTTCAGAGACAGTCATACCATACTTTTTCTCAAACTCTTTTCCTACTTCTTTTTTCATTTTGGTAGCCATCTCTTCTAAACTATATGCACGTGTTAGAGCTTGTATTTCTTTTTTCTTCGAATCTATTGAATTTTTTACAGATCCTTCTGCTACGTACTTTTCTTCATTAAAATTTGCAATTACTTCATTTACATCTGTCTGCAATAGTTTAAAAAGGGGCGTTAAAATTAATACGACTAACAAAAGACTTACAACGAATTTAACGTATTTTTGCAAATTCGAATTTGGAAGAATAAGATGAAGCATTGTTGCTAAGAGCAAAAAAACGATAATATTTCTGATCCACTCTGTAACAAATTGCATACTCTTCACCTCCTACCGCATCATAAGTGTAATATTCCCCGCAGCAATAATAATTGTAATACTTAAAAAGAACATAAATGATACGATAGCTAAGCAAGCAAATACGTAAATGATGCTTCGTCCAATAATGTCTAAACATTGAATAATTGCTCCGCCGCCAACCGGTTGCAATACTGCTGCTGCGAATTTATAAATAAATGCAATACAGAAAATTTGAATCGCTGGAAAAGCAACAATTAAGCATAAAATGACGAGCCCAATAATTCCGACTGTGTTTTTCAATAATCCTGATGCGCTAATAACAGTATCTGCCGCTTCTGTAAACATCCTTCCAACTACTGGAATGAAGTTTCCTGTTACAAATTTAGCAGTTTTCACAGCTATTCCATCAGCAACAGCTGTTGCTGTCCCTTGTACAGATAATACTCCTAAAAAAATTGTTAAAAAGACACCGATAATCCCTACGCTAACGTTTTGCAGAAGCTTGGATAATTTCGTCACTTTATATTGATCACTCATTGTACTTACAATACTTAATATCGTTGCCAGTAATAAAAGTGGTAGAACGATATAATTCATAAGAAGCCCACTCGTATTCATTAAGAAAATGATAACCGGATGAAAAAATGATACAGATACAACCCCGCCCCCAGTTGCTATAAGCGCCAGCAAAATTGGCAATAACGCTAATATGAAATCTACCATTGTTTGTATCGTTTCTCTTGCATATGTCATAACGACATAAAAACTATTTAAAGCAAAAATAATAAGTACCATATACACAACAGCATCAGCAATTTTACTTACGCTACTTTTTGAAAAAGCGGATTGCAGTGATTGCAACAATGCACTAAAGATTGTGAGCATAATAAGTGTGCCAAGCAGTTTTCCATTAGCAGCAAGCTCATGAAATAAATATTTTAATAACCCTATCATCCACTCTTTTAGAGAGAATTCTTTTTCTCCCTTTACAAACTCCATAAAGCTCCCTTTTTGACTCTCTGGCAAATAGCCACCATATTTTGTAACAAGCCCGTCCCAAAATTGCTTCACATCTTCAATTCCGAGCTTATCCAATTGTTGATCAACGACGTTTGTTTCTACAGGAGAAGCTTGTACAACAACCGGTAAAGAAAAGAAAAGGAAGCAAGCAAATAGCAGCTTAGCTCCAAACCTCCTCAACATTCACTCCCCCTTATCCCGTCGGTAAAAATCCGAGAATAGTTTCAATTACAACCGTCAAAATAGGAATCGCCATAACGAGAATTAAGATTTTCCCAGCAAGTTCAATTTTCGAAGCGATGGCACCTTGACCAGCATCTTTTGTAATTTGGGCTCCAAACTCAGCAATATAAGCAATTCCAATAATCTTTAGTAACGTTTCCACGTAGACGTTACTAACTTTCGCTTCACTTGCTACTCTCTCAATCATTTGTAAAATAGAATGAATTTGATCGATTAAAATAAGAAACATCACGCTACCTACGAACACAATAAATAAAGATGTAATACTAGATTTATGCTGATTCAAAACAGCAGCTAAAAACGTAGCAACGAGGCCTAATCCGACAATTTGTATAATTTCGATTCGAACCGCCTCCTTTACTGGAAGAGAAAGACACTTTTAATCTTGTCAAATAGCGTGTTAATTAAAAATGCAACATGAAATAAAATGACGACAAAACCGACAAGGATAACCCAATTTGCAATATCCTCCCGCTTTAATTCTTTTAGTACAGTATGAATGAAAGCTAAAACAATGCCGATTCCGGCGATTTGAAATATTAATCCAACATCAATGGACATCGCCTTTCTCCCCCCTATAGCAGTAAAATTACAATAAGTAGCCCTGCTAGTACCCCTAAGCTCTTAATCATTTTTTCGTATTGCAGTTGTAGCGCTTTCGCTTCTCCTTCTTCTCTCTCCAAATGTGTAATACATAAGCGAATATGTTTTTGTTGTGATTCACGATCATGTTGCCCGAGCGTTTCACCAAATTGCTGCAGTATTTCATACTCAGTTTGTTGAAATGCGGTTAACTTCCAGTTCTCTTTCAAACTATCTATCCACGCTTCTCTTACTGTTTGTTCCCCGCTTTGTAGTCTTCTGGCGAAACTTTGAAATATCCAATTTAATGGCTTTGGCATTTGTTTAACTAATCGCTCGGCAGCCTCAGATAAAGGTGTGTGTCCATACATAATTTCTGCTTCTAATGATTGAAGTGCTGATTTTAATAATCTAAGTTGCCTCGGCCTCTCACTATATCTTTTAGCGTATGAAAACCCGAAAAAGGTGCTGACCGCAACGATTAACACTGCACCGAATATTTTCACCATACGCCCTCAGCCTTTCTACTTGATAGCACTGGTTTTCCATATTTATCTTTCACCTGCATAACCGTTCCTGGACCCCTCGCTTTTGACAACTCCACAAACCTATCAAATATACCAAGCTCTAGCACTGCCTTTAGCGATGGACGTCTCACAACATCCTCATAGGAAAATCCGTGTGCACTTATAAAAAGCTGAACACCTGCATGCACTGCCTCCATAATTGCTTCACTATCTTCTTTACGGCCAATTTCATCTACGATCAAAATATCAGGACTCATAGAACGAATCATCATCATCATTCCTTCTGCTTTTGGACACGCGTCTAACACATCGACTCGGGTACCAAAATCATATTGCGGGATCCCTTTCACACAGCCAGCAATTTCTGACCGTTCATCAACGATCCCCACTTTACAAGAAGGAATTTCCGAAGCACTTACTCCTTGACTCATGCAACGAGCTACATCTCTTAAAAGTGTCGTTTTTCCCGTTTGCGGAGGGCCAATTACCATCGTGTTTAACCATCTTTTTTCATACAAATATGGCAAAAGCGGTTCAGCAATCCCTATTTTTTGACGAGCAATACGAATATTAAAGGAAGAGACATCACGAATCATTTTCACTGCGCTTTTTTCTGTAATGACTTTTCCCGCTAATCCGATTCTATGCCCCCCGCGAAGTGTCACATACCCACGTTTTAATTCCTCTTCCATCGTATAAATTGAGAATTGACTTAACTTATTCAGTAAGTAAATAGCATCCTCTGCAGTAGTGATATAGTCATAAAAAAACACCTTTCCGTGTGCAATACACTCTAGCGGTCTTCCAATTCGAACACGAATTTCCTCTAAAGCATCGTATTGCTTACATTCTTCAATTAAATACTTCATCGTTTTTGGTAAAACTTCTAATACCTCTTTCATCGGCTTCTCCCCACTATACTCGACTTACTATTTCAGTAATGCGATAAAAATACAGCAAATTCCAAGCGCTAGAAAAAAGAGCTTCAAGAAAGAAATTTCACTTGCTACACTCGCTATCCCAATTGTCATTGTTAAAATTAATACGGTAGGTCCAACAAACGCTAACATACCATTTATAAACAACGCTTTCTTCGCATCATTCACATAAAGCATAAGCAAAGCAGCAAATATCTCCGCACTACCTGAAAATAATCGAAGTGCTCCCATAACAAGCACGGATGTTTCCATTGCCGCTAGCCACTGTTTCATTCTTCCACCTTCTCCCGTAACAGTTACTAACTTCATATTCTAAAAAAAAATATATTTGTACAACCATATGCAGAGGTTGTCTATTTCAGAAGCAAAAACATAACTTTTCTCTAAAGCCCGCATTCTAATCTGAATATTCATATTTTTACGTGGTATATTATGGTATATTTAGTTTAAAAGGGGTATAAGCCATGCAGCACGTCACTTTATTACCACTCGATTTATGCTATACAAATGTGATTTTCGAGCTATCAAGTGATCCACATATAAAAAATGCATTAGGGCTAACGGTAGAAAACATCGAAGACACGAAAACATTTCTTCTTTTCGCAATAGAAGAAGAACATCAAAAGAAATCATTATCGAGAATGATTGTAAATGAAGAGAATGAAATAATTGGCCTCACCACACTTAAACATATTAATAATGAGAAGAAGCAATCTCACATTGGTAGTTGGCTCGGCTATCCGTACTGGGGAAAAGGCTATAACGAGGCTGCTAAAAAAGAAATCTTTAAAATCGCTTTTTTAGACTTACAACTTTCCTACGTATTTGCTGGTGCTAAAATGAATAATATCCGCTCGTTAAAAGCACAAGAAAAACTACCTTATATTTCATTGCATGTGGAAAACAAGTTTCCAGACGAACACGCTGCACTAGAGAAAGAAGTAAAGTCACCTTGCTCTCTGCATGTCGTGTCACGTGAAAATTTTTTAAACTGGTTGGAATTACAGAGTGAGGAGGAAAAATATGAAGGCATTGAAAATTAGTTTAACCGTTGTAGTAGAATTAGCTCTTATTTATCTTTTTTCATTGTTGGTCGGTTGGTCATTTATAGAGACCTTTTTCCTTGGTAGTTTAGGGATATTTGGTACAATTTGGCTCATTGCTTTAAATATAAACCAAAATGCCAACATTGATCACACTATATATAAAACAGGTGAAGTAAAACCTTTTCGTATGACATGGAGCCCTTACACAGTAGGTGCTGCTAGTCTTACAGCTTTCAGTTTTATTGTAACAGCTATTTACTATCTACCCTATTTCCTATAAAAAAAGCACTCGTGAATTATCACGAGTGCTTTTCTACTATGCACGAGAAACGTATTTACCTTCACCAGTGTTGATGATAAGCATTTCGCCTTCGTTAATGAAGATTGGTACCTGTACAACAAGACCAGTTTCTAATGTAGCTGGTTTTGTTACGTTAGAAGCAGTATCACCTTTAATACCAGGCTCTGTTTCTGTAACTTGTAATTCAACTGTGTTTGGAAGTTCAACACCAAGTACTTCGCCTTGGTAAGTCATGATTGCTACTTCCATGTTTTCTTTTAGGAATTTAAGCTCGCGCTCGATTTGTTTTTCACCAAGCTCGATTTGCTCATAAGTTCCGTTATCCATAAATACGTGAGCCTCACCACTTGCGTATAAGTATTGCATACGACGGTTTTCGATGTGTGCTTTTTCTACTTTCTCACCTGCACGGAATGTTTTCTCCTGAACAGATCCTGTGCGAATGTTACGTAGTTTAGAACGAACGAATGCAGCACCTTTACCTGGCTTTACGTGTTGGAAATCAAGTACTTGCCAAAGGGCATTGTCCACTGAAATTGTTAAACCTGTACGAAAATCGTTTACTGAAATCATGTAAAAAAATCCTCCTGTGTATTACAAAATAATAAGTTCTTTTGGTGATTTCGTAATTACTTCATTACCTTCACTTGTCACAATGATATCATCTTCAATACGTACGCCGCCAATACCTGGAATATAAATACCTGGTTCTACTGTTACAGCCATACCGGGTTCAAGTACTGTATCAGAACGGAACGCTAAACCTGGCGCTTCATGGATTTCAAGACCTATTCCATGACCAGTAGAGTGTCCAAAGTATTCACCATATCCTTTTTCCGTTATGTAATCACGCGTTAGCGCATCAGCCTCGCGACCTGTTAAACCAGCTTTAATACCGTTCACACCACGTAGTTGTGCTTCTAAAACGATATTATAAATTTCTTTTAATTTATCAGATGGTTCACCGACTGCAATCGTACGAGTAATATCAGAGCAATACCCTTTGTAATAAGCGCCGAAGTCTAATGTAACGAAATCTCCTGTTTCTATCACTTTTTCAGATGCCACGCCGTGCGGTAATGCCGAACGAAGACCTGAAGCAACGATAATATCAAACGAAGAAGATGTTGCTCCTTGTTTTCTCATGAAAAATTCAAGTTCATTTGACACTTCAATTTCAGATACTCCCGGGCGAATGAATGATAGAATATGCTCAAAGGCAGCATCTGCAATCTGTGCAGCTTCCTTTAATATCTTAATCTCTGAATCAGTCTTTATCAAGCGTAACTTTTCTACAAGTCCAGAAGTTGGGATAAATTCAGCATCAATCGCTTCCTTATGCGCTGAATAAGAACTATATGTAAGAGTATCTTGCTCAAAACCAAGCTTTTGAATTCCAAGCTCTTTCACTTGCTTTGCCACTTCATCAATGATTAATCCTGCGTGCTGTACAATCTCATATCCAACCGCTTGTTTACTTGCCTGCTCGACGTAACGGAAATCTGTAATAAATTGAGCACGATCTTTTGAAATAAGAACTACACCTGCTGTTCCTGTGAAGTTAGCCATATATCTACGACTATGTTCATTTGTTAACAAAATACCGTCAATGCCAGCCTCACCAAATGCACTTCGTAATCTTTCAATTTTCTCCATTACTTTATGCCTCCCTCAATTTCTCCATTAATGCAAATAACGCTAACTTATAGCCATAAAAACCAAATCCAACAATTTGTCCTGCACAAACAGCTGCCGTCACAGATTCGTGACGAAACGATTCACGCTGATGAATGTTAGAAATATGTACTTCAATAACAGGAATCGAAATGCTCGCAATGGCATCACGAATCGCATAGCTATAATGCGTAAATGCTCCCGGATTTAAAATGATCCCTTCATATATATCTTCCGCTTCATGAATAATGTCGATAATGGCACCTTCATGATTCGATTGGAAACATTCTAACTCCACTCCCATTGTTTCCGCTTCTTGCTTCATATCTGCTTCAAGTGTCGCTAGCGTGCCCTTTCCATATACATTTACCTCACGAACACCGAGGCGATTTAGGTTAGGCCCGTTTACGAGGAGTAACTTTTTCATATTCTTAAAACTCCTTAATATTAAATATCTATACAATATTTTAACATAGGAGTTACTTATTTGAATAGTTCGTCTTCTCTCGCCCTTCTTGTTCTACTTTATTGCTATTTACTGCGTAAGAAACAGAATATGCTATAAACACACCATACAATATAAAAATACATATTGTCGTTACAATTGTCTCTTTTGGTAAATGGAGCGCACTTTTAATAACAGGAGCCATTAAACCCATCCCAAAAAACAGTAATGCCCACCAAAATAATCCATAAATAATTCCCGCAATAATCCCCTCAAACTTCGCAAAAAATGCTTTATACAAAAAGGCAATCAAAATTGAAAGAAGTCCCATACAAACTATTCCTGACACATTCCCCCATACACCTTCTTTCCAACTTCCAAACGCAAATGGTAAAAGGAAATAATTCGGTCCCGCCTCCGTGAATGAAAATATATGAAGGAAATACCATATCCCGCCCCAAAAGATTCCACCAAACAAACCGATTTGTACAAAATTCCTTGTTCCTAATTGTTCTTGACTCACATCGACACCTCCGCTCAATAGTATGCCCGAAACTATTTTGAAGCATGTTTAAATCCTGCGAAATTTGTCTATAAAAAGAATAAGAAATGTCCGACTCTCATAACATTTTCCCTTGTCATCTACTTGTATTTGCCGATAAAATAAAGGAAACTCGGTGATTGTCTTATTTCAAAACGACAGAACCCAGTATGACAATTGCCTCTTTTTCTACATAAGAGAGAAACAAATACAGGTTGGTGTTAACATGGCAGAAGAGTCAAAACAAATATATGGCGGGCAAGCGGTCATTGAAGGAGTTATGTTTGGCGGTAGAGAATATACTGTTACAGCGGTTCGTCGTAAAGATAAATCGATTGAATTTTATCGATTACCACGCGTTCGTAATAAAGTATTATCTATCCTAAAAAAAATTCCATTTTTACGAGGTATTGCCGCTATTGTGGATGCAAGTGCGAATGGAGCAAAGCATTTAAACTTCGCTTCAGAACGATTTGACGTCCACCCAGAAGATGATGAACAAATTGCAAATAAAAAAGAAGAACAATCAAAATTAACGATGGTATTAGGAGTTGCAGCTGTTGGCGTTTTATCTTTCATATTCGGTAAAGTCATCTTCACAGCAGTTCCTGCACTATTAGCTGAATTAACGAGACCGATTTTCCCATCTCATACTGGGCAAATCATTGTCGAAAGTGTCATTAAGCTCATGCTATTATTGAGCTATATATACTTTATTTCTTTAACCCCACTTATTAAGCGGGTATTTCAGTATCACGGTGCAGAGCATAAGGTAATCAATGCTTATGAGAATAACCTTCCTCTGACTGTAGAAAACGTTCAAAAGCAAACTCGCCTCCATTATAGATGCGGCAGTAGCTTTATTATATTTACAGTCATTATTGGAATGTTCGTTTATTTCCTAGTCCCTACAGATCCTCTTTGGGCACGAGTTATAAACCGAATTTTATTAATTCCAGTTGTACTTGGTATTTCTTTTGAAGTATTGCAATTTACAAATCGATTAAGAGATATTCCCGTATTACGCGTACTTGGATATCCTGGGTTATGGCTACAACTATTAACAACGAAAGAACCAACAGATGACCAAGTGGAAGTAGCAATTGCATCGTTTGAAGAATTATTACGTTTAGAGAACAAACAATAATTATTTAAAAATGGTGTTCAACTCCTTTCCTCATCGTTAATATACTAATTTTAATATACGTTTTTAGGAGGTGTCCCTTATGAACGGTCGTTCGTTTACTTTCGCTATATTTGTGCTTATTATTGGATTGGCAATATTCGGCCTTGTTTCATCTGTTATTACAAATCCCATGGGTGTATTAAGAAATATCGGGTACATGTTACTTGTTGTCGGTATCTTTTACTTGCTATACAAGATGTTTACAAATTCCAGTGGTTCTGCAAATTCGCAAAGCTCATATAAGCGTGCGGCAAAACAATCGAACCGCAAACATGGGAAACAAAATGTAGCACCCCTAGGCAATTCTTTCCTTAAGTCAAATACTTCTAATGACAAAAGTAAAAAAGGGAATTCTTCCACTTTGAAACGAAAAAGAAAACAGTCTCATTTAACTGTCATTGAAGGCAAAAAAAGCAAAAAGAAAGACCGTGCTTCCTTTTAGGAAATACGGTCTTTTTTTATACTTTGAAGCACTTCTTTTAAACTTTTCTCTCTCATACTTTCAATTCGAAGATGATGATTTTCAAATAATAAATTCCGTGTCACATCATTAGGTACAACAACGCATGTTAATCCCGCTGCAACTGCTGCTCTCAATCCATTTAATGAATCTTCAAATACAACAGCTTCAGATGGCTTAATTCCTAATTCTTCTATTGCAACTCGATAAAGAGCTGGATCTGGTTTTACCTTCTCAACATCTTCTCTCGTTTTAATTACTTCAAAATATTCTCGAATCTGTAGCTCTTCTAAAAAATGAATAACCCATTCTCTAGACGAACTAGAAGCTAGTGCGATTTTTAATCCCATTTCTTTCGCTTCTTCTAAATATTCTTTTACCCCGTCACGAGCTTCTGGTATTTTCATTTTCTCTTTATGTAAAGTTGCCACTTTTTCTTTTAATACACTTTTGTTAAACTTCTCTTTTAATTGATCATTTAAATATGCAAAAAGCACCTCATCTGTTGTTCCAATGCATTTCGCAAATTCCTCTAAAGGTAGCTCTCCGCCGTATTCACGAACAGCATCTCTGAAAGAGTGAAACCATATCGTTTCTGTGTCCACAATTAATCCATCAAAATCAAAAATAATTGCTTTCATAATTCTCCCATCCTTTTCGAATTGAAATAAAAAAGGAAACGCCATCCGTTCCCCTTAATTACTTTTCTCTTCATTTGCTTTTTGAACACCACGAAGTGTTTCCACTCGAACCTCATCTTGTTCAAAGTATTGTACTAAATCACCGATACGGTCAATTGATTCCCAACTTAAATGATGTTCAATTCCTTCTACATCATTATAAATTTTACTTTCATCCACACCGATAATGCGCATAAACTGTTCTAACAATTCATGTCGATATACGAGACGTTCTCCGATTTTTTTACCTTTTGATGTTAATACAAGCCCTCTATATTTTTCATAAATTAGATATTCGTCTTTGTCTAATTTTTGTACCATTTTTGTTACAGAGGATGGATGTACACTAAGCGCTTCAGCAATATCAGATACACGGGCATAACCCTTTTCATCAATCAACAAATAAATTTGTTCAATATAATCTTCCATACTAGGGGTAGGCATCGGTTTCCTCCATCCAATTTCATTTTGCTTATTCCGTACGAAGCAATCAATAAAATGATACACCAGAAAGAATAACGTGACAAGGTGGAAACGAGCCTAAATCTACAAAAGTGAAAAGAACCTGTATTCAAATACAAGTTCCTTTCATGTAAAATATTGAATTTCTGCGTCAGGAAAAAAGTGATGAATATATCCTCGAATCGTTTCCTCCAATACTTCTGCATCATCTTTTTTATATACATATTTCCCAATTCCATATCGTCCCCATTTATACTTTCGCTTCTCTTCATCCATTTCAAGCTTCGTATTTGGATAACGCTCTTGAATAACCTTTTTCGCTGGTTTCGTAAAACGATGCTGAATCAATTCAAACGTTAAATTTGGTATCGACATATCTTTCAGCGCATTGTACAGTCGTTCAAATAATTCGCGGTATCCTTCTTCCCATCCCTCATGCATATAAAGTGGTGCAACTATAAAACCAAGTGGATAACCTGCACCTGCTACTTTACGAGCCGCCTCAATTCGCTCTTCAAACGGCGATGTCCCTGGTTCAAAATTTTTAATTACATATCGTGAATTTATACTAAACCTGAAACGAGTTTTCCCATTATGCTTTGCATCTAATAAATGATCAACATGCGAATATTTCGTAACGAAACGTAAACGCCCATATTCACTTTCTCCAATGAATTCAATCGCCCGCTTTAATGCATGTGTTAAATGATCAATCCCAACAATGTCTGATGTACACGCCGCTTCAAATCTTGTTATTTCAGGTGCCCTTTCATCCATATATTGCTTTGCCTTCTCAAATATTTCATCAAGATTGACATACACACGAACGTAAGGCTTACTCCCAAGTGTCGTTTGCAAATAGCAATAATGACAATGTCCCATACACCCTGTGGCGAGCGGAATTGCATATTCAACTGACGGTTTTGACGTATCAAACTTTAGCGTCTTCCTCACTCCAACGACAAGTGTAGCCTTTGCATTACGATACTTTTGCAAATCATTTTCTCCTGGTAAATTTCTAATTTGATTATGTGATGTCGTTTCACGAATCTCTAATCCCATCTTCGTAAACTTCTCATAAAGCTCTTTTCCAAGCGGATATTCAAGTGCCTTTGGTTCAAAGTAAACGAGTTTTGGCATAAATGGTTTCATGTGCTTCCCTCTCGTTAGTATGGGAAACGTTGAAAAGTTAACACTCATTAAAGTTTTCCACTTCAGTAACTTGCGTTGCAAGTTACTGAATGTTATAATTTGGATAACGGCTACCTTGCAACGCAAGTTACCTGAGTAAAAGGTGGTGAAATCATGCACAGCCAAATGTTAAAAGGTGTACTAGAAGGTTGCATCCTATACATCATTTCACAAGAAGAAGTTTACGGATATGAACTGAGCACAAAATTAAATAAACACGGCTTTACATTCGTAAGCGAAGGAAGCATATATCCGTTATTATTACGTATGCAAAAAGAAAAATTGATTGAAGGAACATTAAAAGCTTCCTCACTCGGTCCGAAGCGAAAATATTATCACGTAACCGATAAAGGGGTAGAACAACTTGAAGAATTTAAAAAAAGCTGGGGAATGGTTTCTACTACGGTAAATAACTTATTACAGGGGGAGTGATAGGGATGAAGGCGAAAGATTTAATCGAACTAAATAACGAAAAGCGTAAATTATTAACTACAGAAAATGAAACCGCCTATAGTGACATGTTAATATACATTCGCTTAGCTAAAGTACCAGAATACCACACGGAAGAACTGCTAATCGAAATTCTCGATCACCTTATCGAAGCCCAGCAAGAAGAAAAAAGTGCTTATGATATTTTTGGCGACGACTTACAGGCATACTGTGACGAACTAATTGCTGCCCTACCGACACAAAGTTTATGGGAACAATTATCGATTCCTTTATTTATAACTAGTTACCTGTTAGCAATATATTTTGCTGTTTCTTCCGTAATTGCATTGATATTTCCCTTATTTTCAAATGAAGCACGTTTTAAATTTGTACACATTGATTTCATTTATCTGATTGCATTTATCTTGTCCGTACATCTTATGATACGTTTTGTTTTCGATTTTATTAACACTGATTTATTTAAAAATAAAACAACTATTTGGAGGCAACTTGGAGAATTTTTCATACGCCATAGCCTATGGATACTATTAATCGGTATTTCCTTTTTCTTTATGAAACAGCCCTATACTACATTACAAATCTCACCTTGGATTGGCGCTTTACTAGCCATCTCTTGCTATGCACTATATAAACTCTTCTACAAAAAAGAATATTTAGACTTTAAAAAGGAGTAACGATATGATGACTGAAAAAGAAATGGTTAAATTAAACAATGAAAAGAGGGAGTTATTAACAGCTGAAAACGAAGCTGCTTATGGTGATATGCTTATTTATTTACGCCTTACTAGCGTTCCACAAAAACAAATGGAAGAATTACTTTTAGAAATATTGGATCATCTTTTAGAAGCGCAAGAAGACGGTAAAACTGCACATGACATTTTCGGAGAGGATTTAAAAGCTTACTGCGATGAATTAATTAACTCTTCGGAACATCAAAATTCTTTCCAACAAGCTGCCGTTATTGGGTTTGCGGTTAGTTTATTATTAGCTGTTCAAATTGGATACGATACATTCACTACTCTTATGCAAAAACTATTTTCAAGTACAAACACTTCAGGAATTCCATTTAGTATTCCTGGAACAATATTATCTGCTATCGTTTTAACAATTGGTGCTTTTATAACTTTTTCTTTATTTAGACGTTTCTCTTTTACGATATTAGTTTCCTGGAAACAAAAAGCACTCCTCTTATTATCAGTATTTATACCTTTTGTCTTATCAGTTTTTGCAAACGTATTTTTCAAAACACAATCATACTTATTTTATAATTTGTCTATTTTGCAAGGTTCTCTTATTACACTTTCTTTTTATATTTTGTACAAATTTTTATATAAAAAATCAAATTTTTAACAGCCCTTCAAAAGGCTGTTTTTTCTTCTGTCTAATTTTACAAATTGAAAAATTTCATAAAGAAAATAAGAAAAATGCAAAATAATTAAAGTTAATTGTTGACGTGATGCTTTTATTATCGGTATCATAAATCTTCGTGAGCAATTATTTTTCGTTATACGATTTTTTTATTATTACTGAATTTTTGAGAGGAGAAATTAGATGTCAGTTAAGAAGAAAACGCAAGTACGCACCGGCAAAATGGTACGTGAACTAATGTTAGCAGACGAAGATGTAAATGCTTCGCTAATTATGGTATATAGTGAAAACGGTGTAAACGCAGAAATTAAAATCGAGGGCTTAACGCCGAAATGTAACGAAGAATTATTTTTGAGCGGAAACGTGGATTGGAACAAGAGTGTTATTTATAAAATTGTTGATTTCACTGGAAACGCTGAAGTTGGTAAAGTTACATTAACAGCGATGAACAAAAACAATGTTTCTCTAGAAATTGAACGCGTTATGTGGAGTAAAGAAAATAAAGAAGCTGTCGAGCAAGAAGAAACACAGGTAGAAGCAGCACCGAAAAAAGAAGTAGTTGTAGAAGCTCCAAAAGCAATTACACCTGCTCCTAAGCCTGTTACGCGTGTGGAAACACCTGCTATGGCACCTAAACCTACTCCGGTACCGACACCGAAGCCAGTAAGCGTAGAAGCGGCTGTAGAACTAACTACTCCAGCACCTGTGAAAAAAGTAGTCCCTACTCCAGTTACAAAGCAAGAGACAGCACCGGTTGCTCCTGCAAAACCGAAGCAGCCTGCTTTGACTGAAACAAATTCAAAACTACAAGAAAATTATGTTAAACTCGTGAAAAAGACAATTGAAGTTTGTCAAGATTACGAGCTTGGCATCGACATAGATGATTCTATTGAAAGCTTAAAAGAAGAACTACAAAGCCAAGGTATTAGCGTTACATTTGATAAAGAAATTATGGACGTTGTAAGTCGTCTTCGTTCTTTACAAGATAAAGGAATCAAAGTAGAAAAAGTACTTAATTTACTATAAAAAAATAAGAGATGGCAATTCTTATTTTTTATAATTCCACTCATTACTTTCATACTTTTCTTTCGCTAACGTTTGAACATCATGGACGTTGTAAGTCGTCTTCGTTCTTTACAAGATAAAGGAATCAAAGTAGAAAAAGTACTTAATTTACTATAAAAAAATAAGAGATGGCAATTGCCATCTCTTATTTTTTATAATTCCACTCATTACTTTCATACTTTTCTTTCGCTAACGTTTGAACTTCATGTAACTGTTCTTCTGTTAATTCATATGGAACAAGTTCTACATCCAATCCTTTTTCAAACCCAATTTCAAACGCTTTAATTAACTGTTCTATCGTAAATGTACGGTCTGTTAATTCATTAATTGCTACTGCTTTAGAAGAGAACATACTCTTCATACGTTCCTTCACACGTTCATTTGGGAATAAAAATAGATCATATAGTTCATCTAAATCAATTTCTAATGGAATCGATCCATGCTGTAAAATAACACCTTTTTGACGTGTTTGAGCACTACCAGCAATTTTTCTTCCTTCCACTACAATTTCATACCAAGATGGTGCATCAAAACATACACCTGAACGTGGATTTTTCAAATTTTCACGATCTGCTTCTGTTTTTGGAACTGCATAATATGCTTCTAACCCTAATGCCTTAAAACCATCTAATAAGCCTTGCGAAATAACACGATACGCTTCTGTAACTGTTTTTGGCATATTCGGATGATCTTCAGACACAATAACACTATACGTTAACTCTTTGTCATGTAGTACACCCCTGCCGCCTGTTTGACGACGAACGAATCCATATTTTTTTTCGTTAACTACATCCATATTAATATCTTTCTCAACACGTTGAAAATATCCAACTGTTAATGTTGGTACTTCCCATTCATAAAAACGAATTGTTGGTGGCATTTTCTTTTCACTTTGCCAACTTAACAAACATTCATCTAACGCCATATTGAATGCCGGTGAACATTGACCAGAGTTAATATAACACCATTTTTCTTTTCCCATCCTGCACCTCATATAACCAATTATTTTTCACATTCTCTAGTCTACCAAATTCGACAAAATTTGTGAAAGAATACGAAATTTCTTCTTATATGCAAATGAATCTGTTGCATAAATACATATGGGCATTATAATATTGAAAGTAGGATAAGAAAAAAGGGAGCGATAGAATCGTGTCAACAACTTGGATTATTTTATTAGCCGTAATCGTAGCATTTATCGGCTACACTGTATGGATGTACTTCTATCAGAAAAAATTAATTAAAACTCTTACAGAAGAAGAATTTCGCGCTGGCTACCGTAAAGCACAGCTTATCGATATTCGTGAAACAGACGAATATAACGCAGGGCACATTTTAGGTGCACGTAACATTCCGTTATCACAAATTCGCCTTCGCCATAAAGAACTTCGTCAAGATCAACCTGTTTACTTATATTGCCAAAGCGGATTCCGTACAGGTCGTGCAGCGCAATACTTAAAAAAACAAGGCTACAAAGATTTCTACCAATTACAAGGTGGATTTAAATCTTGGACAGGCAAAATTAAAAAGAAATAATAACATACAAAAAACTAGCTGAATAAATCGGCTAGTTTTTTCATTTCATCTTGTTCGCAATGTATAATAAATTCTGCTTAATCGTTTCTTTATCGTTCTCTTCTACATTCCGATACAATAGCTGATATTCAATTCCTTTCTCTTTCCATATAAGCGTAGCAAATTCGTCACCACGTTCATAATCATCTTTATTTTTAAAATAAGCAGACGTTCCATTATTCAGTTTCATTTGTTCTTGAAATCGCTTCTCTTCCACGAGATCCGGAAAACTATACGGAAAGTTCGCGACATTTAACTCAATATACTCATTTCGACCTGGCTCCTGCTGTTTATATTTAATCGTTAAGACAGCGTTCTTTTTCCCAAGCGTTCTTACTTCACCCTTCACATCACTTGTAATGTCGTACGGTAAAAACGTTGGAACTTTAAACTTCACCGGAAAATATTTTGGAAGTTCCTTTAGCGGAATAGGATCCGTAACACGATCCATAGCTCCTCCTGTTGTTCCCACAAAGTGTTTTTCTTCTTGCATCGTTTGCTGAAACGAACACGAACTAAGTACAAAACTAGAAAACACGAAACAAATGATTCTTTTTTTCAATTTGTTTCCGCCCTTTCATACCGCTCTCTTAAAGAACGAAGCGTTGATATGCTCTTCATATTCGCTTTGTCATCAAACTCCACCTTTGAAAACTTTCCACGTTATTCTCCCACATTTTGACAACACTTTTTGCAAACAAAAAAGACCCCTATCATTCTTACGCCCAAGTGAAAAGGTTACGCGAATAAAAAGAAGTCTTATTAATACCATAGTTTGTGAAAAGCTTTTCAGGTCAAGATTTTTTCTTTCTTATTATTTTCCCTTTATAATAAGGGAAAGAGGTGATACATATGGCCAATATAAAACAAATTGCTAAAACTGCTGGTGTATCGATATCAACTGTTTCTCGTGTTCTGAATAATCACCCTTACGTAAAAGAAGAAAAGCGTAAGCGTGTTCTAGACGCTGTTGAAGAATTAAACTACGCAAAAAATATAAATGCTGTCCATTTAATAAGAGGGAAAACATATACAATTGGCGTTATGCTTCCTTTCATTAACCTCCCCTACTTCAGTACCATTATTGAAGGAATCGGTAACGAAGCATTATTAGCTGGATATCACATTAATTTATGCCAAACAAATTACGATAGCCTTGAAGAAATTCGTGTTCTTGAAATGATGAAAATGAAACAATTTGATGGGATGATTATTTGCTCCCGAACGAGCTCTTGGGAACAAATCGAACCTTTCGCAAAATTTGCCCCTATTATTTCATGTGAAAAAATGAAGCACCCCCTCATTTCATCCATCTACGTAGATCATTATGAAGGTTTCCGTCTCGGTACTGCCTATTTACTAAGTAAAGGCCATGAAAAAATCGGAATTTGTTTAGCAAGAAAAACAAGTGTAAACTCCATGGAGCGCGAAAAAGCGTTCGCCGATACCCTTCGTAACGAAGGGAAAACGTTGCATCCTGAATGGATTTTCCACCAATGCTATACAATGCAGGACGGAGCACAAATACTCCATCGTATTTTAAATATGAAAAATCGTCCAACTGCTATTTTTACAGCGAACGATCAAGTTGCAGCTGGTTTATTAACAGAGGCTCGAAAACATGGCATTCGAGTACCTGAAGACCTTGCTATCCTTGGATTTGATAATCATGAAATTTCAAAGGCATTAGAAATTTCCACAATTGAACATCCCGGTCTCGCAATGGGCTCACATGCTTTTTCTTTATTCCATAAGCAGATCCAAAGCGAGCAAATTGTCGGCAGCGCAAAAGAACTTTCATTCCATTTAATTGAACGAGAGACTGTCTAAAAAGAGCGTTACCTATAACGCTCTTTTTCAGCTCTTCACCTATTGACATTATAGTTTTCATCTCATATAATTAACCTAACGAACGGTAGGTAGGGGATGAAAATGACAGCAAACCGCATTAAAGCTGTAGCACTTTCTCATTTCGCACGCTACGGCTATGAAGGAACTTCATTGGCAAATATTGCTCAAGAAGTTGGGATTAAAAAACCATCGATTTACGCACACTTTAAAGGAAAAGAAGAGCTATATTTCATATGCTTAGAATCTGCTCTCCAAAAAGATTTGCAGAGCTTCACAGGCGATATTGAAAGCTTTTCCAATTCGTCTACTGAAGAATTGCTTTTAAAATTATTAAAAGGCTATGCAAAACGCTTTGGTGAAAGTGAAGAATCAATGTTTTGGTTACGAACTTCTTATTTTCCGCCTGATGCATTTCGCGAACAAATTATTAATAAAGCAAATGTACACATTGAAAACGTCGGAAAACTTTTATTCCCTGTATTTAAAAGAGCAAGCGAACAAGATGAGCTGCATAACATTGAAGTAAAAGACGCCTTAGAGGCTTTTCTATGCTTACTCGACGGTCTTATGGTTGAACTACTATACGCAGGTTTAAATCGTTTTGAGACACGTTTAGACGCTTCTTGGAAAGTATTTTGGCGCGGACTTTCAAACTGACGGATTGCTCCTTTGCAATGCGTCGTTTTTAAGCCCTTTACCTAACGACTGGTAGGAAGGAGAAATGACATATGGCATGGATTTATGTAATCATCGCTGGTATTATTGAAATCTTTTGGGTGATTGGACTAAAAAAAGCAGAGGCACCACTTGAATGGGCTGGTGTTGCTCTATTAATTACAATTAGTTTCGTCTTATTATTTAGAGCTTATAAAGATTTACCTGTCGGCACTGTATACGCAGTCTTTACAGGAATTGGAGCTGGTGGAATCGTTCTTACAGAGATTTTCATCTTCGGAGAACCTTTCTCTATCGTAAAAGTTTTATTAATCGGTTTAATCTTCTTCGGAGTAATTGGTTTAAAACGAGTAACAGAAGAAAAAGAAGCGAAGGAGGCCGCATAAAATGGCTTGGGTATTTTTAATTCTAGCTGGTATTTGTGAAATTATTGGTGTACTCTTTATGAAAGTAGCCACTGAAAAGAAAGGCTGGGCACCAAAAGTTATTTTAATCGCTAACTTCGGCGTAAGCTTCTTCTTCTTATCTCTTGCGATGAACACGTTACCGATGGGAACTGCTTACGCAATTTGGACTGGAATCGGAACTGCTGGAAGTGCACTTCTAGGCATTCTCATTTTCCGAGAATCAGCGGATTGGCGTCGTCTTGCTTTCTTAAGCTGCATTCTATGCGGCGCTGTTGGCTTAAAACTATTAAGCTAACGTGAGGTGAATGTCATGTGGAAAGAAAAAGGAAAGAAAATATTAGCATGGATCACACTTGGTATCGTCATTCTATTACAAATAAGTTTTCATATAATAGAATGGTTGTTTCATAAAGTAGTATCCATTCTTACCTTCCTTCCTAGCATGGCACTTGAAATTGCATCTATTGCTTGGTCAATTATTGCCTCCATTGCAATCGTCATTATATGGAGTATCGCCAAGCTATGGAATAAGTTATTTAAAAAGGACAGTACTTCTGAAAAAGAGTAACTGTCCTTTTTTGTATTCATTCAGATTTTCTATAAAAGTTAGATGCAATAAGACAATGAAGACCAACTATGACAATACTTATACCAATTCCTTTATGCAAATTAGGAAACGGTGAAGGTATGTCTGAATAAAAATTTGCTAATATGAGACCGATTGAAACAAAAAGTACCCCTATTCTATATAACCATTTTCTTTTGTTCATCATTCTCCCCCCTAAAATTTTTCATACACTCCTTTCTTTTGGACATACTACCTAAAAAAGGAGTGAATAATATGCAAAATTCTATACATAAGCAAATCCTATTTTTATTTTTCCTATTTCTTATTCTCATCATCGTTTTCAGCTTTATATTACATACTCCGAAAGATGTACCAAATAGCGTTTCTTTTTATAAACTACTGCTCTCGTATTGTCGTTATTGAAGAAGGTGCCTTTTTTAAGGCACCTTTTAAAATTCTCTTTTTTCATATAGCTTTACCGAGGCAAGTACAGATAAAAGCAACATACAAATTGAACAAATTAACAATACTCCATTATGTAAATGAATTTGTTCTATGTTGATTTGAAAGAACATTTCTACAATAACAATCGGTGCCATTAGTATAAAAAGCGTAATAAAAATAGATTTTTTATATCCTAGCAACAATGATATCGGTAAGACAAGGCTTAAATATATAAAAACAAAGCCAGTAATCGTAATTACTGTTGTCGTTATAAATTCAAAAGTTCCACCTTCAAACCGATTGATTACTCCTCCCCTCATAAATCACGCTCATTATATAAGCTAACTGAAAGCAACATGGACATAACATAAAAAAGAATGAGTCCTGCTATAAAACAAATATTTATGACTAGACTCGTGCTCCAAGCATTTTCTACATCTAACCACACGTTATTTACAATTAATCCACTTAAATATCCAAATGCAATTCCGATGAAGGGAGCAATTTGTTTTACACTGCTATATCCTACTAAAAATTCAATTGGGAGTACGATTATGCTGCAAACCAACCCTCCCGTTATTCCGCCAAGAACCGCTCCCCACAGCATAAGTCCAGTTATATATTCATTTTGTAACTGAATTAAGCCAATCATTAGTGAGAAACCTCCACCTAGAGTAACTAAAATACTTACAAATATGTATTTTCCTATGACAATATCTTTACGCTCAAACGGTAAACTATTTACTATCATTTCACTTTTATTTTTCCCCTCATAACTCATTGACAGTACCATGCCAAGAAAAGGTATAGATACGCTAATCGTCATAAGGAAACTATCACTACGAAAATCAACAATAGCAAGGAAAAACAAACATATAAGATAAACAAACCCTAACTTTCTTTGCAACACTATATCTTTTAAGACTAGTTGCTTAATCATGTATTACCCCTCCTAATATGAAAATGTCCCTTCTATAACTCTGCCTCCTGAAACATTTTCATTGAGAGAAACATTGATATGACTATACTTACTAACACTCCAATACCAAGAACACCCATTGCTAGTGTAGCCTCTTGAGAGTGGAGTACTTTTAGCATAATTGTTTTATCACCAAAAATATTGCACATAAGGCCAATCATACCTGTTAAAGGCAAAACCATAATAACATTCAAAACAGAAGTAGCCTTATATCCTCCAATGTAATTAGCGGGTATCGTTACAACACAATAGATTAAAGTTGCTACTATTGCTGAAAATACTGCATATCCAGGCATACCTATATCTCTGTTCAATAGAATATTTCCTAATATTATGACTATAAAAGTTATACTCAAACCAGCCATAATAAATAATGAACTTGCAATATATTTAGCTATAACTATCTCTGTTCTCGTTATAGGCAAACTCACTAATATTTTTTCTGTTTTACTTTTCTCTTCATAATAAAAAGAAATATATATGATCGTACTGCATGTTATAAATAATCCTATTGCAATCCCCATTGGTTCGACGGAATCCTTAAAAATAGATAAAATGGGTATTAAAAAATAGAAAGGAAACATCTTCTTCTGTAAGAAAAACTCCTTCAAAATCAATTGTTGCATATAAATTCTCCTCTCTATAAATCACGCGTTTCATAAATTTTAATTGTAAGAAACATAGAAACGATATAGACACTAGCTAATATCATTCCTCCAACTATAAATACACCAATATGTACTGGATTCATAATCCACTCACTGAATGAAGATGTTGTTTCATTCAGCCCATCACTAATAAATATCCAAAGAATTACACCCACTCCTATTGATGCTGCTGATCCTATACTTCTTACTACCTTCGATTTTGTACCATAATAACTAGGGAAAAACGTGACAACAAAAAATGTGGCATAAACAGCTCCATTTATGACTTCATACCATGGAATTTCAATGTATAGATTAGGATGATATACACCGATATCACTAATAACCACAATACCCCTTATAAGAAAAACAACTAACATCGTAGAGAGAATGGCACCAACAATGAATATTGCACAGGAAATATATCTAGCAATTATGATATCCTTTCGACTTACCGGTAAACTATTTATAACAATGTCACTTTTATTTCTTTCATCCATAACGGTTAACGTCATAACCGATGAAAAGGTTATAAATAGACAACTCATTGGAAATAACAATTCACCACTTGCATCTAACATAAAGAACAAAAGGGGCATAACAAGATTCACTAACCAAATTACCCGAAAAAAGAATAAATCTTTATATACGAGCTGACGCATAGGCACCTCTCCCTTTCGCAGTGTAAACGATGATATCGTCTAATGTAGGCTTTTCTATTACAACCTCATTTCCAAACCAATCGATAATTGCTTGTTTATCCTTCGCTAAACCTTCGAAACCGAATTTATTTTTTCGTAATCCAACAAATAGTTCTTTTCCTTCTCGATCTAATAAATCATTGCTTCCCTTTACGATTACGTAGTTCTCCATTAATTCATCTTTTTCACCAGTAAATATAATTTCTCCATCGTTGATAAACGTAATATAATCTGCAATACGTTCTAAATCCGTTGTAATGTGGGTTGAGAATAATACAGATACTTCATCTTCCATTACAATTTCTTGCAACATATCAAGTAATTCACTTCGGACAACTGGATCTAATCCTGCTGTCGGCTCATCCATAATGATAAACTCTGCATGATGTGAAAGTGCGATGGCAATCGCAAACTTCATTTTCATCCCTTTAGATAGCTCTTTAATTTTTTTATACTTTGGAACTTGCAATCTTTGCATATACGATTGGTATTGATTTTCGTCCCACTTTTTATATAACGGTGCAATAATACGTTTCATTTGTTCACACGTTAAATCTTCGTAATAATGATTTTCATCATATACAAAACCAATATTTTGTTTTATGTCCTTTTCGGCTTTCTTATTGTCTTTGCCAAAAATTTTTATATCGCCGCTATCTTTTCTAATTAAATTCATAATCATTTTGATCGTTGTACTTTTCCCAGCACCATTTGGTCCGACAAACCCCATAATATATCCTCGTGGTAATGCAAAACTTATATTTTTCACTGCAAAATCTTCATAACTTTTACAAACATTTTTTAGCTCTAACATCTCTTATTCCCCCTTATATAAACACGCAATCATCTGCTGCAATTCTTCAAGTGAAAGCTGCAACACTTTACTTTCTTTTACGATTTCTTCAGCCTTACTTTCCAATAGACGTAGCCGCTGTTCTTTTAATAGTTCATTATTTTTACGTGAAACATAAGTCCCCTTCCCAGCAACAGTTTCTATATATCCTTCTTTTTCAAGCTCCTCGTACGCACGCTTCGTTGTAATTACACTAATTTGCAATTCCTTCGCTAAGCTACGAATAGACGGTAATTGGTCTCCACCCTTTAAACCACCATTTAAAATAAGCTGGCTTAATTGTTTTCTTATTTGCACATAAATAGGGTCTTGGGAAGAATTCGAAATAATAATATTCATGTTTTCCTCCAGTGTGTGTATATACTGTATATACCTTATATATACAGTATATACACAACATCCTATTTTTGGCAAGAAAAAAAGACCAACATTTTCCTGTTGGTCTTTCGTATATGTATCACTTTTCAAAGCGATCTAACATCTCATCTCTCATTCCGAAACTTACTACTGCAATTCCTATATACATAAACAGAAGGAATGCCGGATGAACCGTGTTGTACCAGCTGCTGTCAACGATTAAGTAAATCGTTAATGCCACAACAAGAACAAACGCTAAGATAAACATATAAAAGTGTCTTGTACTACCCATGATAAACTCCTCTCTTCTCACTTCACCATTCAACAGTTTATTTTATCGAATAATTCGATATGACTCAAGGTTAACTTTCTGTTATGTAATCAAGTTCCACCTTTACAATGTCCTCACATGCTATTGAAATGATTGTTCCTTGTTTATCAATCGCCGTCACTTCTCTATTATCCATTACACGATTTGCTACTCTTTCTAACACTTTCCCTTGGTCTCGATAGCAAAATTCTTTTACATCTTTAATTGTTTCTCCATTTTCTAAATGGTATACCATTCTATAGCATCGATATCCCACACTTTCACCCCCGTCTTGCTCGTTTTTTCACATATACATAAAAATGAGTAATTTTTACCTCATCACATCTTCTTAATTTCAATAAAATTCTAACAAAAATAAATACTTTTATCAAACCGACTTTTTCAACAAAACTACCTATAAAACTACACCTTTACACCATTAGGAAACAAAAAATATAATTTTTTAACATTTTCTTCACTATTTCTGCACAAATTCTCCATACAAAAAAAGAACCCGCCGCAGCGAGTTCTCCTTTTGTTATTCTAATCAAACTTGTACAGGAGCTGGCTTTGCATAACGTAAAACTGGTTTACGTGCAGCCATCGTTTCGTCTAAACGCTTAATGACTGTCGTATGCGGTGCTTCTTGTACAACTTCTGGATTTTCTTCTACTTCTTTAGCGATTTGAATCATCTTATCAATGAAACCATCTAATGTTTCTTTTGATTCTGTTTCTGTCGGCTCAATCATAATACATTCTTCCACATTTAATGGGAAGTAAATTGTTGGTGGATGGTAACCGAAATCAAGCAGACGTTTTGCAATATCTAATGTACGTACGCCAAGTTTCTTTTGACGACGACCTGATAATACAAATTCATGCTTACAATGTCTATCGAATGGAAGATCGTAGAATGGCGCTAATCTTCTCATCATATAGTTCGCATTTAATACAGCATACTCAGTTACTGCACGCAAGCCATCTGGACCCATAGAGCGAATATACGTGTATGCACGAACGTTAATTCCGAAGTTACCATAGAATGGCTTCACACGACCAATTGCTTCTGGACGGTCGTAGTTGAAGTGATAACCATTTTCCGTTTTTTCTAAAATCGGTTTTGGTAAGTACGGAATTAAATCAGCTTTCACACCTACTGGACCAGAACCTGGGCCACCACCGCCGTGAGGACCTGTAAATGTTTTATGAAGGTTTAAATGCACAACGTCAAATCCCATATCTCCTGGGCGTGCTTGGCTTAATACCGCATTTAAGTTTGCACCATCATAGTATAACTTACCGCCTGCATTATGGACGATTTCTGCCATTTCTAAAATATTTTCTTCGAATAGACCTAATGTATTAGGATTTGTTAACATAAGTGCTGCTGTTTCTTCGTTTACAACACGTTTTAAGTCTTCTAAGTCAACAAGGCCATTTTCATTTGATTTTACTGTAATTGTTTCAAAACCAGCTACAGTTGCAGATGCCGGGTTCGTTCCGTGAGCAGAGTCAGGTACAATTACTTTCGTACGGTTAAAGTCACCATTCGCTTCATGGTATGCACGAATTAACATTAAACCTGTCCATTCTCCGTGTGCACCAGCTGCTGGTTGTAAAGTAACAGTATCCATACCTGTAATTTCAATTAAATGCTCTTGTAAGTCATACATTAATTCCATTGCACCTTGTACTGTCTTTTCATCTTGCAGTGGATGAATATTTGCAAATCCTGCGAAACGAGCTACACTCTCATTAATTTTCGGATTATATTTCATCGTACAAGATCCAAGTGGATAGAATCCAGAATCAACACCGTGGTTACGGTTTGAAAGTGCTGTATAGTGGCGCATAATATCAAGTTCAGATACTTCTGGTAGCTCTGCATCTTCTACTCGAATATAATCGCTCTCAAACACATCTTCTAGTTTCACTTCTTCTACATCTAATTTGGGTAAGCTATATCCTATGCGTCCTTCTTTACTCACTTCAAAGATAAGTGCTTGGTCTTGGTTCTTCATTGGATAGCCCCCATTTCGTTTACAAGTGTGTCAATTTCCTCTTTTGTACGAAGCTCAGTTACTGCTACAAGCATATGGTTTTCATGCTCTTTATAATCACGGCCTAGATCGTAACCACCGATAATATTCTTTTGTAATAATGCATCATTTACTTCTTTCACTGGACGTTTGCAATCTACAACAAACTCATTGAAAAATGGTCCAGCAAATGTTACTGTAAAGCCTTTCGCCTCAAATTGACGTTTTGCATACTGTGCTTTAGAAATGTTTTGACGTGCCATTTCTTTCACACCTTGTTTGCCAAGTGCCGTCATTGCAACAGAAGCTGCTAATGCATTTAACGCTTGGTTTGAACAAATATTAGACGTCGCTTTATCACGGCGAATATGCTGTTCACGTGCTTGTAACGTTAATACAAATCCACGTTTACCATCTGAATCTACAGTTTGTCCAACAAGACGTCCTGGAATTTTACGCATAAATGCTTTCGTTGTTGCAAAGTAACCACAGTGCGGTCCACCAAACTGCGTTGGAATACCGAATGGTTGTGCATCACCGATTACAATATCAGCACCAAATTTCCCTGGTGGTGTTAATGCGCCTAATGATAATGGATTTGAAGAAACGATAAATAATGATTTTTGTTGATGAACGATTTTTTCAATATCAGCTAATTTTTCAACTTGTCCGAAGAAGTTTGGATATTGAACGATTACACAAGCAACTGTATCATCTACTTCACTTTGTAATACGTCTAAATCTGTTACACCATCTTTATGATTAATTTCAACAACTTCAAGATTTTGACCTTTTGCATACGTTTCAAGTACTGCTCTTGATTCTGGATGAACCGCGCTAGATACAAGAATTTTCTTTTTGCGAGTATGGCCAGCTGCTAACATTGCCGCTTCAGCTAAAGCTGTACCCCCGTCATACATAGAAGAGTTTGCTACATCCATTCCTGTTAATTCACAAATCATTGTTTGGAATTCAAAGATTGCTTGTAATTCCCCTTGTGAAATTTCCGGTTGGTATGGTGTGTAAGCTGTATAAAATTCTGAGCGAGAAATAACATGATCTACAATTACTGGAGCATAATGATCGTATACGCCTGCTCCTAAGAAAGAAGCGTATTCTTTTAAGTTAGCATTTTTACTAGCCATTTGAGATAGCTCTTTTAAAAGCTCTGGCTCTGATTTTGCTTCTTTAATTTTTAAATCCCCTTTAAAACGAACACTCTCTGGAATATCAGAGAATAATTCATCGATCGTTTGAACGCCGATCGTTTGTAACATTTCTTTTTTGTCTTCTTCTGTCATTGGAAGATAACGATGCAACATGAAATCTACCCCTCTCCCCGTTACTTTGAACGTTTGTAAAATGGTGTTGGAACAACTACTGCTTTGACGCGTTTATTACGAATTTCAATTTCTACTTCTGTATCAACTGCTGCGTATTTTACATCAATTAGTGCTAAACCAATGCTTTTCTTTAACGTTGGAGATTGTGTACCACTCGTTACTTCCCCAATTTTTTCTTCACCAATAAATACAGGGTAATGCGTACGAGGAATTCCACGTTCGATTACTTCGATGCCGACTAATTTACGAGGCGCACCGTTTTCTTTTTGCTCTTTTAACGTTGCTTTCCCAAAGAAGTCTGCTTCTTTATTTGTTTTTACCGCAAAGCCAATTCCAGCCTCAATCGGTGTAATATCTTTTGATAATTCTTGTCCATAAAGTGGTAATGTTGCTTCGAATCGAAGTGTATCACGAGCACCTAAACCACATGCTTTTAAGCCCTCTTCTGCTCCAACTTCAAGAAGTTTCTCCCAAAGTTTTGCAGCATCTTCACTCTTACAGTAAATTTCGAATCCATCTTCACCTGTATAACCTGTACGAGATACAAGTGCTGGAATTCCATCTACAAGAATATCGTTTTTAAATTTAAAGAACTTAATTTCTTTCAAATCTTCTGACACAACTTTTTGTAAAATGCCTTCTGCTTTTGGTCCTTGAATTGCAAGCTGTGCAACTTCACTAGAAACATTGACTACTGTCGCATCGCCAATTACATGACTTGCTAACCATTCGTAATCTTTCTCGATATTTGATGCATTGATTACTAATAAATAGTCTTCTTCACCACGTTTGTAGATTAATAAATCATCTACTGTACCACCATTTTCGTAGCACATAGCTGTATATTGTGCGCCCCCTACCTTTAAGGTAGATACGTCATTTGTAACAACACGTTGTAAAAATGCTAAACTATCTACACCTTTTACTTCAACTTCTCCCATATGAGACACATCGAACAAACCTGCAGCTGTACGTACAGCTTCGTGTTCTTCTTTAATGCTTGAAAATTGAACTGGTAATTCCCAACCACCGAAGTCGATTGTTTTCCCACCATACTTCGCGTATACATCAAATAACGGTGTACGTTGTAATGTAATCATGCTCTCTCCCCCTTATGCTTTGACAAATCAATAAAAGTTGCTTCCCTTTTCTAAACATTTTCATTCTGAAAAGATAGGATATACGGAATCTCATTATATTTTTTTATGAAAGCGTAAATAAAAAATCACTTTCTTGGATAAAATACGAAAGATTCCACACATTTCACACCATTATCCTAACATCATTCGCTATATTTCATCAATATTCTAGCATAAAAAATAATTTAGAATTTTTTATGTTAAAACACAATAAATACAGCTTTTGAGATTTAATACTTTATTATTGTCTATCATATAGCCTTTAATAACGATAATTATGCCTTCTTTTAAGGCAAATCATCATACATTAAAAAATAATTACTTTAGTTTATAAAAGGTGGGAGAGTCGTAATGAATGTCGATATTTCCGTAGATCGGACGTGGCAAAACAATTTTTTAAATAGAATTGATGAAGATGGTCCTTGGACAAACTGGGATTTATATCACTTAGCTTATGAAACAGAAAAATCGTTACTTGTTCCTACTTTTGATGGACTACAAGCACCGAAACATTTATCCCATTTCACACCGCTTCCGCATCAATTAGAAGTCGCTCAAAATGTAATTGAACAAATGAATGGTAAAGCGATTCTAGCAGATGAAGTAGGTCTTGGAAAAACAATCGAAGCTGGACTTATTTTGAAAGAATACATGGTCCGCGGGCTTGTGAAAAAGGTACTTATACTTGTCCCAGCTTCTCTCGTATCACAATGGGCATACGAGCTGAATACAAAGTTTTTCATTCCCGCTGTAGCACAAAAGAAAAGCTACTCGTGGGAACAAGCTGACGTAATCGTATCATCAATTGATACTGCGAAACGTTCACCACATCGCGATATCGTGTTGAACTTAGAATATGACCTTATTATTATCGATGAAGCACATAAACTGAAAAATAATAAAACAAAAAACTATGAATTTGCACAACGATTAAAAAAGAAGTTTTGTTTATTACTAACCGCTACTCCTGTTCAAAATAAGATTGATGAAATTTTTAACCTTGTTTCTTTATTAAAGCCAGGACATCTAGGCAATCAATCCAACTTTGAAGAATATTACGCTTCCAAAAATCGTTCAGCCGAATCAGATGAAGACTTAAAAGCTCTCATTAACAAAGTAATGGTGCGAAATAGACGACATAATACCGGTATCGATTGGCCGAAGAGACATGTACGTACAATTTTTGTTGAGTTTAATGAACAAGAACAAGCTCTATATAATGATATCGAAAATTGGCGAGGACAAGACGCCTTCACATCTGCTTTCTCATCGTTAACTTTAAAACGGGAAGCGTGTAGTAGTCGTGAGGCTGTTTACTATTCATTGAAAAAGCATGTAGAAAAAAGACAGAAAGAAAATGAACATTATATAAAAGATCCACATATCGATGTGCTAATGGACAAAATTAATCATATTCCTTTCAACTCGAAAGCAACTAAAGCTCTAGAGCTTATAAAAGAAATTGACGATAAAGTCGTCATTTTCACGGAATACCGAGCATCACAGATGTACTTACAATGGTTTTTACAACAACACGGTATTTCTTCTGTCCCATTCCGCGGCGGATTTAAACGCGGGAAGAAAGATTGGATGAAGGAACTTTTCCAAAATCGTGCCCAAGTGTTAATTGCAACGGAAGCTGGCGGAGAAGGCATTAACTTACAGTTTTGTAGCCATATGATCAATTATGATTTGCCATGGAATCCAATGCGTCTTGAGCAAAGAATCGGACGTATTCACCGTCTCGGTCAAAAGAATGATGTTCATATTTATAACTTAGCTACAAAGCATACTGTTGAAGAACATATTCTGAAACTGTTATATGAAAAAATCAACTTATTCGAGCGTGTTATCGGTGAACTCGATGAAATTTTAACGAGAATTAATATGAAAAACATCGACGCGCACATTCAAGAAATTTTCGCGCAATCAAAAAGCGAAGGTGAAATTAGAATTAAGATGGAAAACTTAACATCTATAATCGACTTTGCGAAACGAAATGAAGCTGAGGTGCAAGGCTATGCAGCAACATGAAATTCATAATTACTTATACAATTTCTTTGAGGCGAATAACTGTGAAATTTTAGAACGTTCTCCTCATTTATTAGATGTACAGTTAACAATTGAGATGGATAAATTATTAATGAATCGCCCTTTTTATTGGCACTATCTTGAGAAAACAGGAGGCGTACCGAATCCGATGCGCCTTACTCTTATTACAAATCCAGAAAATGAAGAAAATGATGGTGAGCTTATTCACTACGGTTCACCACGTCTACATCAAATTTTCCAAACGACAAAAGAATTAGGCTCTTACATACGTTTATATGAGGATGTAAGACATAATGGGGCAACACATACACCGCTCCACCCTTGGCTCGGTATTAATATAAAAGTTTCCTATCAATGTGATCAAAAAAAAGACATCCTTCACTCGATTGGCATTCATCTCATTTCTGGAACAATGATGGCAAACTTTCATGAAACATTAACAAACATTAAACTTACACCAAAAATACCTGATTTTTGTTTTACGCTCTCGCCCATCATTAAACCTCAAAGTGGTTTACAACGCATAGAAGACGCTTTAAAAAATATAATTGCAGAAGATGACCATACGTGGGCAAAAGAAGCAAGAGTGCGTTGGAATCATGATCTAGACCTTTTAAACCGTTTTTATGAAGAAAGTGACGAACTTCCTGAGAGCTATGAAATTGAAAAACAAGCTCTGCAAGAACAGTATGAACCACGTATTACAGTGCAAATTATTAACGGTGGCCTTTTTTATGTTACCGCGAATCATTTTCTATCTTGAAGAAGCTCCTTCTGCTTTAGAAGGAGCCTCTTTTGAGCTATTTTCTACCCTACTCGCTATCGCCACTACGCTCTTGCTGTTTTTTCTGTGCCATACGTTTCTGCTGTGCACGATCCTTTGCGCTCACATGATTTGCATCAGTTGGAAGATTTTCTTTCGAACGTCCAATTCCATTGCTCATCTTTCCCACTCCTTTTTGCGTTTTTCAAAATACATGTTTATTTTCAGCTAGAGTTACAATCCTTATACAAAAAATAAGAGCAGCCATTGGCTACTCTTACTCGCTCACATATTTTTGAAACATATCATGGATGCCTTTATTTACTAGGTTCGAGATCTGCTCGTCAGATTTATTCGGATAACGATCACGCAATCTGATAGATGCCTTCACCATTAAATTTTCTAATACAGAACGGCCACCTTCTCCATAAATAATTTCAGCATATTTAACAAGCCTTCCATCCTCTACTGTTGCTGGATTATGATTGAAGAAAAATTTACTCATTGTCTCCACCTCTCTCTTTTGATAACGTTTACATTTATATAGATTATTTATGTTATTTATTTCACAATATTGTATGCATGTATATTTAATTAGTTTCATTATAAAGCAACATATCGATAGTAAATATGTGATTTTCCGTCCATTTTGTGAACAAACTAAAAATGAAAGCGTTTCCTTTATTATATACTAAAAAAACTTACTACGCTAGGGGCAATTTTTTCTTTTCCCATTAAACCTTATACAATTTTCAGAAATTATATTATAAAATATATGTATGACTTAAGGAGGCTTTGTATGAATCAAAATAAAAAAGCTATATTAGATCTTGTCTTTTATCTCGTAATCCCATTCCTCATTTGGAAATTTGCAAAACCTTATATCGATCCTTATTACGCGATGTTACTTTCCTCTGTTCCGGGGATTATTTATACACTGTATACCTTTAAAAAAGAAAAACAGTTTAACGTGACAGGGTTCTTTATTTTAATTACACTCATTTCTAATACAACGGTAGATCTATTATCTGGGTCAGCTGAACGAATGTTATGGAACGATGCGTACTATCACATCGTACTCGGTATTATCGTCATATGTACAATTTTTATAAAAAAACCACTTATGTTATATTTCGCAGCAGATATTGCCGCACTTCAAGGTCATGACCGTGATAAAAGTCGTGAGCTTTATCGTGATAGTCGTATATATCCAGCACTGCAATATTTAACGTTATTTTTCGGGCTACAATTTATATTAAAAAGCTTTTTAAAAATTTATTTCATCTCTGTTTTTGGTGTAGATGGCTACGGTGAAATGAGAGCGATTATGACCGCTGTCGGATGGGGTATTTCTATTTGTATCGGAATAGGGTTCGTATGGGTGAACAATAAAATACATGCCGTTACGGAAGAACAAGAATCCGTGCAGTAAACAAAGATGCCCTAGTGTATTACGACACTAGGGCATCTTTATTTTGCTAGACATATGACTAAAATTTAACTTGATTTTTTTCTTTTACTTTTTACATTTCGATAAAACAAAGCAGCACTCAGCGGCATAACACCAAACCACTTATTCATAAATGGCTCTTTTTCAGCACGGCGTTGTTCTTTCTTTTGTTTTCGATCTTCTTTTGGAGCATCCATATACGACACAAACTGCTGCGTCACAAAGCGAACATAATCATTAGTAGACATATTATCATCACCTCTACTTGATTAGTATGTCCACTTTTTTATACATTAATCTTTTTCTTTAATTCATTCATAATTTGCTTTACAGACTTATTTGTCGTATCGATATGAATATGAGCCTCTTCATAATAAGCTCGGCGTAATTCAAATTTCGTTACAAATGCATCTATATCTTTCTTTTGAAATAGTGGACGTGTCGTATCTTCACGAAGCCTTTCTGCAATTACATGCGGATCACAATATAAATACACGACAGTTCCGTTCTCTTTCATCCACTTGCGATTTTCCGCTCGTTCAATAATTCCCCCACCAGTTGTAATAATGACATTATGGACTGGTAGCGAACGTAACATTTCGCTTTCATATTCCCGAAAAGCCGTTTCGCCTTCTTCGGCAAAAATATCACGAATTGCCTTCTCTTGCTTCTCTTCGATTTTTTGATCAGTATCCACAACATCCATTTGAAGTTCTTGACTTAATGCTTTTCCAATTGTTGTTTTCCCTGCTCCCATATAGCCGGTTATGTATATAGACTTCATTTTCTGTCCTCTCAATCGTCATTTATTAATTGTTATTATAACGAAAGATGCTACTTTGTTTAATAAAAAAACGTTTTGTTCTTATACTATGAAGAACAAAACGTAACACTCGCTTTTACTTATAAGTACCTCTTCTCACCCACTGCGTTGCAATCCATTTCTCGCCTTTCGTTACAGGTGCCCCTCCGTGTAACGTAAGCTCATTTAGTGATTGATCTTGATAAAAATACTCAAAGTATACTGCCATTCCCTTTCTAGGGTGTACAGAAAGATTTAATTTCGGGAAGTACGTTTCCCCGCCTTCTTCTACATCATTTAAGTACATTACAAGCGTACTAATACGATTGTTAGCAGCTGATCTACTATGTTCCGCAAAATAATCATAGTGTGCTTTATATTGTTGATCCACTTCATAATTTAAAATGTGCAATCCTTCACCATGCGACGCAGGAACATTCATGATAGATGAAATTCGTTTTTCAATCTTTGAAGTAAGTTCATTGTCTTCCAAAAATGCACCGCTACTTGTTCGAATATCATTTACATCACGTGATGAACCAACTTTAGAACGCTTCATTTTATTTTTAGACATTTCAATCAATTCATCACACTCTTCATCACTTAGTACATTTGCTAATACGACAATAAGAGGTTCTTCGAATTTTGAAATAATGTGTATTTCTCTATCTTCTGTCATAATCGTATTTCCTTTATGATCAAAAATAGTTTGTTCCTTATTTTCACCTATTTGATTGTTGTTTGTCATTTCCCTATTCTCCCTAAAAATAATGATTGGATAGCATGAATATATCACATTCTTTCTACCTTTCTCTTTTTTGAGAAAATTTAAACTTTTAATCGTTATAGTTATCCATTTCTTCTAAAAAATCAATTCAATTCACAATAGAAATCCCTGGTTTTTCTTCGTATTTTTTACATATTATCCTTCTATCCAATCGACTATTTTCCCATCCTTTTTTCTATACCGAAAGCTCACCGTATAGAAAGCTTCCTGTTTGAGTGTACACTGCAACGCAACGAGAATTAAATCATTTTCAAAGATATAATTTCCACTCACTTCTCCCTTTTCATACTGAAAGAAAAATGCACCTTCTTTTTCTTTTTGCTGTAAGTCTTTTTTTATATCTATAATAGATCGGTTAAGTAGTTCATCCAGTAAAAACTTTTGTTCTATTTCTATATAAAAATTTTTATCTGTAAACAACATATTTGTTTCGTATATAAAAAAAGAAGTTAATAAAATAAGAAAGATGAGTGTTCCAGGCATTGTAAACCCATTTTGCCCTCTCATACATTCATTTCCATTTCACTATATCGCATAACTACACCTTCATATATTTTTCCGCTAGTATCTTTCACATTTATAATGAGTACATGAGATGTTAGTTTGTAAGAAACCGTTCCAATATTTTGTAAAACAACTTCCCTCCCGCGCCTATTTACCTTTCTTATAAGACGACTATTCTCTTTTTCATACGATACTTCACTCCCATTACGCGATCGAAATCGTAAAATACTTTCTCCATTTTCAAATGCTAGCTGTTCTCCAGATGATACTTCACGAAACTCCAATTGCATTTGACCTAAAAATACATCCCACTCCCAATCATTTAATCCTTTTGACTGTTTATTTTCCATTCCAATGAAATGTAGGCGGGGAAAGAGCAAAAAAAATATTGATAATAGAAACAGACATACAATCATTTCTATTAATGAAAAACCAAATTCTAATTTATTTTTTCTCCTACATAAAAGCATTGTTCCATCACTCTGTCTTTCACATCTCTCCACATGGTACAAACTTCATTGCCTCCCCAATATGTGTAATACACAATTCCATTTATATTCTTTTCTATTATTCGCTTTTCTTCATTTCCATACATATATATAATTGCTTCCTTTTTTAATAATCCAGATGCCTTATAACGAATTTGTATATTTTTTCTTTCTTGCATAACTAATACTGTTTGCGGTAGTAGTAACGATACAGCCATCATTAAAATACTTAACGATACAATCATTTCAGCCATTATGGATCCTTTTTGACATTTCACGATACGTAAATCTCCCTCTTCCAAGCTGAAATACAATTTCATATTTATAATTTCGATATGAAATTATAATCGTACCACCTCTATTAATATTTCCACTTGGATTATATGTCATCGGATTTGGAAACGTATGCAAATCAATTTGTATATCTTCTTCATACTCTCGCTTGACGATATAATACTTTGTACCTGACTCTTTTATAGCATACATATTTCTATCTTTATGCCAACGTAATGTATAGTGCTTTTGACGATTTATCGCTAATTGTTGCATATACAAAATATCATTTGAAAACTGTCTCAAAAATTGTTCAACTTTTTGTCGCTCGTATAAGGAATGAACACTAAAATACGTAACTACACTTAATACAGAAATAGCAAATAAAACGAGTAACATTTCTAAAAAAGTAAACCCCTGTTGTTTCACAATGCCCTAATTGATACTGCGCCATCATCTGAAATATGAATAGATTCGCCATTCGGGCACTTATCAGTTGTAATATACTTTTCATCTGTCAGTTCTTTTAACGATGGAATTTTATTATGTTGTAATTGATATACTTGTATTTGTGCTTCTATAGATTTCACGTAAGCTGCACACCCTTTTCCTTGGACCGATGAACGCTGTGTAACTACATTCGGAATAATTAATAGTAATAATATAGTTATGACAACCATTACTAATAGCATCTCTAACAGAGTAAATCCTTCCTCATTCTGCATACAAATGCCCCCTAAATAGAATTCATCATTTGAAACATTGGCATAATCATCGCTAAATACATAAGGACAACGATTCCTCCAATACATGTAAATAAAATAGGCTGAATGATAACTAACATATGTTTAATTTTCCGTTCCATCTTTTCCATAATAAGATCGCTATAGTCACCTAATTCAATCGCTAAATTGCCGTTTGCTTGTCCATGCGTAATAACATAAGAAAGTTCTTTCTCGTAATACCCACTTTTAGCAATGATAGATTGTAACTGTTCTCCTCCAATTAATTGTCTTTCAATCCGGCTCGCTTCATATTGAAAGAACGGATGATATCTTTGCTCCATCATTATTGTTAAAGCTTCGCATACTGATAGTCCACCATTTAATAAACCACTCAACTGAGTAGCAAAATAATGTGAATGCTTTAAAATAAGAAATGTTTTGATGAGGGGCATATGAAGCATGATTTTTACCTGGCTAATATGTGGAAGTTTCCTAAAATACAACATATACAAACTACATCCAATAATAACAATTAAAATAGCGGTTAAAATAATGTAAGGTAGCAGTTTTATTGCACTTAAAATTTGTTCTGTAAGTAGTGGTGTATTAGAACCGAACGAACTATAAACCATTTCAACCTGAGGTAATAAAATGAGGTTGAAAATAAAAAGCATGATTAGTAGAAAAAACATTAAAAACATAGGATACTGCATGATTTTCATCATGTCTCTCCTATACTTATCTTTCTTATAAAGAAGTGCACTTCCTTGTTGCAAAGCAAAAGAAATATCACCATGTTGCTCGGCATAAAATAAATAACTTAACATGTCCTGATGAAACTTTAACTGATGAAAAGAATCGTGTAGACTTTTCCCATCTTTTAACCCCTCAATCATGTGCTGCAATTGTACTTTCTTTTCTACAGGTAATTGAAACTGTAAAAATTCTAATGCTTGTAAAAGAGAGTAGCCTTTTTCTAATAATTCTCCTAAACGTTTCAACAATACTACTTGATCACTTAAACTCCAAGTTTTCTTAAACATAAACATCATCTTCTAAAAAACCTAAAGCATATCCTTTTCTTATTGACGATTCTAAAGTCTCATGTTTGTAAGTAACACATTCTCCATCTGCTTCTTTAAGCGCTTGTTTTAACTCATATCCATATAGCAGCTCATAAATGCTTGCTTGCTTTACTTGCCTCATTGATTTACATAAAGTTGAGCACTTTCCTCTGCAAAACGGACACTTCAATTCGACAAGTCGCTGTGCAGCTACAGCCAATAAAGACTGTTCAATCTCTTGCCTCGTTATACCATAATCCATGAAACGAATGATTGCTCCTTTCGCATCATTCGTATGCAGCGTTGTCATGACTAAATGTCCTGTCAAACTTGCTCTTATAGCTATTTTTGCTGTTTCTTCATCACGGATTTCACCGACTAAAATAATATCTGGATCATGACGTAAAATAGCCTTTAATCCTGTTTCATATGTGAGACCCGCTTTTTCATTTATTTGAATTTGTAATACATCGTCACTTCTTTTTTCAACCGGATCTTCAAGTGTAATGATGCGACGTGTTTTCTTTTTTCTAATTACCTCTAATAATGCATACATTGTCGTTGTCTTCCCAGAACCAGTCGGTCCAGTAAACACGAGTAGCCCCTGTGAATAGCGTAAAAACGAGAGTAGTTTTGCTGCCGTACTTGGAAATAACGAAAGATGTGATAAGGGCTGCACAGATGCTTGTAAATGAAGGCGAATAACGAGACTTTCTTGATATACTGTTGGGAGTGTTGAAAGGCGTAAATACACTTCTTGTCCATCAATTTGCAAATACAACGAACCATTCTGTGGCTTCCGTTTCTCTCCTATGTCCATAGATGCTAAAAATTTAAAATGTGAGACAAGTTTTTCTCCAAACTCCTTTTCAATACAATGTCTCGTCATTAAATCTTTTCCTACACGTAGTTGCACCGCTACATCCTTCTGCCGGGGCACAATATGTAAATCTGACGCTTGTACCCTACACGCTTCTTTTAAAATTGTATTCGCAAAAATTTCAATCCCATTCATCACTTTTCCCTCCTCACTATGTATATAGCATGAAAACATGCGCAATAAAAATTTGGACTTTTGTATTTTCAATAGAGGAAAAAGGAAAAATATGTTTGTGAAATTATGAACAATTTCCGAATTATTGTCTGAAATTACCTATAATAATGTTTATCTGTATTATAATGTTATTATCTTGGATAAAGTGATAAAGGTGGAGATCCTCATGGAACAAGCTTTAAAAATTACAGGTGTATTATCTGACCCAACTCGTTATTACATTTATAAATATATTTCGCAAAAACATAGTTACGTAACGGTACAAGAAATTGCAGATGAATTCGATATTCATCCAAACGTAGCGCGTTTACATTTATCTAAATTAGAAGATGTTCATATGCTAAAATCGGAAACGAAGAAAACTGGAAAAGGCGGAAGACCGAGCAGATTATATGTCTTATCTGAAGATGTTATCCAATTACAATTTCCATTCCGTGATTATCAATTGTTAGCAAGAATCGCATTTAATTCTTTACTTAGCCTTGGCGCTGCTGGTGAGAAAGCGCTATACGAAACAGGAAAACAATTCGGAGCTGAATTAATGCAACAACATATGCAACGTTTAAATGTGAGTGAAGATGCTTTAACAGTGGAACAAAAAGTTCAAATTGCAAAAGAAGCTTTCTCAACAGCTGGCTTATCACCTGCATTTGAATTAAGTGCAGATGGAACAAAAATTTTCTATGATGTACACAATTGTCCATTTAAAGAAGTTGCTGTTCATCATCCAACTGAAATTTGTAACATGCACGGAGATATGATGAAAGGCATTTTTGAAATCCTATTCCCTAACATGGAATTAACTCGACATGATAGTCTATTAGATGGATGTAAATCTTGTAATTATAAACTAACAATTTAATTTATCATATAAAAAGAAGCCAATAATAATTGGCTTCTTTTTATATGAACGAATATTTACAATAGTAAGAAAAATAAACTATAATGAAAAGAGGTTTTACTTTTTCTAGAAAAGGAGGGAAATAGCATGGATCGCATGTTTCGCGTTCTCGGCTTTTGGACTGGAATTTTCTCGGTTATGTTTTACGTAGGAGATATGCAACAGGCTGCACTACTATTTTTAGGACAAACAGGTTTCTTCGTACTTTTAAGCTATTTAAAATTAACAGAGCGTATGTATATATACGTATTCGGGGCATATTTAACTGTTTTCTTCATAGGATTTACATACTACACGACATTTTTACTTGTCCCTGGGGCTGGACATTAAAAGATGGCATTTTGCCATCTTTTTTTTAATCCCGGAATTTCCTAGTTGACTTATAGGTTTTATTACCTTATATTCTATATAACAGATTGGAATTAGGGGGAATCAACATGAATACACTGCTTGTCGGAATTAACGTTGCAGTCATGCTCATCTTAGTTGGCGTATTATATTATATGCAACGTAAGCATGTATCTTTTAATAAACGTGTATTTACCGCTTTAGGAGTCGGAATTTTATTCGGTCTTATATTACAATTCATTTATGAGCCAACTTCTAAAGTAATTATTGAATCAAATACTTGGTTTGGCTTAATTGGTAACGGTTATGTGAAATTACTTCAAATGATCGTTATGCCACTTATTTTAGTATCTATTATTTCAGCATTTACAAAATTACAGTTAACGAAAAACCTTGGTAAAATTAGTGGTCTTATTATCGGAATTTTAATTCTTACTACAGGAATCGCTGCAGCTGTCGGTATCGCTGCAAGTGCAGGATTTGATGTATCTGCAACAGGCTTGCAACAAGGTGATGCAGAATCTGCTCGTCTGAAACTAGTTGAAGAAAGATTTACTTCTATTGAAAAGACAACAATTCCAGATAAATTATTAGAGCTATTGCCTACAAATCCGTTTCTTGATTTAACAGGCGCTCGTCCAACATCAACAATCTCTGTCGTAATATTTGCAGCCTTTATCGGCATTGCCTTTATAGGTGTAAAACGAAAATATCCAGAACAAGCAGAGCTATTTAAGAAAATGCTTGATGCTGTATATGCAATCGTAATGCGTATGGTAACATTAATTTTACGCCTTACTCCATACGGCGTATTAGCTCTTATGGCAAAAACAGTTGCTGGTAGCGATATAAATGCTATTTTAAAGCTTGGTAACTTCGTGTTAGCCTCTTATGTAGCACTTATCGTAATGTTTATCATTCACTTATTATTAATTGCATTGTCTGGTTTAAATCCCATTCAATATTTGAAAAAAGTGTTCCCTGTACTAACTTTTGCATTCACATCTCGCTCTAGTGCTGGTGCGATGCCATTAAATATTGAAGCTCAAAAAGAAAAGCTTGGTATCTCCGAAGGAATTGCAAACTTCGCAGCTTCATTTGGGGTATCTATCGGACAAAACGGTTGCGCAGGTATTTATCCAGCAATGCTTGCAATGATGGTCGCTCCAACTGTAGGAATTGATCCATTACAACCACAATTTATTTTAACTTTAATCGCTGTTGTTGCTATTAGCTCATTCGGTGTTGCCGGAGTTGGTGGCGGTGCAACATTCGCAGCTTTAATCGTACTATCTACAATGAACTTACCAATCGGTATTGTTGCTCTAGTTATCTCGGTTGAGCCATTAATCGATATGGGTCGTACAGCTCTTAACGTAAGTGGTTCTATGACAGCAGGTCTTATTTCAAGTAAATGGCTTGGTGAATTAGATCAAGATACGTACAATCAAGATGATACAAAAACTGGTGAAATTGCTTCATAATGAAAAAAAGACGCTAACATACAATTGTTAGCGTCTTTTTTATTCCGTTCCCTCTTTATAGATCTTATCTTGAGAATTATCACTCCAAGTATTCTTCTAATTGCTCTTTTAACTCTTCCTCAATCTCATAACAAGATTCATCAGCGAGTTCTCCTACTTTCTTACTACCCAAAATGTTTGATTGAATTGGCATTCCTAAAAAGATTCTTTCACATTCCCAAATTGGAATATTGTGAAATTTAATCATCTCTTTTTCTTCATCTAATATAGCTATAGCAACTGTTGAATAATAACCCACCTCAAAGGGATTCTCTTTTTCTCTTGCAAATCCCATATCTAATTCCATGTTTTTTTCTATGTATAAATGCGAATACTCTTTATAAAATTTAAGTGACATTCGCTCTATTTCCTTCTCCATACATTGAATGTTCTCTTTTAACTCCAACGTAAACTCCTGTTCTTTATATTTCATTTTCGCCTCCTTAAACATAGAAAAAGAGAATACAATAATATATTCTCTTTCCTCAAATATATTTCATTATCTCACAGCCCGTCCTTTTCACAAATAACCATTTTGTTCGCACCATTTATGAAATTGTCCTACGTCTACTCCAACTAACACGATATCCTTTAGCTCTACATCAATAATTTGTTCTCCAATTACAATAGCAAACTGCGATGCTAATTTTGTCTCGTTTTTCTTTACAATTCCAATTCGGTTCCGATGCGGTCCATCTTTTATATATGCTTTTTGTCCTACAATATCAAAGTTCAAGATTCTCACCTCTTTTACTGCGCTCAAATTGGAAATACGATCTCCACCTCGGAAAATTTCCTTTCATTGCACTATTTCTCTATATATATGACGAAACAATAAAAGAGTCCTTCCTTCTTTACAATTATTTTTTCTTTGTTTCATTTTTGTGATTGAAACGTAAAGTTTATAATAAAATACACTTGGAAGCGCTTTCTATGTAATTTTTTATGTTATAATATAAAAGTAGAACTTCGTAAAGAGGGTTAAAAAAATGAATACAAAAATGATTAAAAAAGTAATTGAAGCATTAAAAGTATATGGCTTTCAGGATGTATCATTCTGTGACAAAACGAGGCAATTTTTATTTCATAACGAAACCGATATTATGAGCGGCTATGCAGAAATAACATATAGTAGTCAATTTGAAAAATTCAACGTACAAATTCATCCAATTGAAACACATCACCAAGCAGAGTTACAAGAGGTTGAAAGACATATACAAGCTTGTATAAGAAAAGTGGAATATTTAAACGCACTTCTTACCGGGCAGACAAAACTAGATGATAAAATTATTATTATGTAAAAAAAGAACGTGATTGAATCACGTTCTTTTTTCATTATATGTTCATCTTTTCCTTTAGTTGTAATCCTGTAACAGATTCTAATACATCCATCGATTCTCCAAATGTCATATCAAAAATTGTATTGTCCTCTATGTACGGAAACTGTCTGAAACGCTTTTCTAACACCTTTACAGCATCTGATGTAAAGTTTGCACTATCAATGCCAAATTCTGTTTCAAGAAGAACGATCCAATCTAACACATGAAAACCTAATCCATTGACGAATGCAATAAGTTTTTCTTCTGGGTTTGAAGATAAGAATACTTGGCGTTCCATCTCACTAAAAAGTTCTTCTCCTAAGATTTCAGCTAACTCATCATCATGTTCACGTTCAACAAGTTCTTCGTAGCCGTAATCATCCACAAGCTCTTCTACTTCTTCACTATCCTGACAAAGCAATTGACTAAGAAGTGCCTCTTTCTTAAATTCACTATTTTGTACGACTTCTAAAAAGCTCGTTTCCCATCCATTTTCTAATTTCATATTATGTACTCCTTTATATACGTTTCTTATCATCACTGTACCCAAAAGATCACTTTTATAACCTTTTAGGTAGTTACTATTATTTCACATGATTCATAACATAAGATGCAAACTCAGCTACATCTCCTTCAAAAATATTTATTTCTGGCAAGTGATAGAACGTTGTTTGGAGCGGGTTTCCTGCATGATATACATATATCGTTTTCTCTAGTGCAATCGCCATTCCAAACTCTGTATGGCTCCCGTTTCCGCCATCTAATATAAGTAAAAACACATCCGCTTCTTTTACAGCATTTTTTTCTGCCTGACCAATTTCTCTTAATTGTTCTTGATTCACTGCTCTTTCGTTTTTGGTCCAATCATATGTATGGTGCCATCCTGCATGTTTCAGTTCATTTGCTACGGAACATACAAGATGTTTATTTTGGAAACCTGAGGCGATATAAAAATTCATTTATATACACTCCTTCATTATGTATCGGGAAACTCCTTTTTAGCGTTATTTGTTATAGCTATAATAAATAACAACTTCAAAAAAAATCCCCATCTTTAAAACTTATTTGCGTTTAAATGATGGGATGCTTCATGGTCTTCTTTTATTTTTTGTTTTTTATAACTTTCATCAGCTAACATTTCTAGTTCAGCTGTTATCTCTGATTTTTCAAGCTCTCTTTCTTGCGAAAATTTCCTTGAAATATAAACAATAACACTACCAACGTACAACACAAAGCATATAATAAGTGCAGTATTTTCATAGAGACTTAGCTCCAACACAGTCACTCCTAATCCATTCGTATTTTCACGCTTCATTAATTGGAATTTCCCTATTAACCCATTTGTTATCCCGCTATTTGAGGGCAGTAAAACCCCCTCCTCAAATTCCAGTGAAAGCAAAGAAGTTAGATGGAGGATGCCCCCAACTGATTAAAGTTTCACTTTATTGTAACATAAAAATATCAATTCTTGGAATCTTTCACCCTACTAAAAGAGGCATGATTATTTCATCATGCCTCTGAAATATTTTGAATGATTGTTTTAATTGCTTCTTTTCCATTATATTTTTTTAGTGCTGTTTTATACTTCTCATTATTTTGATTCAATTCTTCGACATACTTTATAAGAGATTTTACAGTTACATCTTCTTCATATAATACGGAGGCATACCCTTGCCTTTCAAAGGACTCTGCATTTAATATTTGATCTCCACGGCTTGCAAATTTCGATAATGGAATTAAAACCATCGGCTTTTGTAATGTTAAAAATTCAAAAATTGCGTTGGAGCCCGCGCGTGAAATAACAAAATCTGTTACCGCTAATATATCTGGCAGTTCTCCATGTACATATTCAAATTGTCTATATCCTTCTTTATTTTGTAAACTTTCATCAAGGTTACCTTTTCCGCAAAGGTGAACAATTTGATACTTTTCAAGAAGTTCTGGTAATGCTTCTCGAGCCGTATCATTAATTTTTTTCGCGCCCAAGCTACCTCCCATAATCGTAATAACTGGCTTTTTACGTGAAAAACCTAAAAATGCTAAACCTGTTTCTCTATTTCCCTTCAGCACTTCTTCACGTACAGGAGATCCCGTATATATTACTTTTTCTTTCGGTAAATGTTTCGCTGCTTCTTCAAATGTAACAAATATTTTCGAAGCAAAACGAAGCGCAATTTTATTTGCTAGTCCTGGCGTCATATCAGATTCATGTAATAAAACTGGTACTCTATTTAGCCATCCTCCAATTACGACTGGTACAGATACGAAACCGCCTTTTGAAAAAATCACATCTGGTTTTAGTTTTCGAATCCTTACATACGCATCCATAACACCCTTCATTACAAGAAAAGGATCTTTTATATTTTTCAAATCAAAATAACGACGTAGCTTTCCACTCGAAATACTATAGTAGGGAATGCCTTCCTTTTCTATAATCGTTTTCTCAATACCTTGATGAGAACCAATGTAAGAGATATCCCAGTTGTCTTCTTGTAAATATGGGATAATGGCTAAATTAGGTGTTACATGTCCTGCCGAACCGCCACCTGTAAAGACTATTTTCTTCATACGTCTCCCCCTTCTAGACTATAATACACTAAAATATCTTGCCTCAGGGTGAGAAAATACCATAGCCGTTACGGACGCTTCTGGCTCCATCATGAATCCTTCTGTTAATGAAATACCTATTTCCTCTGGATGAATTAAGCGAAATAGCTTTTCTTGATCTGCAAGTTCTGGACACGCCGGATAACCAAATGACACGCGTATTCCTCTATATTTCGTACGGAAACGTTCTTCCATCGTCAGTTCAGGTGAGTCTGGAATGCCCCAGCGGTCACGAATGAGCATATGTGTTTTTTCAGCAAGTCCTTCTGCTAATTCAAGCGCTAACGATTGAATGGCATGACTACGTAAGTAATCACCTTTCTCCTTCCACTCTTCAGCAATGTCCCGAACTCCTTCCCCAACCGTAACAGATAAGAAAGCAACATAGTCCATCTCATCTCCAATTGGGCGCAAATAATCGCCTAAAGTACGATAGGGAGCCTTTCCTTGTCTAGGGAATGTGAAACGCTCTATAACACGCGTATGATTTTCTGGATCATATATTACAATGTTTTGTCCGTCGCTTTGCGCTGGGAAAAATTGATACACTGCTTTCGGCTTTAACCAAGATTGTCCTTCCTGCAATAATTCATCTATTAAATCATTTAATTCATGTGCTCTCTTATCTCCCTCTTTCAAAAGCTTCTTCACATTTCCTTTTAATCCAAGGTGATGCCCAAGTAGCATTTGTCTATTTAAAAATGGAGCGAGATGAAGAGCCGGAATATCACGTAATACAATTCGTTTTGTTGAATCAGGCACCATAACCTCAGCCTTCGGTAATGGCTCAATTACTGTTGGAATTTCTACTTTCTTCTCCTCTTTTTTTACGATATGAAGATGACGTTCTTTTTTATCCTGTTTCATCTTCTCACGCTCTTCTTCTTTTTGAAGCTTATTAATAATATCGAGCCCCGTCATCGCATCACTCGCATAACAAACGAGCCCTTTATATGATGGTGAAATTCGATTATCTGTAAACTTTCTCGTTAACGCTGCACCACCTACAACAATGGGCACATCAATATTTGCTGCTTTTAAATCTTCAGCAGTCGTTACCATTTGTTGCGCTGATTTTACTAATAAACCTGAAAGGCCTATAATGTCCGGCTTCTTTTCTTGTACTTCTTGAACAATTCGATCCGAACGTACATTAATTCCTAAATTAATAATCTCATATCCGTTATTCGCTAAAATAATTTCAACGAGATTTTTCCCAATATCATGCACATCACCTTTTACAGTTGCTAATAATACTTTCCCTTTTTTTGCACTATCGCTAGATTCCATATGTGGCTCTAAATAACTTACAGCAGCTTTCATACTTTCGGCACTTTGCAATACTTCAGCAACAATAAGTTCATTATTATTAAATAGTCGTCCTACCTCATCCATCCCTGTCATAAGCGGACCGTTAATAATATCAAGAGGTTTTCTTCCTTCTTCAAGTGCAAGACTTAAATCCTCGTGTAATCCTTGTTTCGTACCTTCTACAATATAATTTGCTAGTCGTTCATCTAGCGTTAACGTTTCTTGCACAACGACATCTTTCTTTTTAGCGACTCGGTAAAAGTTTGTAAATTCTTCTAACGTCTCTTTCGTCGTTTCAAACAGTAATGCATCTGCAAGGTGTTTTTCTTCCTCTGGAATCGACGCATAGCGTTCTAATTTTTCCGTATTAACAATCGCGTAATCTAATCCAGCCTTCGTAGCATGATATAAAAAGACGGAATTCAATACTTCACGTCCAGCCGGTGGTAAACCAAATGATATGTTACTTACACCTAAAATCGTTAAACACTCTGGTAACGCTTCTTTAATAAGGCGAATGCCCTCTATAGTCGCTGCCGCTGAACCAATATATTCTTCATCACCTGTCCCTACTGGAAACACAAGTGCATCAAAAATAATATCTGACGGGCGTATCCCATATTTCGTCGTTAATAATTCGTAACTTCTTTTTGCAATTTCTAATTTTCTTTCAGCACTTACTGCCATACCATCTTCATCGATTGTACCAACTACAATTGCAGCACCATACTTACGAAGAAGCGGTGTTACCTTTTCAAAACGCTCTTCTCCATCTTCTAAATTAATAGAGTTGATAACAGCTTTTCCTTGAATATAAGTAAGTGCTCTTGCCATAACATTTTCATCCGTTGAATCAATCATAATCGGTACTTTTAACACTTTCGTAACTTCTGTCAAAAATTTCTCCATATCTTCTATTTCATCACGATCAGGATCTGCCATACAAATATCAATAATATGAGCATTTTTCTTCACTTGCGCTCTTGCCACTTCAGCAGCCTCTTCAAATTTCCCTTCTGCTACTAATCGTTTAAATTTACGTGATCCAATAACATTCGTTCTTTCACCTACAAATAACGGTCTCATAGACTCATCATATTGCAGTGCCTCTAATCCACTAATTCCATGTCCTTCTCTCTCATGATGGTCACGAGGCTTAAGAGATGCTAGTGCTTCTTTCATTGCTTTTATATGTTCTGGTGTCGTGCCACAACAACCACCGATAATATTAACCCATCCTTCTTCAGCAAATCGCTTCACCTTTTCAGCGAGAGAAGATGGAGACTCATGGTAATGTCCATCTTCATCAGGAAGACCTGCATTTGGATAACAAGAAATGTAACACTCCGATAAATCAGATAGTGAACGAATATGGTCCCTCATAAACTCCGGACCAGTCGCACAATTTAACCCAACAGATAATGGTTTCATATGTTCTACTGATAAATAAAAAGCTTCAATTGTTTGCCCAGCCAGAGTCGTTCCCATTGGCTCAATCGTTCCTGAAATCATAATAGGAACCGTTTTTTTCAGTTCTTCAAAAGCAGCTTGAATTCCAATATAAGCTGCTTTCACGTTACGCATATCTTGACTCGTCTCAACGAGTAATACATCAACTTCTCCTTTTAATAATCCTCGTGCCTGCCTTGTATAAGCCTCAATCAATTCTTCAAAAGTCACACCACCAGTAACACTAATTGCTTTCGTTGTTGGTCCCATCGCTCCCGCAACATATACTTCCTTACCGCTTTCTTTAACAGCTTGCTTCGCCAAAAGTGCTGCCTTTTCATTTAGTTCTTCATCTAAATGAGACAGCTCATAATCACTTAGTACAATATTCGTTGCCCCAAATGTATTTGTTTCAATAATATCCGCTCCAGCTTCAATATAAGCTTTATGAATCTTTAAAATAACGTCTGGTCTTGTTTCTACTAAATATTCATTACAGCCCTCGTACTCTTCTCCTCCGAAATCTTCAGCAGTTAAATCCTCTTGCTGAATCATTGTTCCCATTGCACCATCTAATATTAAAATGCTATTTTGTAATTTTTCTTCTATACACTTCATCAATTAATACCTTCTTTCACTTCTTGCTTTTCTCTTACATATTTAACAAGATGTTCTGTAATTTCATATTTTAAAAATGGTGTAATAAGATAAATACCATTAAAATATTTCATCGCTGCGTCGATCAATTCTTGCGAAATGCGAATCCCTTCCTCAATTGCCGCCTCTTTCGTTTCGTGTCCATCCATTCTCTCTCTTATTTCTTCTGGAAGAGTAATACCCGGTACCTCAAAATGAAGAAAATCTGCATTCCGCTTACTTACTAACGGCATAATTCCAATAAAAATAGGTTGTTCCAAATGCTTTGTCGCTTCATACACTTCTTCAATTAACGCGATATCGTAAATTGGCTGAGTTAAAAAATATTCCGCTCCAGCATCTATTTTTCGTTCCATTCGCTTAACCGCTGCTTTTAAGTGCCTCACGTGAGGATTAAATGCGCCGCCTACAGAAAACCTTGTCGCCGGTCCAATTGATTTCCCTAAAATTGAACGTCCATCGTTCATTTCTTTAATCATTTTAATGAGCTCAATAGAGGACACATCGTATACAGAAGTTGCACCAGGAAAATCACCAACGCGCGCTGGATCACCAGTTAAAGCTAACACTTCTTCCATCCCTAACGCCGATAAACCTAACAAATGAGATTGTAGTCCAATGACGTTATGATCCCTACACGTTAAATGTGTCAATACCGGGATATCATGCTTCGTTAATAACGCACCCATTGCCATATTAGAAATACGAGGCGATGCTAATGAATTATCTGCTAGAGTAATAGCATCTGCTCCCGCTCTTTTTAAAGCTCTTGCTCCTTCAAAAAACCGCTGTGTATCTAACGTTTTCGGTGGATCTAATTCCACTACAACTGTCGTTTGTTTTTTCGCTTTCTCTGCTAGAGTGACGTGAGCCTTCGAACGTTTCTCATGCGTATGAACAACTTTCGGCCTTTGAATGGTGTCTTTTTCTATTACAGGTGTAACATTCGCAACAGCGTGCTTCATACTTTGAATATGTTCTGGAGTCGTACCACAACAACCACCTAATAACCGAATACCTTGCTCAATAAATCTCGGCGTCATCGCCTCAAAATAAGCTGGGCTTCCCTCATATACGTAACGTCCCTCCACATAATTCGGGAGACCTGCATTTGGGTATGCTGATAAATAGCCATTTTGCGGAATCGATATCATTTTGAAAGCCTCCGTCATATGAAGCGGCCCTAGTTGACAATTTAATCCAACAACATTTGCACCGTAATCTATAAGTTGCTTTAATATTTCATTAACATCATTTCCATTTTGAGTCGTACCTGCTTCATGTAACGCTAATTGAGCAACAATTGGAATGTTCGTTTGCTTACGCAATACTTTAACAGCATGAAGTAATTCAAATTCATCGTAAAAAGTTTCTAATAGTAATCCATCAACCTGTTCTTCTAGTAAAGCCCCTGCCTGTTCAAGTAGCATAAACTCCCTTTCCATATCAGTCGTTGTAACGGCTCCGATATGTTTCATACCACCAATTGTTCCTAAAATTGCATTTTTATCTGTAACAGATGCTTTCGCCAGTTTTACTGCCGCTCTATTAATTTCTGTAACTTGATTTTCTAAGCCGTACATACGTAATTTCGCCTCATTTGCTCCATACGTATTCGTTTGAATTACATCTGCTCCAGCAGCTACATATTGTTTATGAATCGATATAATTAAGTCTGGATCAGATACATTCAATTCTTCAAAGCTACTTTGCAAGCCATGTGAATGCAATAACGTCCCAACCGCACCATCACCTATTACAATTCCTTTTGATAATAAATCTAGTAATTTCACGAATCTCCCTCATTTCTATCAATATAAAAACCCCCTCTTCACTTTGAAGAGGGGGACATAATCGTTCCTCCTCTTATTATGCAAAACATTCGTTTTGCAGGTATTAGCACCGTTTCAAACATTTCGTTTGAAGGTTGCCGGGTTTCACAGGGCCTTTCCCTCCACCGCTCTCAATAAGAGTTGTCTTTATTATTTTATTTATGTAGCTAAAAGGAAATGCGTTCCCCTTTTAACAATGTTTGTTAATTTTTTAATAAATTTAGCATGCACAAAAGTAAAAGTCAATGACACTTGCGGAAAAATAAAAATTATTTAAAATAAAGTTGCAATTCAATTATCTTTTGTTGTAAAGTTAAAAACATAATAAAAATTTCATACGAACATTCTTATCTAGAGAGGTAGAGGGACTGGCCCTGTGACGCCTCAGCAACCATTAACATTTTGTTAATAAGGTGCTAATTCCAGCAAATTGTGAAAGATTTGACAGATGAGAAGAAGACTCTATTCAAACCGAAAGCCTTCTTCTTAGAAGGCTTTTTTTATTTTATATTCACTTAATGTTTCAATTTAAAAGGAGGAATTTTCACATGTCAACAATCGAAACAAAACTAGCACAAATCGGCAATCGCAGTGAAACTACAACTGGAACGGTTAATCCACCAGTTTATTTCTCAACCGCTTATCGTCATGAAGGAATTGGTAAATCTACTGGCTTTGACTATTCACGAACTGGCAATCCAACTCGAGGTCTTTTAGAACAGGCAATCGCAGACTTAGAATATGGCGAACAAGGTTATGCCTGTAGTTCAGGGATGGCGGCTGTTCTCCTCGTCCTTTCTCTATTCCGCTCTGGAGACGAACTTATTGTATCTGAAGATTTATACGGTGGAACGTATCGATTATTTTCTGAACATGAAAAAAAGTGGAATGTTCGATGTAGATACGTAAATACACAGTCTATTAAACAAATTGAGCAAGCTATCACAACTGAAACGAAGGCTATTTTCATAGAAACTCCAACTAATCCATTAATGCAAGTTACTGATATTGCTGCTGTCGCAACTGTAGCGAAAAGGCACGGACTACTTCTTATTGTAGACAACACATTCTACACACCTTATATACAGCAACCATTAACAGAAGGTGCTGACATTGTACTTCACAGCGCAACGAAATATTTAGGGGGACATAACGATGTACTAAGCGGACTTGTCATTGCAAAAGGAAAGGAACTTTGTGAAGAAATCGCTCATTATCATAATGCATCAGGTGCAGTTTTAAGCCCATTTGACTCATGGTTATTAATTCGCGGTATGAAAACGTTAGCGCTTCGCATGAGACAGCATGAAGAAAATGCGAAAGCAGTTGTTGCATATTTAAATGATGAAGACGGGGTGACAGATGTATTTTATCCTGGAAGAGGCGGCATGATTTCATTTCGCCTTAAAGATGAAGCTTGGATTAATCCATTCTTACAATCTTTATCCTTAATTACATTTGCCGAAAGTCTTGGTGGTGTAGAAAGTTTAATGACTTATCCAGCAACGCAAACACATGCTGATATTCCTGAAGAAATTAGAACAGCAAACGGTGTATGTAATCGTCTTCTTCGATTCTCCGTTGGCATTGAAAATAGTAACGATTTAATTCAAGACTTAAAGCAAGCCATTAAACTTGTAAAAGAAGGTGTAAGAATATGAGTTATTCTATAGATACACTCTTACTACACAACCAATATAAACATGACTCGCAAACAGGAGCTGTGAACGTTCCTATCTATAACACATCAACTTTTCACCAGTTTGATGTAGATACGTTCGGAAAATATGACTATAGCAGGTCAGGAAATCCAACTCGTGAAGCTCTTGAAGATATCATTGCTTTATTAGAAGGTGGAACAAAGGGATTCGCCTTTGCATCAGGCATTGCAGCGATTTCCACTGCATTCCTCCTTCTTTCACAAGGTGATCACGTACTCATTTCAGAAGATGTATACGGAGGCACTTACCGAGTGATAACTGAGGTACTCTCCCGTTACGGTGTTTCACATACATTTGTTGATATGACCAATTTAGAAGAAATAAAACAAAGCATTAAACCAAATACAAAGCTCTTTTATGTAGAAACACCTTCTAATCCACTTTTAAAGGTGACAGATATTCGCGAGGTTTCTAAACTTGCAAAATCTATTGGGGCTCTTACTTTTGTTGATAATACATTTTTGACACCACTATTCCAAAAACCACTTGAACTTGGAGCTGATGTTGTTCTTCATAGTGCCACAAAATTTATTGCTGGGCATAGTGATGTTACTGCCGGATTAGCAGTAGTAAAAGATGCAGAACTCGCTCAAAAGCTTGGATTTTTACAAAATGCATTCGGCGCTATTTTAGGACCTCAAGATTGTTCTCTCGTACTTCGCGGTCTAAAAACATTACATGTACGCCTCGAGCATTCAGCTAAAAATGCCAATAAAATTGCACATTATTTACAAGAGCACGCTAAAGTACAAAATGTCTATTATCCGGGATTACAAACACATCTCGGATTTGATATTCAACAATCTCAAGCAACATCAGCTGGAGCAGTCTTATCATTTACTTTGCAGTCAGAAGATGCACTCCGCCAATTTTTATCAAAAGTAAAATTACCTGTTTTTGCAGTTAGTTTAGGAGCTGTAGAGTCAATTCTTTCTTATCCAGCAAAAATGTCACATGCAGCACTGTCGCAAGAAGCTCGTGATGAAAGAGGAATCTCTAATTCATTACTTCGGTTATCAGTCGGTCTTGAAAATGTTAACGATTTAATATCCGATTTTGAAAATGCCCTTTCTTATGTAGAAGAACCTGTAAATGCATAGAGAAAAAAGAAGATATGAGAATAGGTTTTCATATCTTCTTTTTATGCGATTTAGTTATAGTCATTTGAAATTTTTCTTATAGTCCATAAAAAATAAAAGTATATCATCTATTTCTAAATAATGGATTAATTGATATATTAAGAAATAAAAAAGGGGTAAAAATAATGGATACTTGTGCAGATATTTTAATCGTTATCGATTTACAAAATGGCGTATGTTATGGCGGAGAGCATTTATTTGATTTACAGAACTTACTAACAAAAGTAAATAAAAGAATTTCTTCATACAGAAAATTAAATAAACCAATCCTTTTTGTTCAACATTGTGATGATGATTTAGTACCCGAGAAAGAACTTTGGGCTATTCATACCGATCTTGATGTTCAAGAACAAGATTTTTTTGTAAGAAAAACACATGCAAATTCATTTTATAAAACAAACTTAAAAGAAATTTTAGATCAATTATCTGTAAATCGCATTGAATTTTGCGGTGCCCAAACAGAGTACTGTATGGATGCTACGATTAAGTTTGCCCACGGACTGGGATACGAAAACTTTATGGTACAGAAAACAACCTCTACGTTGAATAATCCTTTTATGTCCGCAAAAGAGACAATTAATTTTTACGAGAACATATGGAATCACAGATTTTTAACGTTGCTAAAAGATGAATTTTAGAATAAATGACTAATGACTTGATTATCCTAAGATTTATCAGCCGTAATCAAATATTTCATTATCACCATAAAGAAGCGAATTACATTCAGCTTCTTTTCTTTTAACCTGTTTTATATTCTATATATATCATTATAATTCCTTTGTCATATTATTTTAAAAATTTCGTATATTCATTTGAAAGAATAAGAAAATCATGATAAAATTGTGTTACAAATATATCTATATCTTTCAATTTTTAAAACGCATCGAAATTTTCACCCAAAAATGTCATTTTACAAAAACGTGCTAATTTACCTATTTTATTTACATCATGGTCTCTTTTCTTACAATTTCTTTACTTTAGGACTTTTTTTCTGCAACAACTATTTTCTTTTCTTTAAATTTTTGGTATGTATAGTATGGTATAATAGCTCACACGGAGGTGGAAAAGAACATGTTAGAAACCTTTCAAAAAGAATTAGAACTATATGAAAGTAATGCAGAATTATTAAAAGTGCTGGCTCATCCTGTTCGTTTATGTATCGTAAAAGGATTAATTGAGCGCGGTCCAAGCAACGTTTCTACAATGTACACTGGCTTAAACATGCCACAATCTACAATTTCACAGCATTTAGCAAAATTAAAAAGCGCTAAAATCGTTTCTAGTGAAAGAAAAGGATTAGAAATTTATTACAAAGTAGAGAACGAAACAATAATTCAACTCGTTCGCGTATTATTAGGTTAGGGACTAATAATCGAAGAAAAAGAACGTATTCTATATTTTTTATCTCATATCTTTAATATAAATATATATCATGAGAGGAAATATATAATACTACATAAGTCGTATTAAAAAACAAGACACAGTATATACTGTGTCTTGTTTTTTATATTGTTACATACCGCTCCAAATGTAAATGTTGCATATCTTTTGTATGTATAACAACATCAAACGCACTCCCTACTCCTCCATTCAAAATCATAGAACGAACTGCTCGATTTTGTTTTTGCGTTTCAGAAAAAGGATTCATATCTTGATGGCTCGTAAGCTGTTCTAATATCCCTGCAGCTAACAAGAACTCAGATTGTTTCTTATGCCATACTGCACTCATTCCTTGCATACTAAACATCTCCTTTAGCTCGTCCCAATGAATATGAGTAGTAAGATCCATTTCACCTGGATGCGCTAGTGGGTTACGTATTAGCTTATGCTGATAATAACCTCGCAAACTTCCTTCACGATGTGCGGGATGCATCCATTCTTCTTTTGTGTATCCGTAATCAACTGTAATACATATACCTTTTTGAAACCATTTCGCGATTTCTTTTATATACTCCTCCATCACAATTGGTACTTCAAAACGTTGCCCTTCAGCAATATGAATATTATATTTCAATAAATATCGACCAATTCTTTTATCTAACGGCCTACATACTTCTGAAAGGTTTCCTTCCTCTGTATATGTAATACGTACTTCATACAACATACCATTTCTTTTCTCAATTATTTCAACAGGAAATGCATCAAACAACTCATTCGAAAAGAGAATTCCCTCGAAAGAATCTCCCATTTCACTATAGGAGGTATAGTACGATACATTAGAAAATGAGCCAAGTTGCTCCTGCTGTAATTTCCTATGAAAAGGGCTCACTTCAATCATTGAATAGTTTAAATCAATAAAGGTTTTTGGAGATAATTGCTTCCATTCTTGTAAAACATCATAGGCAAACTTTCCAGTTCCCCCACCAACCTCACAAATATTCGAAGCAACTTCACCATTTTCAACAAGACGAATAAAAAGTTTAGCAAAAGTTTTTGCAAAAACAGAGGATACATTGCTACTTGTAAAAAAATCCCCTTGTCTTCCAATCTTTTCACGTTCTTTCATATAATATCCATGACCTTCTGTATACAATACAAGGTTCATATACGTACTATATGAAATTGAATAATCCTTTTCTTTCCCCATCCATTCTCTTAAAATGAGCTCCATTCCCATAATGACTCCTTATTGTAAAAACGGATTATTTTCTTTTTCAAAACCAATGCTTGTTTCTGGACCATGTCCACATAACACCGCTGTCTCATCTGGTAATACAAATAATTTCTCTTCAATACTTCCAATTAATTCAGCAAAACTTCCACCAGGCAAATCTGTTCTTCCAATGCTCATTTGGAACAATGCATCTCCTGAGAATACAGCATTTGCCTCTTTACTATAATAAGAAATACTTCCTGGAGAATGTCCTGGCGTCTCAAAAATTTCAAAATTAAATGATCCAATTGTTAATGTACCTTCTGCATCAATAATATGATCCGCTGGTTTTGCTGTAATACTGCGGTTCATCATAAAAATTTGAGAGCCGTTTACAGTTGCATCTCCTAACCAATCTGCTTCTTCTTTATGTACGTATACAGGAATATGAAAAGCGTCTCTTACCGCATCAACAGCACCGATATGATCAAAGTGAGCATGCGTTAATAAAACAGCCAATGGTTTTAATTGTTCTTCTTGTAAATATGTAACGAGCTTTTCACCTTCGTGCCCAGGGTCAAAGATAATGCACTCTTTTTGATCGTTCATTAAAATATAAGCATTTGTTTGTAATGGGCCTAACGGCATTTGTATCCATTTCATATGAAAATCTCCTCCAGTTATTAAACTTACTTTTAATGATACAACATTTCTTTCTCTTAGGAAAAGAAAGGATGCTATCTCGACAATCATTTTTAAAACATGTACAATATAAAAGAGTAAATATTCCAAAAACTCATAATAAGAAATGGGTAGACAGAGGAGGATATTGCATGGGCCTTGTTATTATTTTTACACTTGTCACTCTGTTAGCTGTATTTGCTACGCTTAGAACACTTCGTGAAAAAAACTTTTTCGCGAGCGGCTTTGCAATTGCAACTGTACTCGTTTTCGGATGGTTTACGATCATGACTGTTCTATATAACGGGTATCCACCAGCAGCTTAATTCGTTTACACTTTATTCTTCATCGAGATTTCACACAAAAAGAGGAAGGGTTCCCCCTTCCTCTTTTCATATTTCAAAACTTATATCATCTTCGCTTCGTATTTGTGCTTTTTTACAAGCCAAGCTCCTCCGATAACACCTGCATCATTACCAAGTGTTGCAATAGCTAACTTCGTGCTCTTTACAGCACGTGAGAAAGCGTATTGCTCGAAATAGCGTTGAATTGGTTCTAATAGCGCATCTCCAGCTTTAGACACGCCTCCACCAATAACAATTTTCTCTGGGTTCAACGTACTAGATAGGTTCGCTACAGCTAACCCTAAATAAGAAGCTACTTTTTCTACTACTTCGCCTGCTAATTCATCACCTTGTCCAAGTGCTTCAAAGACATCTTTTGATGTAATACGTCCTTCTTCAGCTAACATAGAACGCAACATGCTTTCTTTATTAGTCTCTTGTATTTTTTGCATAGCAACACGTACAATACCTGTCGCAGATGCTACTGTTTCTAAGCAACCAGACTTCCCGCAATTACATGGGAAAGCATTTTCTGTAACTACTGTAATATGTCCAATCTCACCAGCAGCACCACTCACGCCGTGTACAATCTCACCATTGGCGATTACACCACCACCAACGCCCGTACCAAGTGTCATGCAGATTAAATCTTTTGCACCTTCACCAGCACCTTTCCACATTTCACCAAGCGCTGCTAAGTTTGCATCATTATCAATAACAACAGGTAATCCTGTTTCTACTTCTAATAAATCTTTTAGCGGATAGTTTTTCCACCCTAAATTAACCGCTTCATAAATCATTCCAGATGCCACATGTACAGGGCCAGGAGCTCCCATACCAATACCAATTAACTTGCTCTTCAATTCGCCTAATTCTTCTAGCTTTTTATCAATTGCTTTCGCAACATCAAGTGTAATATGTTTTCCTTGCTCACCTGTATTTGTAGGGATTTCCCACTTATGTAAAATTTCGCCGTATACATTAATAAATGCTAATTTAATCGTTGTACCACCAAGGTCAACACCAACTAACCATTTCTCTTCCATGTTGCTTACCTACCTTTATCTAATTCTTATTTAGCTCTTTTTGAATTTCTTGCTTCAATAAAAATAAAGCTGTTTGATAGTCTTGTGGATCGATTAGCTGTGATTGATTTAATTCACGCAATTCATCTTGCATTAATTGTAAATCTGCAATTCGATCTCCCGTATAAATAATCGTACCAAATTTCTTTAGCAATTGCTGAATATCATAAATAGATACCATTTCATCACCCTCTATGCTCACTTACTATAAAAATTATAATAAGAAAACGTTCACATATTTTATTATAATCAAGAAGAAAAAGTCTCGTCAATTTTTATTTGTCTATACAAGCTCATTTATAAGCATTGTTCCTTTTTCTGTAATAATTTTTTCTATATTTTTATCAAATGGCTCTACCGGAATGTGTTTTACCATTTGAAAATCATATGCTAATGATAGCGTTTTCCCTTTATAATGCACGAGATAACGATCATAATAGCCCCCGCCGTATCCAATCCGTTCTCCTCGCTCTGTATAAGCTACGCCTGGCACAATTTGAAGATCAATGTCATCCGCACTCACTTCTTCCGTAAGTCCCGGAATCGGTTCACGTAAATTCATATACACCGTTTCTAATTGATCAAAATCACTAATTTTCCGGAAGGACATCGTTCTTGTTCCTTTATTACACTTAGGAACTACAACTTTCTTTCCTTCTTCCCAAGCTTTTTCGATAATAGGATATGTATTCACTTCATTTTCCATTGAGAGAGTAATTCCAATTGTTTTAGCTTCAACCCACTCTTTTTGCGCATACAACGAAAATGCAATCTGTTCTGATAAAGTTGTATATTGTTCTTCTGATAAAGAATTCATGTGTTCTATTATTTGTTTACGCAAACGCACTTTCTCTTCTTTCACACATTCTCCTCCTTACAGTGACACTTTACTCTATGATGATAGTGTATCACTTTTAACATAGGAATCGAATAAAAAAAGAAACAGTAGGAAAATATTCCTACTGCTTACTTTGTTTCACGGTGTAACGTAGACTTCTTGTCACGCTTGCAATACTTTTTAAGCTCGATACGCTCAGCGTTGTTACGTTTATTTTTCTTTGAGATATAGTTACGATCTCCGCATTCTGTACATGCTAGAGTAATATTCACACGCATTCTTATTTCCCTCCAGTACTAATAACTTAAATCAGACTATACTATAATACCACTTTTAAAATAAAAATTCTACACCTTTTGATATTGTCTAATTTTTTCTATAAGATTTTTCATGTTTTCCCTTGCTATTACTGGGTTTCTAGCATGTGAATACACTAAAAATTTTGGTTGTTTTGTGTCAGAAACGATATAAGACCACTCTTTTTCAGTATATTTGAACTGTACTCCTTCAAATATACCTTCTCCCTTCCTTTCAATATCATCCAATAATTTCCTCATAATTTTCCCTTTTTCATTCCATGAACATACCACTTCATCATAAAGTAAATAGAGCGGAGGTGATTGCTCTACTATGCTGAGAAACGTTTTTCCTTGCAATGCTATTAGCTCAAATAATTTTCCAATTCGATATAAAATATCTCGCTTCCACCTTACTTGAAACGACTTCCTTTCATCCTGCGTATAAAACAGAAGATAACATTCTCCTAATTTCAAAGACATTGGGTAAATATTTCCTGTAGATTCGAGTAAGAAATCTGGAATAGCTACCTCTTCCAAATCTGTACCCTGGTAAATATTACTATGTTTATCGTATAACTCGAAATGATTTCCTTGCTCAGAAAACATAAGAGCCATATTCGCTTTACTTGATTTCATCAAAGCTTTCACATGATCTTTTTGTTCGCTTGCATAAATCCATGTAACTGTACAACCAAGTCTTTGTAGAAAGAGCATAAGTAAATGTTGCAACGTATCATTTCTCTTATTAATAAGAAGATGAAACTTCTGCATCTGTATTTTCTCGATATCAATATGCCCCAATATAACTTCTATATACTCATTCATAGAAACATGAACCAGCTTATTTCGCCCCATCTCTTTCTCCTGCACGTAATAAAATAATTCGGACATATATACTTGTTCTATCTCTTTTTGCTGCTTATACGTTAACGGCATGCCAGCTTGACCATACAACTTTATAACAATCTCATTCTCATTCTCCACTTGAATGAAAACCCCACCTGCACATTGCAAATGATGAACACTATATTGAAAAAGTGACTCGTTCATTTCTTTGCATTCCATCGTATGAATCCCTATACCATGAATAGCATGTAAAAATAAATTTTTATAAGAGGTTGTTTCTATATTTTCTTGACTTCCAATTAATATACTTTCTCCTTTTGTAAAAAGAGAGCCATACGCCATCGCAATCTTCACTATAAACTGGGGAGTAATTTCAACATTCCCTCTTCCTACAATGCGGCTTTTTTGTAACCACCCTGCACTCATTTCACTCTCTTGAATACCAGCCGCTCCTACTATCGAATGACTATCAATCGCCTTATAAGGCCATAGTTTTCCTTTTTGCTTAATTATCGTACTTCTCCCGATATGACAGTGATCCGCTACAATGCTTTTTTGAAACAGTGTAACGTCATCTTCAACTATTGTACGCTCTCCTATTGTCGTTTCTAATAGTTCACAATACTTTCCAATATGAGCATTTGCAAAAACAATACTTTTTTGAAGATGAGAATAATTTGAAACGATACTATTTTTTCCAATAATAGAATATGGCTCAATTACAGCTCCTGTACCAATCTTTGCTCCTTCTCCAATGAAAGAGGGGCCATGAATTTTTGTCCCTTTCCCAATCGTCACCCCTTCTCCCATCCATACCATCGGTAATACTTCCGTATAAGGAATAGGTACTTGTAACTTTTTCGTTAACAAATCAAATTGTGCTTGTCGATATTGATTAAATGTGCCGATATCTAACCAATAACCTTCTGACAAATATGCGAATAACACATTTTTGTTTGCCAATAACGGAAACACATCATGACTGAAATCAAAAAATTGTCTAGGCGGTATGTAAGAAAAGATTTCTGGCTCCATAATATATATGCCTGTATTCACAACATTAGATACTACCTCATTCCAGCCCGGCTTTTCTATATATCGTGTAACCTCCTGGTCTTTATTCATTACAACCAATCCAAATGAGAGTGGATTTTCTACTTCTTTCACAAACATTGTTACCATTCTTTTCTTTTGTTCATGAAACCTAATTCCTTCTGATAATTGAAAGTCAGTTAATGCATCCCCGCTTATTACAACAAATGTTTCATCTAAAAATTGTTCTGCTTGTTTAATACTCCCTGCTGTACCAAGCGGAGGAGAGTCTTCAAAATAATACAAGTTAACTCCCCATTTACTACCATCACCAAAATATCGCTTAATCGTCTTACTCATATATTGAACAGTAATTGCAATTTCACGAATACCATGCTGGCGTAATAACTCAATATTGTATTCTAAAACTGGTTTTTCTAATAATGGTAACATCGGCTTTGGAGTATTACATGTTAATGGTCTAAGGCGTCTTCCTTTTCCTCCAGCTAAAATAACCCCCTTCATATACTTCAGCCTCCACTTATATAATGTTCAGTAGCTCCATATACCATATGTATATTCTCTATCCCACATGAACTAGCAGCATAAACTTGATTAGTTAAACGAATCCTCATTTAAAAGACCCTATAATTAAATTTCCCACCTATAAAAACGTACGTTTAAAACGACAAGAAAGCGCTTACTATTAATTGATAAATAATACTTATTAACAAACAACATATATACTAATTTTCCCATTACATTATGATACATCTTATCATCATAAACTAAAGGAAACAACGAGCTTTTTTTGTCATGTTTTGACTAAAAAAAGCAGGTGATTTCTCATCACCTACTTTCATTCCTACTCATTCAATAAATAATGCTTTCCTTTTACTAAATAAAATACATTTTCAGCAATATTTGTAATATGGTCTGCTACACGCTCAATATATCTCGCCACAAATGATAATTGTGTAATTTGCGTAATTGCTTCTGGTTGTTCCGGAACTGAAGATATAAACTCACGAATTGCTTTTCCATATATTTCATCAACGGAATCATCCATTTCAGCAATTTGTTTCGCGAAAGTTAAATTTTCTTGTTCATATGCTTCTAACGCTAAATGCAACATCTTATTTGCAACCGCAAACATTTCATCCAGGTTGTGCAAACTAACAGCCACTTCTTTTTCCCCAAGACGAATTGTAGCCTTTGCAATATTAACAGCATGATCTGCAATACGCTCTAAATCTGTCGCTGTTTTAATTGAAATAAAGATCCTTCTTAAGTCACTTGCTACAGGTTGCTGCTTCGTAATGAGCATAAGCGCAAGATCGTTTATTTCCTCTTCTAAATTATCCATACGGTAATCACCATCAATGACCTCTAACGCTTTCTCTACATCCCTTGTATGCAGACCTTCCATAGCAATCAATAAAGCCGCATTTGCTAATTCGCCAAGCTCAATCACCTTTTGCTGTAACACTTTTAAATCACCTTGAAACTGTTCTCTTACCATTTTTTCTTCCCCCTCAATATTATGTGCCATTATATACAAAGTGAAACTTTAATCACCCCTCATCAATCGGGCTTTTACAGGCCGCCCGCCCACCTAACTTCTTTGCTTTTGCTGAATTTTGAGGTGGGGTCTTACTGCCCGCAAATAGCGGGATAAACCTCCTACATAACCTCTTACGCTTGTAATCAACCTTAAGATAAAGAGAAGGTATTACTTCCCTATTAAAGTGAGATAAAAATAAGAAATGCCCTCTGTTAAGAGGGCATTTTCTCTTAGCTTTGCAACGATATCAACCAAAGCGACCTGTAATATAATCTTCTGTACGCTTATCTGAAGGCGTCGTAAATAATTTGTTTGTATCTGTATACTCCACAACTTCCCCGCTTAAGAAGAAAGCGGTTTTGTCTGAAATACGCGCTGCTTGTTGCATATTATGCGTTACGATAACAATACTAAAGTCTTTCTTTAACTCTTGAATTAATTCTTCTACTTTTAATGTTGAAATTGGATCTAGTGCCGATGTTGGCTCATCCATTAAAATAACGTCTGGCTCAATAGCTAAGCAACGTGCGATGCATAGACGCTGTTGCTGTCCACCAGATAAACCGTATGCATTATCGTGCAAACGATCTTTTAACTCATCCCAAATCGCTGCTCCGCGTAAACTTTTCTCAACAATTTCATCTAATGTCTTTTTATCACGAATACCATGGATTTTTGGACCGTATGCTACATTCTCATAAATAGATTTTGGAAATGGATTTGGCTTTTGGAACACCATTCCTACGTGCGTTCTTAATTCTTCAACTGGATATGATTTATCAAATATATTGCGTTCTCTATATTCAATTACACCTGTAGTTCGAACGATCGGTACTAACTCTACCATGCGATTTAACGTTTTTAAGTACGTTGATTTACCACAGCCACTTGGACCGATAATTGCTGTAACTTCATTCTCATGAATACTTAAATTAATATCTTTTAAAGCATGGTCTTCCCCATACCATAAATTTAAGTTTTTCGTATCAAATACTACTTTCTTTGGCGCAGTCTCGATTTTCTCTTCGTTTTTCACCTGTACATTTACTACTGTTGCTACCATTTGAATTCCCCTTTCATCCACTTCCAACTTATTTTCGATTTCGTAACCATAAAACAAATATATTGATAAATAGCAACAAACCTAACAAAACAATCATCCCAGCTGCTGCTACATACTGAAATTCTTCTTGTGGCCTACTCATCCAATTAAAAATTTGAATTGGTAAAACTGTAAATCTATCAAACATACTAAATGGAACATAATTTGCAAACGCAAGTGCCCCAATAACTAATAGTGGTGCTGCTTCTCCAATTGCTCTTGATATCGCTAACGTACAGCCCGTTATAATCCCCGGGAAAGCATATGGCAATACAATTTGATACATCGTTTGCCACTTCGTAGCACCTAATCCGTAAGAACCCTCTAATAATGCACTTGGTACTGATCGGATTGCTTCTTGACTCGCCACAACAACTGTTGGTAAGACGAGTAAACTCATCGTCAGTGCTGCTGCAACTATACTCTCTCCTAAATGAAGAGCATATACAAAAATAGTTAAACCAAGCAATCCAAATACAACGGATGGTACTCCTGCTAACGTTTGATTATTAATCTCTACTATTTTTTTAAATAGAGATTCCTTCGCATATTGCTCTAAATAGAGGGCTGTTCCAACTCCAAATATAAAAGAAACAGGTATAACAATACTCATAAATAATATTGTCCCTGACAAAGCTGCAGCAATACCAGCTTCTTTCGGATTACGTGAAGCGAAATTTGTAAAGAAATCTATTGAAAGATAGCTTATACCTTTTTCAACAATTTGAAACAGTAACACAAACAAAATTACGATTGAAAATAAAATCGCTATATAAAATAACAATTTGTAAATTCGATCTTTTAAAAAGCGTGATGCCATGTTTTTTTGTATTTTTTTATGATTCAACGTCCGCATATTATGTCATCCTCCTAAAACGGCGCATAATTGACTGCGAAATGATGTTCATAATAAAAGTAAACAAAAATAATGTTGCACCTACAGCATACATGCTGTAATACGTAATCGTTCCATGCGGAGCATCACCTAAACTTACTTGCACAATATAGGCTGTTAACGTTTGAATAGAATGTGTCGGATCAAGCGATACATTTGGTGTGGATCCTGCCGCAATTACAACAATCATCGTTTCACCAATTGCACGCGAAGCCGCTAATATAATTGCTGCCATAATCCCTGTAAAAGCGGACGGAAACACCACTTGTTTTACCATTTCAAACCGCGTCGCTCCGAGTGCTAATGAAGCTTCTTTCGTCCCTTTCACCACAGCTCTCATCGCGTCTTCAGATAGAGATGCAACTGTAGGCATCATCATAAATCCGATAACGATTCCTGGGCTAATCGCATTAAAAAACTGTAAATCTGGTATAATCCTTTGTAAAAGCGGCGTAACAATTGTTAATGCAAAAAAACCATATACAATTGTCGGGATACCTGCTAATAGCTCTAACATCGGCTTTAATATTTTCCGTGCACTATTTGAAGCATATTCGCTTAAAAATACGGCACACGCTAAACCGATAGGAATTGCTACAAACATAGCGATTGCTGTTACAAGGAACGTTCCACATATAAGTGGTAATATACCGAATTTAGGATTTTCAAAAAACGGTAACCATTCTTTCTCCGTCAAAAAGGAGTACAATGATATTTTTTGAAAAAACATGATTGTTTCATTAGAGAGCGTAAAAACAATTCCAAGTGTCGTAACAATAGAAACGCTAGCAATTATTTTTAGTAACAAAGGCATTATTCGATTGATTCGCTGCGTTTTTTTTCTTTGTTTTGTATTTCTTTCAATCAAATGTTGTACAGAAAATGTAATTTGACTTTTGTCATTATGAGCCAAAGATGAAAACCCCTTTCCACCCTGACATTACCTTTTTATTTCTGTTAACATACGCAGCTGTTCATTGTATTTTTCTTTTCTTAATTTTACATACCCGACCTCTTCAGCGAGGTTACCAACATGCTGAATCATAAACTCAACATAGTTTGCTACATTCATTTTATTTCGGATAGATGCATTATTCACATAAGTAAGTAGCGGCCTAGATAACGGCTTATACTTCCCTGACTGAATGGTCTCTTTCGTCGGAAATACACCATTCACTTTTATTGCTTTCACCTTATCTCGATTAGCCATATAATAAGCATATCCTACAAAAGCAATGGCATGTTTATCATTCATTACCCCTTGCATAATAACTTGATCATCTTCAGACAAAGAGACTTTTTTTACAATGCGATGATTTTGTAAGATGACATTTTGAAAATAATCATAAGTACCAGAGTCTACGCCTGGTGCATAAAACTTCACTTGTTCACGTGGCCATGTTGAATGAATTTGTGACCATCGCTTCTCTCTTCCATCTTCACTCCACAGTAAACGTAACTCGTCTACTGACATATCGTCTACCCATGTATTGTGCCGATTCACGACAATTGTAAGACCATCGTTAGCGACCTCAAAAGGTGTGAACTGAATAGAGTTTTTCTTCATCTCATTTTTCTCGACTTGTTTCATTACTCTCGAAGCATTATTTATATCTACTTCTCCTTTACTGAAACGATTAAATCCTCCTCCAGTTCCAGAAACACTGATGGAAATTTTCACGTCTGGATGCACCTTTGTATATTCCTCCGCTACTGCTTCTATAATAGGAAAAACCGTTGAGGATCCATCAACTCTCACTTCTCCCATTTCATTTAAAGCAAATGCAGTAGACATTTCAAAACAGAGGAACCATATCGATAGTACGAAAATTATAATCGGTGTACGCATCCATTTCACGTGTTCTTCCTCCTAGAAGTAACCGGAAATAACAGGATTACAGATATAAGAATACTGCTAAACTATTAATTCGGTTTTAATTGTTTGTAAAAGTTTTGTAAAGTTCCACATAAATCAACATACGGTACAATTTTAATTCAGTAGTAGCTATTCATTTCCTCTGATGATTTCCCTATAAAATATTTATCCCCTATCCCACCATATACAAGTATCATTTATAAGGCCGCGTGTTTCCCAATATTGTATACTTGTCCACATTTATTACACGATATGCATAAACCATAAAAAAAAGCACACTATCTTTTCAGATAGTGTGCTTTTTTTAAATTTTTTTATTCATCATCTTGATCTTTATTTTTATTGTTTTTATCATCTTTTGGAGCTTCACCATTTACTTCTTGGTTTTTTAAATCAAAGTAGGCGTCCATAATTTCACGACCAATATATCCATTAATACCAGTCTTATCATCGTGTACCCATGGAACAACAACAGAGAATGCTACTTCTGGATCTTCAAGTGGCGCATAACCTACTAATGTTAAGTTATATGTTTCCACACGTTCACCATTTGCCTTTCTACCAATCTCTTTATCTCCGCCATACACAGTTTGCGCGGTACCTGTCTTCCCTGCCGCTTTATATTTTGCACCTGTAAAGTATTTGGTAGCTGTACCACCTGAATCATTATACACTTGTCTAAATCCTTCTTGAACACGTTTAATTTGCGATTCTGGCATATCAACACGATTTAATACTTTCGGTTCCATAGATTGAACAACTTTCCCAACTTCATCTGGTTTCACTGCCGGTTGACGAATTTCTTTTACAACTTGTGGTTGCATACGATATCCACCATTGGCAATCGTCGAAATATATTGCGCTAATTGAAGCGGTGTATACGTATCATACTGTCCAATTGATAAATCTAGTAAGAAACCTGGTTGACTACCTCTCCCCATCTGACCAGCAGATTCATTCGGTAAATCAATTCCTGTTTTTACACCAAGTCCAAACTGTCCGAAATAATAACGCATCGTATCAAATGCTTTTTGAGGTATATCTAACGTACCACCTCTCACATATGGAACACCAGCGATATTCATCGCTGTTTTAAACATATAAACGTTAGAAGACATTTTTAAAGCTGTAAGATCATTAATATATCCCATCGTTTTCCAAGATGACTTCGTAGGTGTACCTTTTAATTTAATTGGTTCATCCAATTGTACTGAACCTGGTTGAATCGCACCAGTTTGATATCCAGTAAGTACTGTTGCACCTTTTACAGTTGACCCCATCGGATAAGAACTTGTCATGGTACCTAATGCAAAGTCATTTACTTTCGTTTGACCATCTTCGTTAACTAATTGTTTCCCAGCCATAGATAAAACTTCACCATTTTTTGGGTTCATCATTACAACGAATGCGCGATCTAAAAGAGGTTCGCTTCCTTTAAATCTCATTAAATTCTTCGTAAGAATATCCTCCACGCGCTTTTGTAATTCCATATCAATCGTTAAATTCAGGTCATTACCACTTTGTCCTTTTGATACATTAATCGTTTCTAAAATATTACCGTTTTTATCTGTAACATTTCTAACTTCTGCTTTCGTACCGTGCAGACTATCTTCATACTGTTGTTCAAGATAACTTTTTCCTACTCGGTCATTTCGATTATAATCACGAACAAGATAGTAATCTAGTCTTTCTCTTGGTAAACCTTCGTCAGAAGTTGTTACACCACCAAGTACACTTCGGAACAAATCACCATCATATGCATATTTTCGTTCCCAATCAACACTTGTATCTACTCCCGGCAATTGCGCTAAATTTTCACTAATAATCGCATATTCTTCATCTGTTGCATTTTTCTTAAGAACTTGAGGTGTCATTGCATATCCGCCATCCATCTTACTCTTAATCGCTAGTATTTCTAGATCTTTTGCGGATAATTGATTAATCTCTTCTTCTGTTACACGACTGCGCTGACGCTCGTCTAATTCTTTATCATCAATTTTTTTATCTTTAAACTCTTGACGATCTTTATTCGTAATTTTTTCTTTAGCTTCCTCTTTATGCATAGCAAGCCAATAATCTTTTTTATCGCGATCTGTTAATTTATCTGTCGGTACTTCAATCAAATCTGCTAGCTTTTTCGCTGTTTCTAAGCGATCCTCTGCAGTTGATCCTTTCATTTTTGTAAATGTAATAGTACGAATGGCTGCATTATCTACTACAGGTCGCCCATAACGGTCAAATATTTTCCCACGCGGTACAGGATTACTTATCGTTGAGTTTTCTTTCTTCTCCACTTCATTCTTATATTCTTCACCGCGAACAATTTGTACATATCCGAGCCTTACAATAACCGCGGAGAACATTAAAAACACACAGAAAAACAGCACGTTTAACCGAAAAGGAACGTGGGTCTTTTTCTTATTTTGCTTCTGCTTCTTGCTCATACAAACCCCCTCTACCAACAGCTATGTAATGTGAAAGGGACACCTTCATACAGGTGTCCTCACTGCTGTCTTACATCTTTTTCTATTCTAGCATAAAACAAACGAGAAGTTAACCTTCTGGTTCAGTTTGGTTTTGCGCGTTTCCTTGCGTTACAACACTTGTTTTACTCGCATTTCCCTCATCATATTTGACATTTTTAACTGCAAAATAAATAAGAAAATGTCCAGCACCTAAAATACATAATAAGTAAGGTAAACTTTTTTCAGGTGGAAAGAATAGTACAGCACATAAAAAACTTAAAATGGAACAGATTCTTCCGGCGTTTAACCACAGCTCCCGAACAACGACATATTCCACACGCCATTCTCTCGCATTTTTCGCTCTACCAATTACGTCATATGTCATTGATCCATACGGAACAAGTAAAATAGGATATGCAATCGCAATACATGCCGCATAAATAAGTAATTTCGTGTATGTAACATTGAAAATAACTAAAAAGACGACAGCATATAAAATAATGCCTCCAAGTAAAATTGCTTTTTTTCGCCACTCCTTCTTTAACATACGAGCAACTAAGTAATAACATACAAAGGATACAGCAGAGTTCACTAAACTATATTTCCCTAATGCGAACTCACTATTAGTTGCTAAATAAACATATACTGAAATGACAAAAATAAACGTTCCTTCTCTCAATCCTTGGAAAAAATGAGCTCGTGTAATCTTTCCCCAGTTTTTATCAATCCGTCGTTCTTTCAATACTTGCACGATTTCATAACGCCCTTCACATTCTCTTTTAGATAAAAAGAAGCTTAAGACGACAGCAATTGCAAATAGAACTAATGAAAGAAAGAATATAACAGTATAACCACTCCATTTCTCCATACGTGAAATTGTGTATCCTGCTGCTATTGGTCCGATCATCCCAGAGAAGGATGTAAGAAGTCCAAGAAACCCATTAAAGAAATCTCTTGTTTCTGGTTCTGTAATTTCAAATGTCAATAAGTTAAAAGCCAACCAGTAAAAACCGTATCCTACTCCTAAAAGAGCCCCCATTAATAAAATATACTGAGAAGCACTTTTCCCCGCTACTAAGACAACAATAAAAAAAATTGCGAGCGTTCCTACTCCTATTCGTAATAAAATCGAGCGATCGATACGTTTCGCTAATTTTCCCCCTACAAGAAATGTGAGAGGCTGTAATATAACGCTGGCCAAATTATACAAGCCAAGATTCACATAATTTTGTGTTTGTTTCCATAAATAAATATTTACAAACGTATTCGATAAAGAAATTGCGAGCGTGTATAAACCTCCTATAAGGAGCAATAACACTAAATCCCGATTCACTTCAACGTCACCAATTATATGTTTCCACTTCATACACAACTCTCCTTTACTTCATGTTCTAGTCTTCCAAAGACAAGCCCAATTATGTAAAAGGAAAGCATAGAAAAAAAGCTAGGGGTTCTCCCCTAGCTTTTTTCTATATTTATTACAATTATTTTGCTTCTTGGTAACGTTTTTCAGCAGCGTTCCAATCTACAACGTTCCAGAATGCACCGATGTAGTCTGGACGACGGTTTTGGTAGTTTAAGTAGTAAGCATGCTCCCAAACATCTAAACCGATAACTGGCGTTTTACCTTCAGTTAAAGGAGAATCTTGGTTTGGAGTGCTTGTTACTTCTAGCTCACCATTGTTTACTACTAACCAAGCCCAACCAGAACCGAAGCGAGTTGCGCCAGCTTTTGCGAATTCTTCTTTGAATGCATCGAAGCTACCGAATTTTGCTTCAATTGCAGTTGCAAGTTCACCTACAGGTTGTCCTCCGCCGTTTGGAGATAGGATTGTCCAGAAGAATGTATGGTTAGCATGTCCGCCACCATTGTTACGTACTGCTGTACGGATTGCTTCTGGTACTTCGTTTAAGTTTGCAACTAATTCTTCTACGCTTTTGTCAGCTAATTCTGCATGACCTTCTAAAGCAGCGTTTAAGTTTGTAATGTACGTGTTGTGATGTTTTGTATGATGGATGTTCATTGTTTCTTTGTCAAAGTGAGGCTCTAAAGCATCATACGCATAAGGTAAATTTGGTAATTCGTGTTTTGCCATTGTTATATTCCTCCCAGTTTATGTATTGCCACTTAAGTGACATACAACTTCATTCTACCCTAATTGCCATAGGGTGCAAACAAATAAATCACATTGTCTTGCTATCATTAAAGTAGCAAAATTCCCACTTCTTTTCAATTAAAATGCTCATATATTCCGTAAAAAAAGCTTCCTTCTACAAGGAAGCTTCCTGCTAACATAATAAACATGCGAAATGGATATGGACCCTGTAGGACTCGAACCTACGACCGGACGGTTATGAGCCGTCTGCTCTAACCAGCTGAGCTAAGGGTCCACAATTATGTATGTAACAACATATCAAATAAAGGAATTCCTATCGGATATGCCCTTTAAGAAATGTAAGATAAATTTACCATATAGAAAAGAAAAGTGTCAATTGTATTTTTCTTATTTAAAAGAAGAAAGTTAATAAAAAGAAATTTAGTTATCTCCACTATATGTAAATATAATATATCTTGAGATTCTCTAGATTCCTACGTTACAATGATTTTATACATACATAAAGGAAGTGAATCTATGTCCATATTTACCCAATTCGTAAAAAGCATATACTCGCCTAAAGATATGGCGCTATTCCGTTTTCAAAAAATCGGTAAAACCATTTTGTATATTATGCTACTTTGCTTAATTACTACTATTCCAAGAACTTTTTTGTACGGTAGTTTTATCCAAGATGGTGTAGGCATGGTAAATCAAGTCATCGATAAAGATTTACCTGATTTTAAAATTGAAAATGGCGAACTAAAAGCCGATATTGATCAGCCTATTGAAAAAGAAGAAGGAAATGCACTTTTCGTATTTGATCCAAATTCAACAGACCTAGAAAAATATCAAAATAAAACAGGTTTATTTGTTTTAAAAGATAAAGTAGTCTCTATGGGAAATGGTCAAACACAAACGTATTCTTATAACGATTTGTTAGGTGCATCTCTTGAGAAAAAAGATCTACAAGAATTTATTTCTTTATTCGATAATATTTATCCAATTTTATTATTTGTTATTGGATTCTTAGTGTACCTATTCCAATTATTCATCACTTTTGTAGGCGTGACTTTACTTGCGTTCATCGGTTCTGCTATGAGCGGTCAACGTAAACTATCCTATAAACAAGTTTGGACACTAACTGCATACAGCTACACAATCCCAACCATTTTCTTCATGATTATGGATTTATTCAAAATCGTCGTACCTGGGGCAACATTCATTTATATCGCTGTTGTTTTAATCGTTCTATACTTAACGATTAAAGAGGTACCCCAACCGAAAGAAAAATAAAAAAATGCCTAAATAGGCATTTTTTTTTTGGACAAGCATATATTCCTAGCAAAGGAGTGAAGAATATGAAGAGGTTAGGTATATTCCTATTCGTGCTTGTTCTCGGTTATATATTTTATTACGATATAAAAATCGGTACTTTACCGATGTTAAGTTCATATAAAAAAACAACTGCTGCCCAAACGATTAAAAAAGAAAACACAGACAGCCAACAAAATAAAGAGAATAAAACAGAAAAAGAAACGGATACATCTTATAAAACAATTGAAGTAAAAACTGGCGAGACAGTTCTTTCTATTACAGAACAAATTAACAAGAAAAAAATTCCTTCCATAGAAAAAGTCATTGACGACTTTAAACAATTAAACAAAAGTACATCTGCTACAAAAATACAAATTGGAAAGTCTTATAAATTCCCGTTATATCAATAAGCCATCACTTAATCCTTGTCAATTACATAAAGGCGCTGATACAATAGTAAAAGTGAAACCGAGCACTTCGGTTTCTATAGCCCTATATCACGTATACTATCATTGATATGAGGGACTAAATAAGAAACTTCTTTTATAAGGAGAGCGATCTATTCGTGAATGAAATGACTCATCGTACAAAAACACGTCCAGTTAAAGTCGGTAATTTAACAATTGGCGGTAATAATGAATTAATTATACAAAGTATGACAACAACAAAAACACATGATGTTGAAGCAACAGTTGCCGAAATCAAGCGTTTAGAAGAAGCTGGCTGTCAAGTCGTCCGTGTTGCCGTTCCAGATGAACGCGCAGCTAATGCTATTGCTGATATAAAAAAACAAATCAACATTCCACTTGTTGCTGATATTCATTTTGATTATCGCCTTGCTTTAAAAGCAATTGAAGGTGGCATTGATAAAGTACGTATCAATCCAGGTAATATTGGTCGTCGCCATAAAGTAGAAGCTGTTGTAAATGCAGCAAAAGAGCGCGGTATTCCAATCCGTATTGGTGTAAACGCTGGTTCATTAGAGCGCCACATTTTAGAAAAGTACGGATACCCAACTGCTGATGGTATGGTTGAGAGCGCGCTACATCATATTAAAATTTTAGAGGACTTAGATTTCCACGATATTATCGTATCTATGAAAGCCTCTGATGTTAACTTAGCAATCGAAGCATACGAGAAAGCTGCTCGCGCTTTTGATTACCCATTACATTTAGGTATTACAGAATCTGGAACATTGTTTGCTGGAACTGTAAAAAGTGCCGCTGGTCTTGGAGCAATCTTAAGTAAAGGCATCGGAAATACACTACGTATTTCATTAAGTGCTGATCCAGTTGAAGAAGTAAAAGTTGCTCGTGAATTATTAAAATCATTCGGTCTTGCTTCTAACGCAGCGACACTTATCTCTTGTCCAACTTGTGGTCGTATTGAAATCGATTTAATTAGCATCGCTAACGAAGTGGAAGAATACATCTCTACACTTCAAGTACCAATTAAAGTTGCAGTACTTGGTTGCGCTGTAAATGGTCCTGGTGAAGCTCGTGAAGCTGATATCGGTATTGCTGGTGCACGTGGAGAGGGATTATTATTCCGTAAAGGGCAAGTCGTTCGTAAAGTACCAGAAGAAACAATGGTAGAAGAACTGAAAAAAGAAATCGACGTAATTGCTGCTGAAATGGCTGCTGAACGAGAAAAAGAAAAAGAAAAAGAGACACAAGAACAATAAAAAGAAGGTTGCCACAATATTTGTGAGCAACCTTCTTTTCTACGTAAAAAAGCTCGTCAGTTATATAACCGACGAGCTTTTACTTTGCACATTTTGGACAACGACCATATATTTCAAACTTATGACCCGTTACTTCATAACCAGTAAAATCTTTATTCATAAAATCCATTGGGCAGGAAGTAATCTCTTTCGTCCCCCCACAATCCAAACAAATAAAATGATGATGATGTTCCATAATAGAACAAGTGAAACGAAAATGTTTTTCACCATTTAATTCCGTTTGTTCTAAAACACCAATCTCAGCAAAAACTGTTAAGTTACGATAAATCGTATCAAAACTAAGCCCTGGATAATCGTCTTTCATATGCTCTAAAACGTCTTTCGCAGTTAAATAACGATTATGTGCTGCAAATAATCTGAGCATCTCTTCTCTTTTTCCAGTATGTTTGTATCCTTTTTCCTTCATTAGGCGTAAAGCTTCTGTTAGATTCATACCTATCCCTACTTTATGCAGTTTTTTTCTTCTTCCATAAAATCGCACCGATTAAAATAAGAACTGCTATCATAACAATTGTACCACCTGGTGCTAGATCAAGTTGATACGAAGCAAACATTCCACCAATTACTGCAATTTCACCAAATAAAATGGAAAAGAAAATTGTTTGTTTAAATCCTTTAGCAATACGAATACTTGCTGCAACTGGTAACGTCATTAATGATGATACGAGAAGAACCCCTACTACACGCATTGATACTGCAATGACAAGAGCAACTAATATAATGAAAATAAAGTGAATCCATTTCGCTCTTAAACCAGTTGATACTGCGTATTCCTCATCAAATGATAGTAGAAACAGCTCTTTATATAATAAAATAATTGTCGCAACAACAACAATTGCTACAATCCCAATAATAATTAAATCCGTACTTGTTACAGCACTGACACTACCAAATAAATAACTAAATAAGTCTGTGTTAAATCCATTTGCAAGTGAAATGAAAATAACTCCAACTCCCATCCCTGCCGAAAGGATAATCGGAATTGCTAATTCTTGATAGTGCTTATATACAGTTCTTAACTTTTCGATTAATAGCGCTCCACCAATCGAAAAAACCATCCCCATATATAAGGGGTTTAAAAATCCACCTGTAAAAATGGTTTTTTCAAGTAATAAACTTGCTGCAATACCTGATAACGTCACATGACTTAATGCATCCGCAATAAGAGATAAACGACGAATAACAACAAACACACCTATTAGCGGTGCAACAAGTCCAATTAAAATACCTGCGTATAAAGAATTACGTAAAAAGTCATATTGTAAAAAATCTTGTATCATTATATCCTCCCGTGATGCTCATGTTCGTGTTCTAAACGATGAACATGATGCCCATATAAGACGGACATTTCTGCATCTTCTAACTCTCGGAACTTCTCTACATTTCCATGGAAATGTAGATGTTGGTTTAGGCATGCAACATGTGTTACTTTTTCGGTAACAGCTCCCATATCATGAGTAACAAGAATTAATGTGATTCCCAACCTTTTGTTTAAATCCTCTAATATTTCGTAAAAACTTTCCACATTTTTTACATCGATTCCAACAGTAGGCTCGTCTAAAATAAGCAATTCAGGATCACTAACGAGCGCACGAGCAATAAATACACGCTGTTGCTGTCCACCAGAAAGCTCTCCAATATTACGACCTTGAAACTCACTCATCCCTACATCAGCAATTGCTTTTTCTACCTTTTTCTTATCCTCTTTTGTGAAAAAGCGAAAAAGCCCTTTTTTCGAAACAAGTCCCATTGACACAACTTCAGAAACAGTTGCTGGAAAACCAGAATTGAAACTATTTGCTTTTTGGGATACATAACCAACTTTATTCCATTCCTTAAACTTCTTACTATCAACGCCAAACACACGAATGCTTCCTTCTTTTGGCTTTAAAACGCCTAATAAACACTTAAGTAAAGTTGATTTACCTGAACCATTCGGTCCCACTAAACCTAAAAAAGCTCCCTTCGGAACTTGCAAATTAATATTTTCTAACACATTCCGATCTTCATACCAGAATGTTAAACCTTCAATCTCTAATATATTATTCATAGCATCTCACCTATTTTAATTCAGAATGATTCCGATTTATATCTATTTGAATTATAGTACAGCTTATTATAGTTGTAAACCAATCTGCCTAAAATATATCTATTTTTTCAAGAAACCTTACTATTATAACAAAAAGCAGAGAAAAATTCTCTGCTTTCGAAAAATATTCCTATATATGTTTAGTGAATAGCCGATTTAAACTTACCACCATTTGTCTCTTGCGTGCTCATAATCGTAACAAACGCATTTTCATCAATTTCATGCACAATTGACTTTAACTTCGTCACTTCTAGACGCGTTACAACTGCATAAATAACTTCTTTTTCTTTATCTGTGTAACCACCTTTTGCTACAAGCTTTGTAGTTCCACGGCCGAGTCGATGTAAAATCGCATTTGATACTTCCTCATATTGATCAGATACAATTAAAACTGCTTTCGTTTCATCTAGCCCTTGAATTACTGTATCGATCGTTTTAAATGCAATATAGTACGTCATAACAGAATACATCGCTTGTTCCACACCAAACACAAATGCTGCCCATGCAAAAATAAATAAGTTCACAAACATTACGAATTCACCAACAGAGAACGGTAATTTCTTCGTTAATAAAATCCCCATAATTTCAGTTCCATCTAACGATCCACCATGACGAATTACAAGTCCTACACCAAGACCTAAAATAAGACCACCAAACACAGTCGCTAAAATAGGCTCTGTTGTAAACGGTGGCACCGCATGTAACGTTGACTCAATGAATGCTAACGCTACAATACCAAATGCCGAAGATAACATAAATGTTTTTCCAATTTGCTTATAACCCGAATACATAAATGGGATATTGAGAACAACGACTAAAGTAGAAAAACTTAACCACCAAATATTAGGAGTAAGATAATCTAATATAAGAGAAATACCAATAATTCCACCATCAATAATTTTATTTGGCATTAAAAATAGTTCAATCGCTACCGCTGCGCATGCTGCCCCAAAAATAATCATAACTAAACGATAAATGAGATGAATAACACTTTCTTTTCGATGTTGCTTTTGCTCCATAGGTCCTCCCTTTACTCTTTTTCTGTAGTTTTGTCCTTATATTATAACATACGCTTCTTTTCCTCATGAAAAAAGAAACTCTATACGAATATGTACAAGCTATATGCTCATATATTTCGATAGAAGAACGCGTGAAGGAGGATAACAAGATGAACCTCATTAAACAAATTGTTAATAAAAAATTAAATCATATTTCTACAAAAGAGTTATTAAAATATAGCAAAGAATATGAAGTTTCTATTACGACTGCACAAGCTGACCAAATCGTTTTACTTATGAAAGGTAAAAATATTAATATTTACGATAACAACGAGCGACTAGAGCTCTTAAAACAGATCGCAAAAGTAACTTCCCCTGCCACTGCCCAACAAGTAAATACCTTATTTCAGCAATTACTAAAATAAGGAGGGGAAATCCCCTCCTTATTGCGCTTTAATTTTTTCAAGAAGCCCTTCATCAAAAGTACCGTTTTTCAGCATTTCGATTTCCAATTTGTATGGTGGCTTCTTATCTTTTTTATCTTCCCCTACATACGGTGTTTCAAGAATTTTTGGTACATGCATTAACTGTGGATGATGTACAATGTGATGCAACGCTTTATACCCAATGTGACCAAATCCGATGTTTTCATGACGGTCTTTTCCTGCTCCGCGTACATTTTTACTATCATTAATATGAAGTACTTGTAAACGATCTATACCAACGATCTTATCAAATTCGTTTAATACACCGTCAAAGTCATTTACAATATCATATCCTGCATCGTGCGTATGACACGTATCAAAGCATACAGATAGCTTTTCATTATATTTTACGCCATCAATGATTTTTGCAATTTCTTCAAAGCTACGACCACATTCTGTTCCTTTTCCTGCCATCGTCTCTAACGCAATGTTAACCGTCTGTTCTGGCGTTAGTACTTCATTAAGCCCTTTAATAATTTGTTGAATACCAGCATCTGCTCCAGCCCCAACGTGCGCTCCTGGGTGAAGAACAATTTGTTTCGCTACACCTAATGCCGATGTTCTTTCAATTTCCATACGAAGGAAGTCTACACCTAATTGGAATGTTTCTGGCTTCGTCGTATTCCCAACATTAATAATATACGGCGCATGGACGATAATTTCCTCAATACCATTCAGCTCCATATGTTTTCTTCCTGCTTCTATGTTCAATTCTTCAATTGGTTTTCTTCGTGTATTTTGCGGTGCACCTGTATAAATCATAAACGTTGTTGCACCGTATGAAACAGCCTCTTCACTTGCTGCTAATAACATGTTCTTACCACTCATGGAAACATGAGATCCAATCTTTAACATACAATCACCTCTTCAATATACAATAGATATAATGATAGCATAATTTGTAGAAATATGTAGTGAATTGTTTGTTCACAAAAGACGCACTACACAAATTTATATGAGTATTTAAACAGACTATACTCTTCATTTAAATTAGCGGGATTAAAAAAAGATAAGGGAAACCCCTTATCTTTTTTTATTGCTATATTTTCTCTTCACTTTGTCACGTTCTGTTGCAAGTTTACGTTTATAGTTTGGTTTTACTTTTTTCGGTTTTTTAATAACTTTCGTTGCCATAACATCAAGTTCGTCATTTGGTTTTTTACGGCTCTTACGACGACGACGCTCACCTAAATCCGCCCACTCATCTCCGCGTAAATCTACATGTTTAAACTCGATATGACGTTGTTTTTCTAAGCTATCTAATGCTTCTTCGTTTGCTGGATCATAAATCGTCACTGCAATACCAGAATGCCCCGCACGTGCTGTTCTTCCAACGCGGTGAACGAAGAAATCTAAATCTGATGGTAGCTCATAGTTAATAACATGGCTAATTCCTTCAATATCAATACCACGTGCTGCTAAATCAGTCGCAACAATATATTGGAATTCAAGGTCACGAATTTGTTTCATCATTTTTTTACGATCACGTGGTGATAAATCCCCGTGAATTCGTCCAACTTTTAAGCCGCGTTCCATTAATCCATCAGCAACTTGATCTGCCATTTTTTTCGTATTCGTGAAAACAACTGCTAAATACGGTTTAAATTGAAGTAGCATTTTATTCACTAAATCAATTTTATTACGATGTTTAGAAGGAACTAAATAGTGTTCAATGTTTCCAGCTGCAACTTGTTTTGGATTGATATGAATATGCTCTGGATTCTCCATATATTTCTTCAGAAACGGTTTTAGTTTTTGAGGAATTGTTGCAGAGAAAACTAGCATTTGCAAGTTTTTAGGCATGCGTGCTGCAATTTTATCTACATCGTGAATGAATCCCATATCAAGCATTAAGTCAGCTTCATCGACAATAATCGTATTTGCTTTATGAACAAATAATGCTTGTTCTTCTACTAAGTCTTTAATACGTCCTGGTGTCCCGACTACGATATGAGGTTGTTTTTTCAACTTTTCAATTGAACGTTGTTTATCAGTTCCACCAATTAAACAACGCGCTGTAATCATTTGATCTTCCGCACAGAATTTTGTTAATTTCACAATCTCTTCGTAAATTTGTTGTGCTAACTCACGAGTAGGTGCTGTAATAACAAGTTGTACTTCTTCACGGCTTGCATTAATTCTGTTCAATGTAGGAAGTAAGTATGCATGTGTTTTCCCAGAACCTGTTTGGGATTGTCCAATTACACTTACACCTTTTTTCACGACCGGGAAAATTTTCTGCTGAATTCCTGTCGGCTCTGTAAAGCGTAGTTCACGAACTGCATCTATTAAAAATGGTTTAAAATCATACTGTGTAAAAGTTTGTTGTGTCATAAGTTACACCTTCTTTCTAAATTTCTACTGCGCGCACAAATCAGTCAAGTCTACATTATATCGAAATCTACAAGTAAAATCCATCTTTAGTTTAGGTTTTCCCTTCAAAAACTAACCTTCTTCCCCCTTATTGCATATTGTATGTGTATATACCTAACTGAAGAAAGGAGGATTTCTCACATGTTTCCAAAATCCCCCACAAGACAAATGTATCCAAATCAAGGGCAGCAACCTTATACACCATATCCAATTCCACAACTACCACCGATGGCACAAAAAAAGAAAGGGTTCCTTGCTAAACTCTTTAAAAAACACGATCCAACCGAACCTTACATGCAAATGGTTCCGCCTTATCGACAAATGGAAGGACCGCCACCAATGATGCACCAGCACCAGCACCAGCAACCGCCACCTCAATATCGGCAACAATATCAACCCCAATATCAACAGCAATACCCACAGCAGTACTCACAGCAGTACTCACAGCAATATCAACCATACATGCAGCAGCATCCAGAGCAAATGATTCCCCCTCAAATGTACGAATCAAACGAAACGCGCGGCGGTGCAACAACTACAGCAGCATCCAGTAGCGGCATCGGCAGTTTTTTTGTGAATTTAATTTCGAATCCAACTAATATGATAAACAATATAGAAAAAGTATCCCAAGTCGTTCAATCTGTAAGCCCTGTCGTCGAACAGTACGGCCCTATTATGCGTAACCTACCAAGCATTGTTAAAATCCTCACCTCTGGAAAAAGTACGGAAGAAGATTCAACTAAAAATCAGGCTGAAGACATAACAGAAAAGGTTGAGGTAGCAACTCCACCTCCTCCACAAAAAAAAAGAAAAAGAAAAAAAATAGTGATTGAGCCAGTCATAGAAAAAGAATTACGAGAGGAGCCTGTTCAAAAAACAGCAACAAAACCAAAACTATATGTGTAACAATCCTTTGTTTTCTATCCACTCCTCCTTTATAATGTAAAAGACTATGCACAAAAGTATCCCTTGTTTAGAAGGAGAGGATTACTCATATGAAAATTGTTAAAATTTCCCCTCGTGGTTATTGCTACGGTGTTGTCGATGCAATGGTAATTGCACGTAACGCCGCATTAGATAAATCATTGCCGAGACCCATTTATATTTTAGGTATGATTGTTCACAATAAACATGTTACAGACGCTTTTGAAGAAGATGGAATCATCACATTAGACGGTCCAAGTCGCTTAGAAATTTTAGATAAAATTGATTCTGGTACTGTTATTTTCACTGCACACGGTGTTTCTCCAGAAGTTAAACAACGCGCAAAAGAAAAAGGTTTAACAACAATTGATGCCACTTGTCCAGATGTTACCAAGACACATGACCTTATCGAAGCTAAGAAAGCGGAAGGGTATCATGTCATTTATATCGGTAAAAAAAATCATCCAGAGCCAGAAGGCGCAGTTGGTATTGCACCTGACATCGTTCACCTTATCGAAAAAGCCGATGATTTAAAAACATTAGAAATCCCAACAGATAAAATTTTAGTAACGAATCAAACAACGATGAGTCAATGGGATGTTCAACATTTAATGGAGGACATTCAAAAAAAATTCCCAACAGCAGAATTCCATAAAGAAATTTGTTTAGCAACTCAAGTTCGCCAAGAAGCTGTCGCTAAACAAGCTGATGTTGCAGACTTAACAATTGTTGTCGGTGATCCGAAAAGTAACAACTCAAACCGTTTAGCACAAGTGTCACAAGAAATTGCTGGTACGAAAGCATACCGCGTTGCAGACGTAAGTGAGATTAAATTAGAGTGGCTACAAGGTGTAGAAAACGTAGCTGTTACAGCAGGTGCTTCTACTCCAACTCCAATTACAAAAGAAGTTATCGCTTTCTTAGATCAATATGACCCAATGAATCCCGCTACATGGGAGAGAGTTCGAAAAGTACCGTTACAAAAAATATTACCTCGTGTAAAAGTGAAAAAAGAACAATAATAAAAACCGTTGCCTATATGAGCAACGGTTTTTATTTTTCTTATACAAATGTAAATGGATCTGTATGTAATTGCGAAGCATGAATGTGTACATTGAGTTTCTTTGCATCCACTTTTTCTTGTAATTGCTTTTGCACACCTTGCTTCATTACTTTTTCAACGTTATGTCCTGGGTCAACTATATTTAAACCGAGCATCATCGCATCATGAGCAACATGATAATACATGTCACCTGTTACATATACATCTGCTCCTTTAAATTTAGCTTGATTGATGTATTTGTTACCATCACCACCAAGTACAGCTACTTTGCGCACTTTATCATCTAATTTCCCAACAACTCGTGCACCCTTTACATCTAATGATTGCTTTACATGTTCTGCAAACTGTCCAAGTGTCATTTCTTCTTTTAAGTATCCTATTTTCCCAAGCCCTAATGTTTCGCCTTTGTTATCAAGTGGATACACATCATACGCTACTTCTTCATATGGATGTGCCGTTACCATTGCTTTAATCACTTTTCGTTGTAGTGAAACTGGAATAATCGTTTCGATCCGCACTTCTTCTACGCGCTCTAACTGTCCAGTTTCCCCTACATAAGGATTTGTCCCCTCTTGAGGTACAAACGTACCTGTACCCTCGCTACTAAACGTACAGTGGCTATAATTGCCGATATGACCAGCACCTGCGTCTCCTAATGCTTTTCGTACTTCCTCTGCATGAGTTACTGGCACAAACACAACAACTTTTTTCATTTCTTCTGCATATGTCGGTGCCAAAACTTCTGTATTTTGCAACCCTAACGCCTCAGCAAGTAAATCATTTACCCCACCCTTGGCAACATCCACATTTGTATGCGCTGCATAAATGGCAATATCATTTTTAATACACGTTTCAATAATTCTTCCGTACGCTTTATCTGTATGAATCGCTTTTAACGGATTAAAAATTAAAGGATGATGCGCGATAATGACATTCGCCCCTAATTGAATCGCTTCCTCCACAACTTCCTCCGTTACATCTAATGCAATTAATACGTGTTGTACAGATTTATTAAGCGCTCCAATCTGCAGACCAATTTTATCTCCTTCCATCGCCAGATGCTTCGGATACATACTTTCAAATAAAGAAATAATTTCATGGCCGTTTGGAATTTTACTCATGATAAAATCTCCCCTATCATTTTCATTTTCGCTTCTACTTCTGCACGTTTCGCTTTTGTTTCTTCAGAATTAGCCGCACGTTCTAACTGTTTTAAAATATTTTGGAAGTTTTTCAATTCCCCTTCCCATTTTTCAACGAAAGCTTCACTTTTTTCTTTTATTAAAAATGGCCCCATAAACAATCCCGCTTGTTTATTTTCCAAGTAAGGTGCTTCGACATTTCCTCGCTCTCCTACTAAAATCTCATAAATTTTCCCATCTTCTTTTACGATTTTTTCATGGATAAGCTCCCAACCATTTTCAACAAACCATTCACGAATATGATGTGCTGCAATATTCGGCTGTAAAATTAAACGTGTTACACCTTCTAATTTTTCTTTACCACTTTCTAAAATGTCACGAATTAACGCTCCGCCCATTCCAGCAACCGTAATTACATCTACTTCTCCTGGCGCTATAACAGCTAATCCATTCCCTTTACGCACATCTACTTTATCTTGCAAGCCACTTTCAGCTACAGTTGCTTGTGCAGAGCGAAACGGTCCATCTACAACCTCTCCAGCAACTGCTTTTGTAGCAATATTATTTATAATTGTATAACACGGTAAATACGCATGATCCGATCCAATATCAGCAACTGTAGATCCTACCGGTATTTCACGCACAACTTCTTCTAATCGTTTTGAAAGCCTTACTTCATTCATGTATTTCCATTACTCCTTCTCTTGTCAGTCTGTCTCCATGATAATGAATTTATAGTAGTTGTTGCAAGCCTATAACAACAATTCACTTCTCTATCATTCATCGTATTTTAGAAAATATAGAAAAACAAGCCCTTTGCATAAGCAAAAGACTTGTCATACGGAACTTTATTTTTTCTTCGATAACCAATCAGCTACTTTAGTGGCTTGATCAGCTGGAACTATATTAGCAGGCATATTGCCCTTTCCTTTCGAAAGAATTTCTTTAATTTCATCCTTTGAAAGTTTCCCACCAATTTTTTGTAAGTTAGGTCCTACTGCCCCTTGTAACTGATCACCGTGGCAGCTCGTACAGCTTTGCTTCACAATATCCTCTGGTTTTGATGCTGTTTGTGCTGGCTTCCCGCCATTTTTTGCATCAGCTAACTCTTTAGATTTATTTAGCCCCTGAAATGAAAATACAAACATAACGATAATACCCAATGCTGCAATAAGAGCGAACGGAATCAGCGGATTACGTTTCATATCTCTTCTCCCCCCTCTATACCCCTAAATAGTTAGATGATTCAGTCATTTCCATTGTACTTGAAAACGCTCTATCAGAAAAGAGAAAACTACTACTCGAAATATTCCATAAATTCAGTTTATTGTTTTTTATTGTCATATAGCTTATTATTTCGATAATTATTAACGTTTCTCATCATATTTTTCGCTTTTCTACATATATTTTTGTATAGAATAAACAAAATTAATCGAAAAATCGAAAAATGAGCATTTGCAAATCAAAAGACAATTCTGTAAAATAAATTACAAGAAATTGTAATCGTTGCCGATAGCTAAATTTTAACAAAAATTAACAAAATAAAAAAGTTTACTTCACAAAGGTGAAGTAAACTTAAAAAATAACCTATTCTAAGAAATCCTTAAGACGCTTACTACGACTTGGATGTCTTAATTTGCGAAGTGCTTTTGCTTCAATTTGACGGATACGCTCTCTCGTTACGCCGAATACTTTCCCAACTTCTTCAAGCGTACGAGTTCGTCCATCATCTAAACCGAAACGAAGACGCAGAACATTTTCTTCACGATCTGTTAGTGTATCTAACACATCTTCTAATTGTTCTTTTAGCAATTCATAGGCTGCATGGTCCGCAGGCGATGTTGCTTCTTGGTCTTCAATAAAGTCACCTAAATGGGAGTCATCTTCTTCACCAATTGGTGTTTCAAGAGAAACTGGCTCCTGTGCAATTTTTAAGATTTCACGTACTTTTTCTGGAGCAAGATCCATTTCTTCACCAATCTCTTCAGGAGACGGTTCGCGACCTAAATCTTGTAATAATTGACGTTGTACACGAATTAACTTATTAATCGTTTCAACCATATGAACTGGAATACGAATTGTTCGCGCTTGGTCCGCAATCGCACGTGTAATAGCTTGGCGAATCCACCAAGTTGCATACGTACTAAATTTGAAACCTTTACGATAATCGAACTTTTCAACAGCTTTAATTAGACCCATATTACCTTCTTGAATTAAGTCTAAGAAAAGCATACCACGGCCTACGTAGCGCTTTGCAATACTTACTACAAGACGTAAGTTTGCTTCTGCAAGACGACGTTTCGCTTCTTCATCGCCTTCTTCAATACGCGTTGCAAGTCGAATTTCTTCTTCTGCAGATAGTAAGTCTACACGACCAATTTCTTTTAAATACATACGAACAGGATCGTTGATTTTAACCCCAGGTGGTACACTTAAATCATTGAGGTCAAACTCTTCTTCTGTTTTTGTAATTTGGCGATTATTAGGGCCTTCTTCGTTGTCATTATCACCAACTAAGTCAATGCCTTGTTCACCTAAATATTCATAGTATTCATCCATTTGATCGGATTCAATTTCAAATCCATTCATGCGTTCTGCAATCTCTTCATATGTAAGAACGCCACGTTTTTTTCCGAGCTCAGTGAGTTGTTCTTTCACTTGCTCAAGGGTCATTTCAGTTTCAATTTGTTTAGAACGAGCTGGTTTGTCAGCCATCTGTTCCCCTCCTTACGCGAGATACAAACATTCATTATACTAAAACTTTATCAAAAAAGCTATTTTCTCGCTTTTTGATTTTGTAAATATGCTACATAATATTTAGCAGCCTCTACAGGATCTGTTTTTTCCATTTGTTTCACTTTAAAGATGATCTCCATCTTTTCAAGTTTTTCCTGATGCCGTCTAAGCGTCTCCAAATGGCCTTGCAACACTTCTTCTGTGTATTCTGGATTAATAAATTCATCCGTCGAAATATCAGTGATAATATTTTTCAACTTTTCATCAGAGAGCCAACTTAAAAATGTTCCGACTGAAGGTTCATTTCCCTTTTCATAATATGCGTATAGTTCATATAAAATCCCTTTATGTTCTTCTGTATGAAAATCTTCTATATGGGATTCCATACGAACAGCTACTTCTGCACTTTGCAACATATGGTAAATAATTTCTCTTTCCGCTCTTTCAAAACCTGTTAACTTCGGTTTTGTTTGAACGACTTGAGACGGTTTAGCAACCTGCTTTATTTGTTTTTGCTGTACCTTTTGTTCTTTGCGATATTGGTGCAATTGATTCAAAAGTGTTTCCATTGAATACGAAAATTCTTGCGATAATGACTTCAAATATGACTCTGCCTGCATCGCATCTTGTAACAACGATAACTCTTTTAAAACACTTTTCACATATTCTTCTTTGCCAGACTCATCTTGCAAATTTTTCCCTAAACGCAAATAATTTATTTTAAAACCAACAAAACTCACACTTGATTTCACAAGATTTCCAAAAGCGGTAGTCCCATATTGTTGCACATATTCATCAGGATCAAGCTTATCTGGCAAGGATGTGACTTTCACTTGGCAACCAACTTTTAGCAATAATTGCCCTGCTTTCATCGTCGCTTCTCGCCCTGCTTTATCACCATCATAGCAAAGAACAACAGTTTCAACGTTACGTCGCAGAAGTTTTGCTTGTTCTTCAGTTAAAGCTGTTCCCATTGTCGCAACAGCTTCTTCCACACCACTTTTTACCGCAGCTAGTACATCGGCATATCCTTCAAAAAGAACCACTTGCCCACGCTTTCTAATAAACGGTCTTGCTTGGTGGAAGTTATACAACAATTTACTTTTGTGAAAAATCGGTGTTTCAGGGCTATTTAAATATTTCGGAGTGTCATCCCCTAACGCCCTTCCACTAAACGCTATCACCTTACCTTGTAACGTATAGATCGGGAACATAACTCTTCCACGGAAGCGATCGTAATGACTACCATCCTTCTCACTTCTTATTAGAAGGCCAGCTTGTTCCATACTAGACAGCGATAAACCTCTTTTTTGTAAAATTTTCGTCGCTGCATCCCAAGCAGGTGATGCATAACCAATTTCAAACTTCTCAATCATCTCTTTCGTAATACCACGGTTTAATAAATATGAAAGTGCTTCATTTCCCTCTTCCGTATTTACTAATAAATGATGATAATACTTTTTCAATAATTCATGAGCTTGTTGCATGATGACAGTGTCATCAGATATGTCTTCTTGTTGTCCTTGTCCTGATGTGTACTCTGCAACCGCAATTCCATTTCTTTCGCCTAGCTTTTGAACAGCCTCGGTAAAAGCCAGTCCTTCCATTTTCATTAGAAAGGAAAATACATTTCCACCTTCTCCACATCCGAAGCAATGAAAAATTTGCTTATCAGATGAAACAGAGAATGAAGGAGAATTCTCACCATGAAATGGACAAAGGCCGAAATAGTTACGCCCCTGTTTTCTAAGTTGAACGTATTCACCAATGACTTCTACAATATCGGATGATGTCCGAATCTGTTCAACAACTTCTTCGGGAATTCTGTTCCCCATAACTCCATCTCCGTGTCGTATTTTGTATTCGATATAAATTAAAAAATTCCTTTATAATTCGACAATATTTTTCTAAACTTGTTAGAAAGTGTTGCCGATTACATTGTATAAACGATTTTGAACCTTTCCTATAGGTCCTTTATCTGCATAAATCGCATATACATACTTGCTATATAAAATTGTATACATTTGCTCATCTGTTACAAATGTATCTCTTAGAAACAATACATATACACCTTTTTACAAGAAGAGTAGCAAGCCACATATACTGTTTGATCTTGAGATCTGTAACTTTTTCATGTTGATCCATATAACAATCAACTCCATTTTGTTCAGTATCTACAATGATCCAATTGCCTTGCTATTTCCTTAAAGGATGAGCATATGATGCGACAAACAAAATTCCGACATGAAATTCCGCTCCAACTTGCACAATTTCAGCCTTCACGGGATATACATCTACACCAACTAATATGTTGTTGATGTTTTGCATATTTCTGTATTCTACATCCCTTCTGTGAATCCTTCCATAATGTGCGTTTTCTTGTATAGATTTTGTCGATTTAACGTAATTACATGTCTTTTTCGTAAATCCTATCCCTAGTTTATTCTGAAAAATTAAAGTCTAAACGTAAAATATAGGTTTTTATCACAATTTTTTATTATAATATATTTTCTTCAACTACGCTACATATCCCTTTATTTTTTCAGCTTACATTTCAGGATGACAAACTCACACCTTGAATATACTAAAAGACAAAGGAGTATAAGTATAACCATTACACTACAATCTATTACAAAATCCATAGGTATCATATTTCACACGAGCGAAAAAAGCACATTCACCTTTGGTAAATGTGCTAAAACATTTTTTGGTTTTGCACTGCATTCACAATAATATTTGCTGTTTCTTCAATCGCTTTATTCGATACATCGATTACTTGGCAATTTATTTTACTAATTACTTCCTCAAAGTGATCAATTTCTTCTTGAATACGATTAATATTTGCATATGTTGCTCCATCACTTAATCCAAGTGATTTTAATCGTTCTTTTCGAATATGATTTAACTTATCTGGCGTAATTTTCAAACCGAAACATTTTTCTTTTGCCACTTGATATAGTTCTTCAGGTGGGTCAACTTCTGGCACGAGTGGTACATTCGCAACTTTCAAGCGTTTGTTATGAGCTAAATATTGGGAAAGTGGTGTTTTTGATGTACGCGAAACACCAATCAACACGATATCTGCTTTTAAGATACCTCGTGCATCTCTGCCGTCATCATACTTCACAGCAAATTCAATCGCTTCAATCTTTTTAAAGTATTCTTCATCTAACCTACGGACAACACCTGGCTCATATCTCGGCACTTGCCCCGTAATTTCTTCAATTTGATCAATAAGAGGGCCGATAATATCGTATGCCTCTACCCCTTCTTTTGCAGCCTCTGTTACTAAATACTGGCGCATATCAGGCTTAACTAACGTAAAACATATAAGTGCTTGATTACTCTTAGCAATCGAAATCACTTCTTTTAATGTCCCTGTATCTTCTACATACGGTACACGTCTAATATCAGGAGCAAACGGGAATTGCCCCATTGCTGCTCGAACAACCAAATCAGCCGTTTCCCCTACAGAGTCAGATACGACATATACGATTTTATTATCCATTACATTACCTCACTTTAAACAAATTACACTTATTCGTTATTTACTAAATTTACAAACGCACGTGTAATATTTGTTTTTGTAATTCGCCCAATCACTTCTAAACCTTGTTTCGTATCTTTTACAACTGGCATTGCATCAATCTGTCTTTCTATTAATTCCATCGCAATATCATATAAAGAATCCTCTCTACGACACATCGCAATGTTTGGCATCCTTGTCATGATAATATTAACCGGAAGAGAGGTTAAATCCTGCTTTCCTAAGCTCGCTCTTAATAAATCTTTACGAGACACAACACCAACTAATAGAGTCATCTGATCTACAACGAACAATGTACCAACGTCCTCTAAAAACATCGTACAAATTGCATCGTATACGGAAACATTTTTATCAATTACAACCGGTCTAGATTGATAATCTTGTACTTTAATTTTCTTAACAGCTTCAGATAATAGCTGCCCCCCAGTTTTACCCGTATAAAAATAACCTACGCGTGGACGTGCTTCTAAATAACCAGCCATCGTTAAAATTGCTAAGTCTGGTCTTAGCGTCGCACGTGTTAGACCCAATTGCGCTGCAATTGATTCCCCTGTAATAGGACCGTGATCTTTTACAATCTGAATGATATGTTCTTGCCGTTTATTCAGCTCTATGATAATCACCACCTTTAATGCACAACGAAAAAAGTTATACTATCTCTTAAATATTATATACTAAATATGCTATTCGAAAAAGAAAGTATGTAAAAAGGACCGTATACGGCCCAAAATTATATTTGAAACTTATCAAGTTGTTCTAAAAAACGTCTTGATTTCAAATAAATTCCGCAATATTCATCATAATATGTATTCAATACTAAACGCATTTGTTTTTTTGTGCTATCCTTTACCGATACATTTCCGAGCCTATGTAAATCGAAATGGAAGAAAAGACGTAATAATTTATGAACAGCTTCTCCTACCGGTATACGATATGGGTCTTGCTCTGCATGACGTGAGCACAGAAAACCGCCTTCCCTTACGGAGAAGGCGACAAAGTCTGTTTCTTGATGACAAATCGCACATGTATCAAAGTACGGGCGCATCCCTAATACCGGAAGCATTTTCGTTTGATAAATTAATGATAATACTTCTGGATCAACACCCTCACACATATAATGCAACGTTTGATATAACATTTCAAATAAATACGGATTATGTTTTTTATCTTCTGTTGCTTTATCAGTTAACTCAACAATAAATGATGCATAAGCAGTTAAAAATATATCCTCGCGAATTTCTTTCATAGTTGAAATAATCTCGCCTTGTTGCAATGTTCCAAGCCCAGATCCCATTTGAATAAGAAAATGGCCATGTGTCATTAATTGCGACACAGATGCTAATCGGCTTTTCGGTTTTTTTGCCCCTCTTGCCATTGCACTTACCTTACCAAGTTCTCTTGAGAATATTGTAACAATCTTGTTCGTTTCTCCGTAATCTGTCGTACGGATAACGATGCCCTCAACTTTTTGAAACATGTTCGTCACCATCCAAGGTTTGAACAAAACGGGTCAAGAAATTGGAGAGTCTAGATGCGCTAGCTCCTCTTCATGTTGATCCATCTCATCGTTTACGTCTTTTTCCATTTCTTTCAAAAGCAAGTACGTTTCAATGCTTCCTGTTTTGGAGAAAAACTTCCAGGTAAAATCTAGCATAAGAATCCACCTTTCTCAATAAGCGTAGCCTATAAACCAATTTCCTTTGTTGTTATTAAATTGACCCATTTTGTCCATTTTCATGTGAGAAAAATTTTTCCTAATTTATCAAAGTTCATAAAAACCAATAATCAGTGGATGAACCAACCATCCACTGATTACAACTTTACTCTATTTTAGTACTCATCCTCGCGGAAACCTAGGTCACGAAGCTGAGACATTTTATTACGCCAATCTTTTTGCACTTTTACCCATACTTCTAAAAATACTTTAGAACCAAGTAGCGCTTCAATATCAAAACGAGCTCGCTTACCAACTTCTTTTAACATTTTTCCTTGTTTTCCGATGATGATTCCTTTTTGTGATGCACGTTCAACAACAATCGTTGCATTTATATAAACTGCCCCGCCCTCACGCTTTTGAATCGCATCGATAACAACAGCCACAGAATGCGGCACTTCTTCACGTGTTAAATGTAGTACTTTCTCACGAATAAGCTCTGCAATAATAAATCTCTCCGGATGATCCGTTACTTGATTCTCTGGATAGTATTGTGGTCCTTCTGGTAAATACTTTTTAATTGTTCCAATTAAAGCGTCCACATTATTACCGTCTAACGCAGAAATTGGTACAATCTCTGCAAACTCATGTAGTTTACGATATTGATCAATTAACTCTAGTAATTGCTCTGGATGAAGTTGGTCAATTTTATTAATGACTAAAAATACTGGTTGTTTCGTTTCTTTTAATTTCTCAATGATGAATTCCTCACCACGACCAAATCCTTCAACTGCATTAACCATAAACAGAACAATATCAACTTCTTTTAATGTCGTTTGCGCCATCTTTACCATGAAGTCGCCTAATTTATGTTTAGGTTTATGTATTCCTGGTGTATCAATGAAAATAACTTGTGCATCATTTTCTGTATATACACCTTGAATTTTATTACGAGTCGTTTGTGGCTTATCACTCATAATAGCAATTTTCTGGCCGATAATACGGTTTAAAAATGTAGATTTTCCAACATTCGGTCTGCCAATAATAGAGACAAAACCTGATTTATAACCTTTTCTATTCATGTAAATCCTCCGCTAAAAATGCTCCTGGTAACAATTCTCCGACTGTCGTCTCTTGAACGTCACCATGTAAGTTTGATAAGTATACTTTCGTATCCTGTTTACATAATTCTACCATAACTTGTCGACATGCTCCACAAGGAGGTACTGGGCGCTTTGTATCTGCTACAACCGCAATGGCTACAAATTCTTTATCTCCTTCAGAAACCGCCTTAAATAAAGCTGTTCTTTCAGCACAATTACATAAGCCATATGATGCATTCTCAACATTACATCCACGATATACTTTTCCACCGCGCGTTAATAATGCTGCACCTACTTGAAATTTAGAATATGGTACGTACGCTTGTTTACGCGCTTCGATTGCTTCTAGAATTAATTGTTTACTATTCATATTCCCGCATCCTTCCTGTTCACAGCTATGAAGAGATACACTCTCTCATTAAAGGCCCTTACAGCACTTCCAAAGCTTAATAAAAGCTTCGGAATGCAACTATACCATATACGGTAAAAAGATAATAGCACCAATTATAACAGCTATAATTGCAAACAATAAAACCGCTCCTGCCGCAACATCCTTTGCAATTTTTGCAAACGGATGAATATCGGCAGTCGCTAAATCTACCGTTTTTTCCACAGCCGTATTTACCATCTCTAAACTCATTACACTCCCTATTACAATAAGTAATATCATCCACTCTATTTTCGTAATATGGAAATAAAAGCCGCAGCATATAACAATGACTGCGGCTAAATAATGGATTTTCATATTTCGTTCATGACGAAAACAAAAGAATATACCAGCTATAGCATATCCAAAACTATCTATAAGTTTTCCTTTTTTCATCGTCCTAATCCAAAAGCTTCTAAAATTTCTTTTTGTCTTCCGAACATTTCTTTTTCATCTTCTTCTGTCATGTGATCATAACCAAGTAAATGTAAAAAGCCATGTAACGCCAAAAATCCAAGTTCACGATCGAAAGAATGTCCGTACTCTTCAGCTTGCTCTTTCGCCCTTGGAATAGAGATAATAAGATCCCCTAACATGCGCGGCATCTCTGCACCAACAATCTCCATTTCTCCTTCTCCCATCTCTTCCATGGCAAAGGATATTACATCTGTAGGTTGATCTTTATCTCGGTAATCACGATTAATTTCTCTAATGCGCTCATTATCTACAAATGTCACCGATACCTCCGCACCATCCTCGATATTTTCCATTTGAGCTGCTTTTTCTAACACTTCACGAATTAAACTCATATACTCTTCTTTTACTTCTTCTGTTTCATCAATAAAATCAATTAACAAACTCATTCTTTCTCCTTTTCTTCCGGAGGTTCCGGATATGTAATACGCGAATGGAAAATACCATTTAACGTTTCACACAACGTTTTTCCAACGATTTGTAGTTCCTTAAACGTCAAATCACATTCACTAAATTGACCGTCTTGCAGTCGATCTTTAATAATACTTTGCACCAAATTATTAATTTGTTCTGGCGTTGGGTGATTCATAGAACGTACCGCAGCTTCTACACTATCAGCAATACCAACAATTGCCGATTCTTTCGAAGTTGCTTTTGAACCTGGATAACGGAACATCTCTTCTGTATATTTTTCTTTATCTTCTTTAATAGCTTTATAATAAAAATATTTCAGTAACGTTGTACCGTGATGTTGCCCAGCGATATCAATAATTTCTTGTGGAATATGATATTCTTCGAGCATTCTTACTCCATCCGTTACGTGAGCAATTATAATATCTTTACTCGTTACAGGATCTAATTTATCATGCGGGTTTTTAATTCCCATTTGGTTTTCAATAAAGAATTGCGGTTGTACTGTTTTTCCTACATCATGATAATATGCCCCTACACGCGCTAATACACCATTTGCCCCAACTGCTTCACAAGCAGCCTCAGAAAGATTCGCTACCATTACACTATGATGATATGTCCCTGGCGCTTCTAACAAAATTCTGCGTAAAAGCGGATGATTTGGACTTGATAGTTCCATAAGCTTCATACTTGATACGATTCCAAGTCCACTTTCTAAATATGGTAAAATCCCCATAGCCAAAACGGATGATATAATCCCTGAAAGTGAAGCCATTAATAATTGCGTACCAATTTCAAGAGGCGAAAAATTCCCATTACGTAATAATAAGAGCGCCGCTAATACGACTACATTTAATACAGAAACGAGTATACCAGCTTGTAAAATCATTGTACGACGATTTTTTTCTCGCAAGAAAATACTAACCGATAATGAACTTAACAATACGTAAATCCCTACACTATAATTTAATGTACTCGTTACTCCTTCATTAAACATAATACTTCCGCATACAGAAAAAATCATACTCGTTAAAAAGACAAATCGATCACCAATCATTAGTTTTACAAGTATTGTTCCCATCGCAACTGGGACAACATATGCAATCCCTGCGTATTCAAGTTTTTGAAACAAACTAATGATTTTCATTAAGACGATTGTGATAGACAAAATTGTAATATACGCTAAAACATACGGTCTATCTTCTCTTTTTCTCTTTAAAAATAATTCAAATTGTTTATGCATAAAGTATAGTAATACACCAATGAGTACCGCTAATCCAACATAAGGTTGAAAGCCGTTCCCTTTTTCTAACAAACCAACTAATTTCAACTGATTATACACATCACTTGAAATCGTTTCACCTTCTCTAACAAGAACTTGTCCTTGAAGAATATAAACAGGTGGAACTAAATCTTCCTCTGCTTTTCTCTTCTCTTTCGTTAAGATCGGGTCATAAAAATAGTTCGCTGAAATTGCATATCTTCCTAGCGCCTTAATTGACTCTTTTAAACCATTATCAACATTAACACTATTCATCTCACTTACATATCGTTCTTTCGCATCTTTCAATTCGTCCATTTTAATATGCTCAGTCATGATACTATTAATCGCTGTGACCGCAGCATCTTTCGCTAATACTAATTGGCTCGAATCTGCATTAATCAAATTTAGTAAGTTTGAATCAGATAATTCTTTCGTTAAGTCAGCGGGTAGTTTCTTTTTTAACTTATCTACTTTCTCAGCATCAGTCATCTTTTTTTGATCATCCGGTCCAACAGCTTTAATCTCTTGCACCACTTCATCCACTTTAGCAAAGACGTCATTCACAATATCAACTTTGTTTTGTTTATACTCACTTTTATATGTATATTGATCTTCAACTTTTGTAGCGGCTTCTTTTTTCTTTTTATCCGTTGTAACTTTATCTTCAATTTTTATAGGAGAATGGATTGTCTTTTTCGCAATAGAATACATATTAACATCTAATTGTTCTGGTTTTACATTATTCATAAGCGCAAAAAACAGCACTGCTCCTAACACAACGTAAGAAATCCAACTTAGTTTTTTCGAATGTTGTAAATTACGAAACCACTTAGAAATTTCTTGAGATCTTGACATGATTTCAATACCTTCTCCTCTCCAGAAATAAAGTGAAACTATTTATAGCTTTCATTTCTTCTACCCAACGATACTTTGAGGCAACATTTTACACACCAGTACCTATAGTTTATTTTCCTTATCTTTCATGATAGTAAAAAATATGACGTTCGCCAACCTTATCATACAAAAAGAAATGATCCTGACAAATAGGATCATTCCATTTTATCATATGCCTCAATAATACGTTGCACCAATGGATGTCTCACAACGTCCGTTTGTTCTAATGTAATAAATGACAGACCTGATACACCAGATAAAATATTAGCAGCTATAGATAGCCCTGATTTTACCCCTTTTGGCAAGTCTACTTGTGAAGGGTCCCCTGTAATAACCATTTTAGAACTAAAACCTAATCTTGTTAAAAACATTTTTATTTGAGCACCCGTTGTATTTTGAGCCTCATCTAAAATAACAAATGAATCATCAAGCGTACGCCCCCTCATATAAGCAAGCGGCGCGATTTCAATTACTCCTCGCTCCATCATACGCTGCGTATATTCTTGTCCAAGAATATCATGTAAGGCATCATATAATGGACGTAAGTATGGATCTACCTTCTCTTTCAAATCCCCTGGTAAAAAACCTAAATTTTCTCCAGCTTCTACAGCAGGTCTTGTTAAAATAATTTTCTTTACATATCCTTGTTTTAAAGCTCTCACAGCCATTACTACAGCTAAATATGTTTTTCCAGTTCCTGCAGGCCCTATCCCAAAGACAATATCATTCTTCTTCATCGCATGAATATATCTTCTTTGCCCCATTGTTTTTACACGAATGGATTTACCTTTTGCAGTCTTGAAAATTTCTTCTTCATATAACTCTTCAAATTGAGCAATTTTCCCTTGTTGCGCGAGCTGAATTGCATACGCAACATCTCTCTCTGAAATTGATATACTTTTACGAATTACAACAAGTAATTGCTGTAAGATTTTTTCTACGAGTGTCACCGTTTCAACTGATCCAGATACATGAACAGTTTCTCCTCTAGTTACAATCGATACATTCAGTTCTCGTTCAATTACTTTTAAATGTGCATCATTGACTCCAAAAAGAGCGATTGCTTCGTTAGTATTTTCCAATTGTTGGTTCATTTCTACTAATTGTTCTGCCATTACTCAGTCTCCTTGAATATCGGATTCGGATATTGGTTGTGGCTCTGCAATATTTTCAACCACAGTATAATGCAATGTGACTTTTAGTTGATCCGCCTCAACCTCTTTACTCAAAATCTTATCACTTACAATCATAGCATGTTCATCCAATTTTTTCTTTAGTTCTTTTTCGGCCATCTCCTTCGCTACTTTCAGCGCTTGCTTTTCTGTATATTCTCGATTCGCTTCTTCCTCTTCTCTCACAACATCTTTTTCATATGCAATCGGCAGTGTAAAACCAAATAATTTCACATCATGCTTTACACTTTCAGTACGAGAGCGTTTATACTTATCATGCTGAAATCCCCATATTTTTATTTTCGTATCCCCAAATTTAAGAAAATGTTCATTGTATACATTACCAGTATACACTTGGAATTGCGTCTTTAGCGGAACATCTACCTTAGATGTATACCACGTTTCGCCATACACAATACCTTTCGCTGAAACAATCGTCGGACTTTCCTCATTACCATATATTCCTGATACGAGAATCTGCCCTTTTTCTACATGATCATTCTTCAGTACAACCGGCTTTCCAACTTCTACAAACGTTTTTGTAATAATCGCTTCTTTTTTTGCTACTAAATTTTGCGGCCTTTGTTCCTTTTCTTTTTTCGGTTCGTTTTTTTCAACAATTTTAAAATGATACGTCGTTCCTCTTACTTCTAGTCCCGCCCAAGTAATGGCATTAATATTATCTGTCAAATGGCGTTGTACATCTTCTACATTCGGCATTTGAAATTGTAGTTTCCCTTTTTTAATACCCATTTTATCCAATTCTTTCATCAATATATATTCTGTTTCGGGTTTTGCTCCTGTAATTTCAATTTTCCAAACCATATTTGACATTGCAATCACGCCAAAAAAGAAAATTAAAAACCCAATTAAAAATCCACTATTTTTAATTAAACGCTTATTCCAAAAAGGAAAACCATAACGTCCAATAAAATATAATTTACATTCATTTTTTCTATAAATTGGTTTTATTTTTTTCACATCGCGTAACAACATACAAAAAACTAACGTTTCATCAGCTATTTTCTTAACATCCCAAACTAACAAATTCCTCCGTACACATTCATTAACAAACCGTTCCGCTCCTCTACCTTCAATCCGCACTTTTACATATCCAAGCCACTTTATAAACCATTTATTTTTCATTTACCACCTTCACTGCCTTTCTAAAAGTAGATATACTACTTTTTATTTGAAGCATTAAAATAGCTCGTACTAAAATGAAACAAATTAAAACTGTAATCGGTCTCTATCAACGAAACTTTTACAGGATAAAGAAGAAAAACTTCACAAATGGAAGTTTCACTTCAATCACCTTTTTTTTCATTTTCTAAAAATGTTACTTGCTCAATTATCCCTTCGAGCAAAAGCTCTTCTGGAAGAATCGTTTTAATAACAAAGGATTGTCCTTTAATTAGTAATTGACCATGTTTTAAAAGCAATCGCACTTCTTTATCTGAAAACACTAATAGCCCCCGATGATTTTCTATATAAATATGTATTTGCCCAACAAGAGTAATCCGAGGCAGATCCATTAATACATCCACTGGTAGGTCTACTTGTTTTGTTAACCAATTTTTCATTTGTTCTAATTTCTTCATCTCGAAAGACCCCCTCCTCATCCCATATATATGTATTTCTTCACAAGTGCCTATCGTGTTATAACGACTTCACTAACATAACTATATTCTGTAAGAGTTCATCTCATGTTAATTAAAACAGTCGCTATATGAAATCATATTTATCAGGACAATGATGGATCAGAGAATGTTACCCATAATAATAGAAGTATTAATACAAGAATATGCGCCCTCAGGGGATATCAGTACAAGTTAAATTAAGAAATTGAGCCTAGCAAGAAGTTGGAAACTTGAAAAAACCTGTTACAATTCGTTCTGGACGTGACATACTGACCATAGAATAAGTAGTTGTCATTCATTAGACAAATGAGATAAAATCCGAAAAAGGAAATTGCTCCACTCTGAATTTTGCGGTGTAAGTAAGAATATTTTATAGGTGGTTGTTATATGAATTTCAAAAAATATTAGGATTCATTAAAAAACAAAAAAATGAATTAATAAGCGAGGAAATACGAAAGGAAATTGGATTTAGTCAAGAAATTTTGAATGTTATAAAACAAGTTACTAACAGCAGCATCCAGCCCTTTTATGCAACTGAGTCAAAATCTAAAATAGCCGGAGTCTCTTTCGTTACCTTTGAGGATTCTGCTGAACAGCAAGTTATAAAACTTCAATCTGAGGTTCAGAAACTTGGATACTTAGCTTTTATTTGCGAAAGAAGTTTTAGTCAAGGAAGTAAGAGTGAGTGTAGAATTGCAATTACACAAGGAAATGACCAATTTGATATCCATACAATCCAACAAACAAATGGCGTTAATTACGAAGTTAGCAATATAGATGTTATTTTTAAACTAAGAAAATGGAATGATCGCTATCCTTTTATCATAATCGGTGCAGATCATGACTGGGTTGATGCCATTTTTAGCGCGTTACCTACAGACGAAGAAATGCAATCTTTCGCGCAAGAAATGTATGAATTTTGTCCAGATATAGTGGAACAAGGAACAGAAAGCATTGAGGAGTTAGTCGAAGAAATTAAGAAAATGAAAAAGCTTTTTTATGGTGGGATTAATCACAACTAAGGCTGTTATCTTTTTTACATACCAGAGGGGTTTCTATCACTTACAGAAACGCTTTTTAAGCAATATAGCGTTTCTTCTTAATAAGAACAATAAAAAAACGTCTCATACGAAATGAGACGTTTTTTTATGCTAATAGCTGGATAACCAGCTTATTCACAAGTGATCCGTCTGTTTTACCTTTTACTTTCGGCATAACAGCAGTCATCACCTTACCCATATCTGCTTTAGAAGTCGCACCAACTTCAGAAATAACTTGCTTGATTACATCAACTAGTTCTTCTTCAGTTAATTGCTCTGGCAAATATGCGCTTAAAATCTGAATTTCACTTTGCAGTTTATTAACAAGGTCTTCACGACCAGCTTTTTTAAATTCAAGGAGGGAGTCCTTATACTGTTTTACTTCACGAGCTAAAACTGTTATTTCCTCTTCTTCAGTAAGAGTATGTTGCAGTTTAATACCTTCATTTTGTAAAGCAGCCTTAACCATACGAATAACGGTTAATTTTTCTTTTTGTTTATTCTTCATCGCTTGTTTCATATCATCGTTTAAACGACCGAGAAGACTCATAACTTACACCCTCTCTTAGAATTTACGCTTTCTTGCCGCTTCAGATTTCTTCTTACGTTTTACACTTGGTTTTTCATAAAACTCGCGCTTTCTTGCTTCAGCAAGTGTACCAGTTTTAGAAACCGATCTTTTAAAACGGCGAAGTGCATCCTCCAAAGACTCGTTTTTACGAACGACTGTTTTTGACATTCTCTTTCCCTCCCTCCGAAACATCACACTTACATACTAACTTCAGCATGCAAAAAGAAACACTTCTTCAGCATGTCTTTTACGATTATAATACATTTTATCACTTCAGGTCAACTATTTGGCAGAATAAAAGAAGAATAGAAGCATTTCCTTTTCAAAAGTTATACAAATAGCTAGTATCCTTCTTTCATGAAGACAACTATATTTTTATCATTTCAACTTTTTTCATACAGGGATGCACGAAACGCCTCCCCACCTTCTAGTACTTAACCGCTTCAAATAAAGAAAGCATGCAAACCGTTTCCGGTTGCACGCTCTTTTTTATGCGCTTGCTGATTCTTTTTTCACATCATCTTCAAGAACACGAACAAATTGCGCTTCGTTATATGGATAGCCAGCTTTCGTAATTTTCACTTTCACTAGCTTACCAATTAATTCTTCTGATCCTTCAAATACAATTTTCAAGTAGTTATCTGTATACCCTACATATAACCCTTCACGGTCGCCGTCTTTAAATTGCTCTTCTGGAATGATTTCAAGCACTTCACCTTCAAACGCTGATGCATATTCTTTCGCTAATTGATTAGATAGCTCAATTAAACGATGAACACGATCGTTCTTCACATCTTCAGGAACTTGATCTTCCATGCGTGCTGCAGGTGTTCCTGTACGTTTTGAATAAGGGAACACGTGTAACTCAGAGAAGCGGTTCTCTTTAATGAAATTGTATGTTTCCATGAATTCTTCTTCTGTTTCACCTGGGAAACCAACGATTACGTCAGATGTAATCGCAAGGCCTGGTAACGCTTCTTTCAAACGATCTAAACGCTCTTGGAAGAATTCCATCGTATATTTACGACGCATACGTTTTAATACAGTATTAGAACCAGATTGCAACGGAATATGCAAGTGACGTACAACTACTTCAGATTTATCTAACACTTCAATTACTTCATCTGAAATTTGACTCGCTTCAATAGAAGAAATACGAAGACGTTTTAATCCGCCTACTTCCGCTTCCATATCACGAAGTAATCCAGCTAAGTTATAATCTTTTATATCTTCGCCGTATCCACCTGTATGAATACCCGTTAATACGATTTCTTTATAGCCTGCATCCACTAATTGTTGTGCTTGTTTAATAACCTCTTTTCCATCACGAGAACGCATTAAACCACGCGCCCAAGGAATGATACAGAATGTACAGAAGTTATTGCAACCCTCTTGTATTTTTAAAGACGCACGTGTACGATCCGTGAAATAAGGTACATCAAGTTCTTCGTACACACGTGTTTTCATAATATTACGGACAGCATTAATTGGTTGACGCTCTTTACGGAATTCTTCGATGTAACCTAACATCTTTTCACGATCCTGTGTACCAACTACAATATCTACACCTGGAATCGCCATAATTTCAGCTGGAGATGTTTGTGCATAACATCCCGTTACGCAAATAACTGCATCTGGATTTTGACGCACAGCACGTCTGATTACTTGACGGCTTTTTTTGTCCCCAGTATTCGTTACTGTACATGTGTTAATAACATATACATCAGCTTTCTTTTCATATTCTGTTCTTTCATAACCACCTTGTTTAAACAATTGCCAAATGGCTTCTGTTTCATAGTGGTTTACTTTACAACCTAACGTATGGAACGCAACAGTTGACATTGATCATCACCCCATCAATTCAAAATGATACGAAGCAGCACTTAACGCGTATAACGGCGCCGTTTCTGTTCTTAAAATTCTTGGTCCTAAACTACATGGTACAAATTTATGTTCACGAAGCGCTGTAATCTCTTCCTCAGCTAAACCGCCTTCTGGGCCAAATACAATCAATAGCTTTTGACCTGGTTTCATTGTCGTTAAAGCTTTCGCAAAATTAGATTTCTCGCCTTGTTTCGCTTCCTCTTCGTAAGCAACAAGACAAACATCATACTCACCACTCATTGTAAGCAGTTGCTTAAATGATGCCGGAGCATGTACTTCCGGAATTTCACTTCTATGTGATTGTTCCGCAGCTTCTTTCACAATTTTTCTTAAACGCTCAACTTTTTTATCAGCTTTTTTCGCATCCCATTTTACGATAGAGCGAGATGCTTGAAATGGTAAGAATGCAGCTGCCCCAAGCTCAGTTCCTTTTTGAAAAATCAACTCTAGCTTGTCTCCTTTTGGCAGTCCACTTGCAATCGTCACGAAAACAGGAAGTTCACTTGACGCCTCTACCCATTCTACAATAGCCGTATTAATAAATTCACTGGTAATTTCATCAATTGAACATACTGCTGTTTTTCCGTTTACACAGCAATAAATTTGATCGCCAGCTGTCATACGCATTACTCTCGCAATGTGATGTACATCATCACCTACAATGCGAATTTTTGCTTCACTTACATGTTTTTCTTCTACAAAATAACGTTGCATATAATCACCTTAGTAGAGTTTCGTTCCTTTCGTAAGTCAACACTTACGAAAAGAACGAAACATTATCATTTTTCATATAACAAACGGCAAGTCCCTCACCTTATAGTGAGAGACTCCCCTTTTCATTATAGACTAAAATCTATATTACGCATTTCGTGCAATAATTGCTACCCAATCTTCCATTCGTAACACTTCTTCAATTGTAAATCCAGCTTGTTCTAACGCCTCAGAAATTACTTTTTCCTTCGCAGCAATAATGCCCGATGTAATAAATAATCCACCTGACTTCACAACTCTCGCTGCATCTTCAGGGAATAAAAGAATAATTTCTGCTAATAAGTTAGCTACGATTAAATCAACAGGACCTTCAATACCTTCTAAAAGACTATTTTGCCCAACAGACACGATATCATCTGTTTTATTTAAACGCACATTCATTTCTGCACTTTCAACTGCAACCGGATCTAAATCATATGCTTGAACAGAAGACGCACCTAATTTTGCCGCTGCAATACTAAGTACACCAGAACCTGTTCCTACATCAATGATAGTGTCACCTGGCTGTACTGTTTTTTCTAAAGCACGAATACACATCGTTGTTGTTGGATGAGTTCCTGTACCAAACGCCATACCTGGGTCTAATTCAATGATTTTTTCATCAGGAGAAGATGGTGTATATTCTTCCCACGTCGGTACGATTGTGAATGTATCAGAAATTTGTACTGGATGGTAATATTTTTTCCAAGCAGTAGCCCAATCTTCTTCATTGACTTCGTTAACGGTAATATTTCCAGTACCAATTTCAATGTCGTAAGATGGAAGCACATCAATATATGATTTTACACCTGCAATCGTTTCATGTAAAGAATCCGTTTGCGGGAAATATGCTTTTATTAATACACCTTCCGCCGGATATTCATCTGGATTCAATGCATAAATTTCACCATATTGTTGCTCGCGCTCTTTCGTTAACTCCGCTGGATCCTCAATCGCAACTCCGCTAGCACCAGCTTCATGTAAAATATGAGAGACAGCTTCTACTGCTTCTTCTGTTGTATGAATACTAATTTCTGACCATTTCACAATTTACCAACTCCATTTTTTATTTCCATTATTCCCCTTTGAAAGCACGTTTAAGCTTTCCGAATAAACTATCATCCTGCTCTTCTTGTCCTGCAAATTCACGTAATAAATCTTTTTGCTGTGAAGTCAATTTCGTCGGTACAACAACACGAACGACTACATATTGATCTCCTTGGCCGTATCCACGTACGTTCGGAGCACCTTTTCCTTTTAAGCGGAATTCTGTTCCAGTTTGTGTTCCTGCTGGAATTTTCAGCTTCACTTTACCATGAACAGTAGGAACTTCCACTTCATCACCAAGCGCCATTTGCGCAAATGTTAATGGCATTTCGCAAATAATGTGATCTCCTTCACGCTCGAAGAATTCATGATTTCTTACATGAACGACAACATATAAGTCTCCTGCTGGTCCGCCATTTACGCCGGCTTCACCTTTTCCAGACACACGAATTTGTTGACCATTATCGATACCCGCTGGAATTTTAACATTGATTTTTTTACGCTTACGAACTTTACCTGAACCGTGACATGTCGTACATTTTTCTTTAATAATTTGTCCAGTTCCTGAACAATGACCACAAGCTTGACGGTTTACGATACGACCAAACGGTGTGTTTTGTTCTACACTCACTTGACCAGAGCCTGAACAATGTTTACATGTTTCTTTTGAAGTTCCTGGTTTTGCTCCACTACCTTTACAAGTATCACATGGATCTTCTACTGGAATTTCCACATTTAATTCCTTACCAAAAATAGCTTCTTCAAAATCTAAAGTGACTTGATATTGTAAGTCAGCACCTTGGCGCGGAGCATTTGGATCACGACGTCTGCCGCCGCCACCGCCAAAGAAAGAACTAAATATATCTTCAAAACCGAAGCCACCGCCGAAGTCTCCTCCGCCGCCAAATCCACCGAATCCTTGATTTGCACCAGCATGACCAAATTGATCGTACTGCGCACGCTTTTGATCATCACTTAACACTTCGTATGCTTCTTGTACTTCTTTAAACTTTTCAATTGCATTTTCTTCTTTGCTTACGTCTGGATGGTATTTTTTAGCCAAACGACGATACGCTTTTTTTATTTCATCTGTTGAAGCGCCCTTGCTAAGCCCAAGGACCTCATAATAGTCTCGTTTACTCATAAATTTACAACCCCCGAATCTTTCACATAAACGTAATTTTAACACCGAAAGAAAGTGCTTTGCAACAAAGTTTCCTCACTTACAGTATGCAAAGCGAAAAACTTAAGATCCTCACACATCGCTTCTCATTCGTGAAAAAAGCCAAAGTCAAGGCACGCTTGACTTTGACTTTTTGTCATCTTACTTATTATGTTTACAGTTGAATTACTTGTCTTCTTTTACTTCTTCAAACTCAGCGTCAACTACATTGTCTTTCTTCGTGCCAGCGTCTTGTGCACCTTGCGCACCTTCTGCTTGACCAGCAGCTGCTTGAGCTTGCTCGTATAATTTAACAGTTAATTGTTGTACGATTTCTTGTAAAGCATCTTTTTTCGCACGAATTTCTTCAAGCTCGTTTTTCTCAATTGCAGCTTGTAATGCTTCTTTCGCTTCTGTTGCTTTTGCAACTTCAGCTGCATCTACTTTACCTTCTAAATCTTTTACAACTTTGTCTGTTTGGAATACAAGTTGGTCAGCTTCGTTACGAAGTTCAACTTCTTCCTTACGTTTTTGGTCAGCGTCAGCATTTGCTTCCGCTTCTTGTACCATACGTTCTACTTCTTCATCAGAAAGACCTGAAGAAGATTGGATTGTAATAGCTTGCTCTTTGCTTGTTCCTAAGTCTTTCGCACGTACGTTAACGATACCGTTCGCATCAATATCGAATGTTACTTCGATTTGTGGAATACCACGTGGTGCTGGTGGAAGGTCAGTTAATTGGAAACGACCTAACGTTTTGTTGTCAGCTGACATTGGACGCTCACCTTGTAATACGTGAATGTCTACTGCTGGTTGATTATCAGCAGCTGTCGAGAATACTTGTGACTTACTTGTTGGAATTGTAGTGTTACGCTCGATTAATTTCGTGAACACGCCACCCATAGTTTCAATACCTAAAGAAAGTGGAGTTACGTCTAATAATAGAACGCCTTCTACATCACCAGTAAGTACGCCACCTTGAACTGCAGCACCTAATGCTACAACTTCATCAGGGTTTACACCTTTATATGGCTCTTTACCAGTTTCACGTTTAATAGCTTCTTGTACAGCTGGGATACGAGTAGATCCACCAACAAGAATAACTTTATCTAATTCGCTTGGAGCAAAACCAGCGTCTTTTAATGCACGACGAGTTGGCTCTAATGTTCTTTCAACAAGACCTGCTGAAAGCTCTTCGAATTTCGCTCTTGTTAACGTTAATTCTAAGTGTAATGGACCAGCAGCTCCAGCACTAATGAATGGTAATGAAATTTGAGTTTGTGTTACACCAGAAAGATCTTTTTTCGCTTTTTCAGCTGCATCTTTCAAGCGTTGAAGCGCCATTTTATCTTGGCTTAAATCAATGTTATTTTCTTTTTTGAACTCAGCTACTAAGTGATCGATGATAACTTGGTCAAAGTCATCGCCACCAAGACGGTTGTCACCAGCAGTTGAAATAACTTCGAATGTGCCGTCTGCTAACTCAAGGATAGATACGTCAAATGTACCGCCACCTAAGTCATATACTAAGATTTTTTGTTCTTCGTCTTGTTTTTCTAAACCGTAAGCAAGTGCTGCTGCTGTTGGCTCGTTAATGATACGCTCAACTTCTAAACCAGCGATACGACCAGCATCTTTCGTTGCTTGACGCTCTGCATCGTTGAAGTATGCAGGTACTGTAATAACAGCTTTCGTTACTGTTTCACCTAAGTATGCTTCAGCAGAAGCTTTTAAGTTTTGTAAAATGATTGCAGAAATTTCTTGAGGTGTATAATCTTTACCTTCAACTTCTACTTTGTAGTCTGTACCCATATGACGTTTAACAGACATGATTGTATTTGGGTTTGTAATTGCTTGGCGCTTTGCAACTTCCCCAACTTGACGTTCTTCATTTTTGAAAGCTACAACAGAAGGTGTTGTACGGTTTCCTTCTGGATTTGGGATAACCTTTGGTTCTCCACCTTCCATAACAGCTACACAAGAGTTTGTTGTACCTAAGTCAATACCGATAATTTTACTCATGGCGAATCCTCCTAGTTTTATGTAAATTATTGATTTACTTTTACCATTGATGGGCGAATCACACGGTCTTTTAATTTATAACCTTTTTGGAATTCTTCCACAACCGCGTTTGATTCAAATTCACTATCTTCCACTTGCATAATAGCTTGGTGTTCATTAGGATCAAACTGTTTACCAACAGCTTCAATCACTTCCACACCTTCTTTAGTCAGCGCTTCTAACAATTGACGATGCACCATTTCCATACCTTGTAACAAGGATTTCGTTTGCTCATCAGTGGCTTCCACTTGCATTGCTCTTTCAAAATTATCAAGAGCTGGCAAGATGTCTGAAACTAGACTTTGTGCTCTATATTTTTCAGCAGCCTGTTTATCCATTTGGACACGGCGCTTATAATTTTCAAAATCAGCTTGTAGACGTAATGTGCGACCTTCCGTTTCCGTTAGTTTCGCTTGTAACTCATCTACTTTTTCTTGTAAAAGAGCAGCCTCACTTTTTTCTTCTACAGTTTCTTCACTGTTTTCTGGCGTGACAGCTTCTTCAACTTGCGCTTCTTTTACTTCTTCTACCACTTGTTCGTTACGCTCTTCCACAATATTCACCTCCTTAAAAGGTATTAGGTATCATGCATAGCATGATTACCTAAGCATTATATATTACACACAGCAATGAAAATTTCATCACTTGAGCGAATGTATTACTCTCATTTACTTTTTAAGTCCATCAGTAAATTGTCTCGTAAATAACTGTAACAAACTAATTACACGAGAATATTGCATTCTCGTAGGACCTAAAATAGCAATTGTTCCAAGTTGCTCTTCGCCGATCGAATATGTTGCAGAAATTAAACTGCAATCCTCCATAGCCGTCGAAGTGTTTTCCCTACCAATTTTCACTTGAATCCCGACTTGTTTATGACGCAAAATGTCATAAAATTCGGCTTCATTATCAATCATGGTAAGCAAAGATCTAACCTTTTGAATGTCATGGAACTCTGGCTGCGAAAGCATATTTGCTTTTCCTCCAAAGTATATCTTTTCCGATAACGGAACTTGAAATGTACCATCTAACATTTTTATTGCACTATCGTAATTATGAACATACCCACGTAAAACTGTAACAATTTCCTTAAAGATTTTATTATGAAGTTCTTCCATCGGTACGCCAGATAGCTTTTCATTTAAAACATTAACCATTTTTTCTAAATCTGATAAATCAACAGATTCCGGAACGGTAATCGTTTTACTTTGTACATGCCCTGTATCAGTTACAATAATAGCGACTGCAGTTTGACGATCAAGCGGCACAATTTGTACATTTTTAAGTTTATTTGTACTTAACTTCGGTCCAAGAACAATGGCCGTATAATTCGTAAGTTCTGATAAAATTTGAGCAGATTGCTGTGCAATTTTTTCCGCTTCAAAAATTCTTTCAGCAAATAAATCTTTAATTTGTACAATTTCAGCGTTCGGTAAGTTTTGCGGCGCTAAAAGATGGTCTACATAAAATCGGTAGCCTTTCTCAGAAGGAACACGTCCAGAAGAACTGTGCGTTTTTTCAATAAAACCTAATTCTTCTAAGTCCGCCATTTCATTTCGAATAGTAGCTGAACTAAATGTAATTTCATCTTTTTTAGCCAACGTTCTAGACCCAACAGGCTGCGCTGATCCAATAAAGTCATCAATAATTGTTTGTAAAATTAAGAGCTGACGTTCCGTAAGCATCTCATCATCACCTCTGTTAGCACTCTTTGTCTTTGAGTGCTAAATCTATTAATAACTTACCAAAATTGACATTCAATTGTCAACGGAAACGTCACGAAATAATGAAACTTTTTCACGCCTATGGAACATTTAATTAGTCAATCAAAAATGATTGGAATACTTCATTCCCTAATAATTTTCCTTTTCGCGTTAAACGCACATGTCCATTTTCCTCTTCAAGTAATCCTTGTTCTTGATTGCTTTGTAACTGCTTCGCGAAAACTTGATCCATCTCCACATTAAATTTATTGCGGAATGCCGTTTTAGAAACACCTTTTGTTTTTCGAAGTCCTAAGAACAGTTCTTCTTCCATTCTTTCTTTCTCCGTCACCTTATGAACATCTAAATACGGAAATCCTGTTTCATCAATTTTATTAAAATATTGCTTCAGCGGACCTACATTTTGAATACGTTCCCCATTCACATAACTATGAGCTCCAGCTCCAAAGCCATAATACTCTTCATTATTCCAGTATGTGAGATTATGTCTACTTTTATTGTCACCTTTTGAGAAATTACTAATTTCATACTGGTTATAACCGTGTTTCTCCATTTCATCCATTACCATTTCATACATTTTAGCTTCATGGTCTTCACCCGGAAGACGCAATTTCCCTTTATTCATTAAGTTATAAAACACCGTTTTAGGTTCCACAATTAATGAATATGCCGAGAAATGTTGTACACCAAGCGTAAAAGCAATGTCTAATGTTTCCTTCACATCTTCTATCGTTTGTCCTGGCAAAGCATAAATAATATCTACATTAATATTTTTAAAGCCTACTTCCTGAGCTTCTCGAATCGCTAGGAATGCATCTTCCCTCGTATGCTTGCGCCCGATTTTCTCAAGCAGTTCATCACGGAACGTTTGCACACCAAAACTAATTCGATTCACTCCACCTTCTAGTAGTACATTCAACTTCTCTTTCGGTAGATCTCCTGGATTCGCTTCAAATGTCAATTCACAATTCGGAGCAAACGGACGCAAATGACGATTAATAATCTCGAGTAATTTTTTTGTCTGTTCCATATTTAACGCTGTCGGAGTTCCACCGCCCACAAAAATCGTTTTCATACTATCAAACGGAACTTTTTGAACCGTATTTATTATTTCCTTCTCTAAATAATCTAAATATTGATCAACCGGTTGGCGTTCAATAAACACTTTATTAAAATCACAATAGTGACAAATGTGCTGACAAAACGGAATATGAATATATGCAGCTTGTACCAAATATAACTCCTACCTTTCTAAAAAGAAAACCTCCGCACTCCGGAGGATTCTCTACTTCTCTAACGTATTACGAATTTGTTCCATTCGCATTTTTCCCCAATCATACATCATTTCAACGATCGGTAAAAGTGACATGCCTAGTTCCGTCATATAATACTCAACACGAGGAGGAATTTCGGGATATACTGTTCGATCAACAATCCCATCTTCCATTAACTCTTTTAATTGGTTCGACAAAACTTTATGAGAAATGCTTGGGAATAACCGTTGTAATTCACTAAAACGATGAGGCCCTTCCACACCAAGATGCCACAGTATCACAACTTTCCACTTTCCACTAATAATAGAAAGCGTCAATTCCTTTTCACAATTAAAATTGCCATTTTGTATTTTATCTTGAATATCTTTTCGAATATTTTCGGACATTAACAATCTCCTAACTCTATATGAACTAAAAAGCTCTCTCATTATTGTAAATGAGAGCTGCTCAGATGTCTAAAAAGTAATTATACAGAAAAAAGAAGCCGCACAAACGACTTCTTTTTTATTTCAAATATTAGTTGTCATCCATTTTCAGTACAGCCATGAATGCCTCTTGTGGCACTTCTACAGAACCAACAGACTTCATACGTTTTTTACCTTCTTTTTGCTTATCAAGAAGTTTACGCTTACGAGAAATGTCACCGCCGTAACATTTTGCAAGTACGTTTTTACGCATCGCCTTAATTGTAGAACGTGCTACAACTTTATTTCCGATAGTCGCCTGAATTGGTACTTCGAACTGTTGTCTCGGAATTAATTCTTTTAATTTCTCTACAATTACTTTACCACGGTCATACGCTGAATCACGGTGTACGATAAATGATAAAGCATCCACTTGTTCATTATTTAAAAGAATATCCATTTTCACAAGTTTAGATGGTTTATAACCAATTAACTCGTAGTCAAATGATGCATACCCTTTCGTATTTGATTTCAATTGATCGAAGAAGTCATATACGATTTCTGATAACGGGATTTCATATGTTAATGTAACACGCGTTTCATCTAAATATTGCATATCAATAAACGTTCCACGTTTACCTTGGCAAATTTCCATTACAGCTCCAACATAGTCATTCGGAACCATAATTGAAGCCTTCACAAACGGCTCTTCTACACGATCGATAGACTGTGGATCTGGCATATTAGATGGATTATCAACAATAACATCTTCACCGTTTGTTAAATAAACTTTATAAATAACGCTTGGCGCTGTTGTAATTAAGTCAATCTTAAATTCACGTTCAATACGTTCTTGAATGATTTCCATGTGAAGAAGTCCTAAGAATCCACAACGGAAACCAAATCCTAACGCTTGAGATGTTTCTGGTTCAAACTCAAGAGCAGAATCGTTTAACTCTAATTTTTCTAACGCATCACGTAAATCGTTATAACGAGCAGAATCAATTGGATACAGCCCACAGAATACCATCGGGTTTAATTTACGGTAACCTGGTAACGCCTCTGCAGCTGGACGTTTCGCATGTGTAATCGTATCACCAACACGTGTATCACCTACGTTTTTAATAGATGCTGCTAAGAAACCTACATCACCTACTGTTAACTCGTCACGTTGCGTAGTTTTCGGTGTAAATACACCTACTTCTGTTACTTCAAATTCTTTACCCGTTGCCATCATACGTACTTTATCGCCAACTTTTACCGTTCCATTTACAACACGGATATAAGCAATTACACCACGGTACGGATCATATAAAGAGTCGAAAATCATACATTGTAACGGCTCTTCTGAATCACCTGCCGGAGCTGGTACTTTTTCAACAATTTGTTCTAAAATTTCTTCAATACCAATTCCAGCTTTCGCAGAAGCAAGTACCGCTTCTGATGCATCTAAACCAATTACATCTTCTACCTCTTGACGTACACGTTCTGGATCCGCACTTGGTAAGTCGATTTTATTGATAACTGGTAAAATTTCTAAGTTGTTATCGAGCGCTAAGTATACGTTCGCTAACGTTTGAGCTTCAATACCTTGCGCTGCATCTACTACAAGAATCGCGCCTTCACAAGCCGCTAAACTACGAGATACTTCGTACGTAAAGTCGACGTGTCCTGGTGTATCAATTAAATGAAGAATATACTCTTCACCATCTTTTGCTTTATAGTTTAATTGAACTGCGTTTAATTTGATTGTAATACCACGCTCACGCTCTAAATCCATAGAGTCAAGCAACTGAGCTTTCATTTCGCGTTGTGTTAACGCATTTGTTTTCTCTAAAATACGGTCTGCTAACGTTGATTTTCCGTGGTCAATATGAGCAATAATAGAGAAATTACGAATTTTGGACTGTCTTTTTGCTCTTTCTTCTTTGTTCATCTATGTTCTCAACTCCTAATAGTCTCGCCAATATACACTAGCACTGATTATATCAATAGAGCAACAAAGATTCAATGAAAACTCGTGCTGCTTACGATACAAATCATTCTATCTATATCTTATGCGAATAAACCATAAGAGACAAACCCTTTTCAAATTTTAAAACGGTTGTCTTACAAATCAGTAAAACAACCATCTCCCATGCTACTCTTAGCTAAAAATCCCCTTTATTTTCCCAACAACTATATCCGTTCCGAACTTCGTCATTTCATAAGCTACACTTGCTACCGCCATCCCAATTCCTTCTACAACATTAAAACTTCTTAAACGTTCTAATTGTTGTTGTTTTTCTGAAGCTGAAAACGAACTACCCAAAATTTCTGATTCAGCACCTGTACTCTCTGTCCCTGTCATATGAGCTATTTGTTCATACGACAATTGCCGATAACCTTTCATACTTTTCAAACCATGATTAGCAAGTGACACTCCTGCTATCATCATAAGTAAACATAAAGCCACACTACATATACACAAAAGCGCAAAACGACTCAAACTATTATCATCTTTCTCCCTCAATGTGTATACGCTCCCGTATTATCTTGATCAATTTGATGATGCAGCGCTGCATTTAAACCACTCGCTATTACATTCGCCATATCCTCAATAAAAGTATCTACTTCTTTTGGGGTCACCATTAAGTTATGACCAAGAGGCGATAGCACTTCATAAATCAACCTTCTTTTTTCTTCTTCTTCTAACGTACCAACAGCACCTAAAAACATATTTCGGCTCTTTTCATCTGGCATATCTTCTTCTGTTAATTTTTTCTTTTCTCCAAATGAAAATCCCGCTGGTAACAAAGATCTTGAAGGTTTGTTTCCTTCTTTCATCTCTCGACCAAAATGTTTCAAAATAAAATCAATCGTATCACTTGTAATCGAAACGGCATCGACCACAGTCGGAACACCAATTGCGATAACAGGGATACCTAATGTCTCGTTACTTAGTTCCTTACGTTTATTCCCAACCCCTGATCCAGGATGGATTCCAGTATCAGAAATTTGTATCGTGCTATTTACTCGTTCAATAGAACGGGCAGCTAATGCGTCAATCGCAATTACAAAGTCTGGATTTGTCTTCTCAATAATCCCATAAATAACATCGCTCGTTTCGATGCCTGTAATCCCCATTACCCCCGGCCGAATTGCACTAACAGGCCTGAATCCTTCTTCTACACTTTCAGGCTGCAATTGAAACAAATGTCTCGTTACTAATACATTTTCTACAACTATTGGCCCAAGAGCATCCGGTGTTACATTCCAATTCCCAAGGCCTACAATTAAACAGCTCGCTTCTTTGGTAACACCAACCTCTTCTAAGAAATAAGAAAATTCTTTTGCAAAAATACGCTCCACTTTTTGTTGAAGTTCTGTATCTTGCTGACGTATACCTTGTACTTCAAGCGTTAAATAATTTCCAGGTTTTTTACCCATCGCTTCAGAGGCAGCTTCATCAATTGTTACTTTTGTAATTATAGTACCTTCTTCTTCCCTCTCTTTTACAATTACCCCCTGTATCCCTTTTTGTTCTTCTTGGCTTTCTTGCAACATTTGATGAGCTTCTACAGCAAGGTCAGTTCTAACGCTATATTTACTTAAATCCAATGGTTCTTTCATCGTATCTCCTCCGTAATTCATAGTAAATATCGTTAGATTTCCCAAAGTTATATAAGGTCATTCTTTCCTTTACGTGAAATTTCATGGATATACTATTGCAATTCTCTTCACCGTTTGATAGAATATCACTTGTTCTATGTAAGAATCGAGTCATTCGATTGCACCAGGGAGGTGAAAAGTATGGCAAACATCAAATCTGCTATCAAACGCGCTAAACTTAGCGAAGAGCGTCGTGCACATAACGCTTCTATCAAGTCTGACATGCGTTCTGCTGTTAAAACTGTAGAAGCTTTAGTTACTAATAACGATCTTGAAAATGCTAAAGAAGCTTTCAAAACTGCTTCTAAAAAACTTGACAAAGCAGCTCGTAAAGGTCTTATCCACCAAAACGCTGCATCTCGTCAAAAATCTCGCTTAGCGAAACAAGTAAACGCGTAAGGCGTTTAAAAAACGATCCATTTGGATCGTTTTTTTATATACAAAAAAAGTTCATGCACTAGGTACATGAACTTTTTTTGTGTCATCACATATGATTTAATCGCATTAAGAAAAACTCGAGCACAAGTTTCTTATCCATCTTTCCCGTCTTCATACTATAATCAGCTTCTGCTAATTCTATAATCACTTTTTTTAATTCTTCAAAAGAGAAAAATTTCGTTTGATTCATCGCCAATTTTACACGATACGGATGTACACCAATATGAGATGCAATTTGATTTTGCCCATAACCACGTTGCTGTAACTCTTTCACTTGATACAACAAACGGAATTGACTCACTAATAACGCAAGCAATTTAATCGGCTCTTCCTGCTGCGTAAATAATCCATCCAAAATTTGCATTGCACCTGCAATATCTTTTTTCACCACTTTTTCTGTCAAAGCAAATACATTTTGCTCAACTGATTTTGGCACAAGCTCTGCAACAAGTTTCGTCGTAATCTCTCCGCCCATACCAACGTATAACGTTAACTTGTCCATTTCCTTCGCCAACATCGTTACATTACTTCCCACAAGCTCTAGCAACAAACTAACAGCCGCGTTATCAATGTGCACATGCACTTCATCTGCACGAGCAATAATCCACTTCTGAACATCCTGCACTTGCATCGCATTCGCTTCTACTACATCTGCTGTTTTCTTTAATAGTTTTGTAATTTTTTTTCGCTCATCAAGTTTTTCGTAAGGCGCAACAAAAACAAGAATAGAAAATGGAGAAGGTTCACCAATGTATTCTTCTAAAATTTTTATATTTTGCTCTAACTTTTCTTTTTGCGAAGTCAGAAATAGCGGTGATTTTATTAACAGTACTTTCCGTTCTCCAAAGAAAGGAAGCGTACGCGCATCCTCAACCACATCTTCTAAATATGCTTCTTCCAAATCGTATGTCACAACATTAAACTCTCGATCTTCTTCTTCTTCAAGTGCTTCTGTCGTAATAAGCTTTATCGTTTCATTTATAAAAAAAGCTTCCGTTCCATATAGTAAATATAACGAAGCAAACTGTTTCTTTTTAATTTTTTTATGTATATCACTCATACTTTTTCCTACTCCCTAACTTGGCAATATATATTTATACTAATGCCCTAGCTTTTGTTTTACAAGTACAAAGGAACAGGCTTTATAACCCGTCCCTTTATTTATATTAAACGCCACGCAATAAGCCCCGGGTTTCTTATTGGTGTGCGGTAATCACCTTCCCTTTATTATTCACAATAAAAATTCGAGTATAAGTGCCAACTGTTAACATGCTTGGAAACAAAAAACTCACGTTACTTCATGATCTAAAAGTAGCAAAAAAGCTCATTTTCTCTTCATATGGAAATTGTAGATTTTTTTCTGACAATATTTTATACTAAAGTGGAATGTTGGGGAGGGATTCTAAATGAATGATTTTGAACAAAACGTTCAAAGTAAACGCAATGACGCTATTGATTCAGGGGTAGGATTTATCGTCTCATTTGGTTTTTTCGCAACACTTTTCATCATTGCAACTGTTATTAAATTTATCGGTTCTTAAAGGCTGCCACTTCATGGCAGTCTTCTCTTTTTCACCTATTATATGTCTTATCGTATGTGATTTTACTTTGAAAGGTTCCATTTTCCCCTTTAAAAACATAGGAAATAGCACCTTGCTTGTCCGTGCGCCATATCACACTCCCCATCTTCTCCAAACGCTCTATCACTTCTTTATGTGGGTGTCCATATCTATTCTGCTTACCAACAGATATAATCGCTACACGGGGCTGTATAACGTTCAAAAAAGACTCTATAGATGACGTGTTACTTCCATGATGAGCAACTTTTAAAACATCTACTCGCAAATCTGGATACGCAGATACTAAAAACTGCTCTCCTTCTTCTTCTAAATCGCCTGTAAATAGCCACGTCAATCCTCCAAATTTTGCCCATATTACAATTGAAGCATTATTTTCACTTTTTTCTTTTCCTTTTGGAGCTAAAACGAAAAATTCAGCTTCATTTACACTCCAACTTTCCCCTTCCCCCACTTCAGTTATTTTCATTTCCTTTTCTAATGCCTGTTTCTTTACTACTTTTTCTAATACTGCATCTTTTCCCTTCCGGCCAAACACAACTTCTTTTACAGGTATATATGATAATAATTCTTGCGCAGCACCTATATGATCTGCATCTCCATGCGTTACGATTAATTTATTAATTGTTTTAATACCTTCTTTTTGTAAATAGGGTATTAAAACATCATTTCCAACAGAAAATTCATGCTTTTTTTGTTGCCACTCTTCCTTATTGACACGAAGCGTTCCACCTGTATCAATAAGATAAACCCCTTTATCATACGGAAGGCGAATTAATATTGCATCACCTTGTCCAACATCAATAAATGTTACACTTCCACTTCCTCTAAAATATGGATATACATAATGACACGTGCTAATAAAAAGAAATATACTCACAACTATACAAACCATTTTTTTCGGCGCTCTCCTTTCCCAAACCATCAATATACTGACAATACTCGCGCAATATACAGCTACAAGATTGAAGGACGTTTTCCCGAAAATAAGCTGGTTAAATGGTAAACTTTCACAATAACTTAGAAAAACATTAGACATACTCAAGCCTATTGATAACACATCCGCAAATCCTTTTGCGAGAAACGGGACAATTGGCATACACAGTAAAATAATAATGCTACATGGTAATACAATGATAGATAAAAACGGAACGTATAAAAGATTGAGGAAAATGCTATATGGAGAAAAATAACCAAAGTGATATAACAAAATCGGAGTACTAACGAGCTGTGAAATGATAGAAATATAAATAGAATTTCGGATTACTCCGTTGCTACTCACTAACAATAACGGAGCAGACAAAAGTAAAGCGAAGCTACCTACAAAAGAAAACTGAAATCCAATATTAAAAACAAGATAAGGGTCATATATAAGCATACATATAGCTGTTACACTTAAAGCATCTAAACTAGATAAACGAATCGAGCACATAAAAGCAATCAACGTCAAAACTCCTGTTATAGAAGCCCTTATAACAGAGGGTGACGCCCCTGCTAAAACCATATACAAAGGAATACAAATGATAAGGCAAATTGTTGCTACCTCCCTCGTCGCACCACTTCTTAGCAAAATAAAATATACTATCACCATTAACAATACAATGTGCGAACCTGAAATTGCTAACAAATGTACAAGACCAAACTGTTGATATTGCTCTTCCACTTCAAACGTCATTTGTTGTCTATCACCAAATAGTAACGCATTCATAAAAGCACCTGATTGCTCTGGAAACATCTCTGTAACTTTCGAGATTACTTGTTGCCTCAAAAGGAGAATCCGTTGCATGAGCGACAGTGATGTTTTATAGCATTCAGAAATATATGTAGCCTCAAATGTGAAATGAATATGTTGCTTGTATAAATAATCACGGTAATTAAAACCATGAAAATTCCGAGCTGTTTGCGGTTCTTTCCTCTCACCCTCGAATACACATGATATCCCTGCGTATAATTGCTGCATTTTTTCCTTTTCCAAGGCTGATTTTATTCTATAACTTAACTGCACTATATTTTTATTGTGATCTTCAAACTGAAAAGATAGGCGATCCCCATTAACAAGCGGTGTATTTTGTATAACCCCTCTTGTAACTCCATAGGGCTCTCCTAGAGACTTATTCCACCCTTGAACATAGGAAGTGTATATAACGCCACTAAAGCACGCTACAATGCAAAAAAAGAAGGTTTTACGCGAAGTGCGATATAAACAGAAGAAAACATTTAAAAAGAGGCAAAAAACTATCAATAAAAGTGACGAGGAAAAGGCAATTGCAATCCCTATTATAAACGAGATTGCAACATAACCCCATTGTTCCTGCAACTTATACTCACTCCTTATAGCATCATTTTTGCTTTCGTGAATACATGCTGTAATTCTTCCATTGATAAATTATCTTTTTCTAAAGACGCAAATAATTCTTTTAACTCCGTATAACGTTTTTGCTCCTCTAATGCAGCGATATCATATTCTAGCGGAACGTGCTTCACTGTTACATTCGCTTGTTCAAATAACTCTATGGCGTATGGATGATTTTTATAATCCTGCGCATAATAAACCGCTGTAATACCACTTTGAATAATTGCCTTACAACATTGTAAACAAGGGAAATGCGTAACGTAAATTTCTGCTTCCTCTGTTTTCGCACCAAACTTGGCACATTGTAATAAAGCATTCATTTCGGCATGAATTGTCCGAACACAATGATTATCGATTACGTAACAACCATCATCTATACAATGTACGCCACCTTTAATCGAACCATTATATCCACCAGCAATAATTCGTTTATCGCGAACGATTGTCGCTCCTACCGCAAGCCTTGTACATGTACTACGTAACGATAGTAGATGGCTTTGCGTCATAAAATATTGATCCCATGAAATTCGTTCCATATTTTTCACCTACTTTTTTGTCTACTTGTAGTGTAGCGAAAGAAGAAAAACTTCGTCAATCTTTTACGGAATAATAATTTGATCTTTTATCTTTTCAAGAGACTTCGCACCAATCCCATCAATCTCTAATAAATCTTCTATTTTCTGAAACGGACCATGTTCTTCTCGATATTTCAAAATACTTTCTGCCTTTCGAGAGCCAATCCCTGTAATTTTTTCCAATTGCTCTTTCGCTGCTGTATTTATTCGAATCTTGCCATCTTCCTTAGAAGAAGTAAACATCCCTTGTTCTGACTCATTTTTACTCGGTATATAAAGAAGCATTTGATCTTGTACAATTTGTGCTAAATTCACTTTTTTCATATCTACTTCTGATAAAAAACCACCAGCCTTTTGAACCGCATCCTTTACGCGATCCCCTTCCTTCATTTCATATACCCCTTCTTTATTAACCGCTCCTTTCACATCAATTATAATTGTTCTTTTCTGTTCCTTTGTATCCGATATTTTCGGTTTACCCTTTTTTTCTATCTCCTTCTCTTGCACATTCATTGTAATAGGCGTTCGTTCTACACTCTGATTCGTTTTCCAAAAAACAAGAAAAAGTAAAGTTCCAATAATAGCTACTAAACCTAACCACTTTTTCGGAAAATCCCACATCATTTTACACCTCTAATCATAAATTTATAACATCATTCATATTGTTTAGGAGAAAGCTGTTACGAAGGAGGGATGAAACTTTGAACATAGGAATTATAGGGACAGGAAACATGGGGAATATACTAATCGATGCATTTTTAGAAACCCGTGCTGTCAAACCTTCGTGCCTTACAATCATTAATCGGACGCCTGCCAAAGCATATCATATAAAAGAAAAATACCCTTCTGTTCATATAGCAAAAACAATCCCGGAAGTAATCGAACAATCACAACTTATTTTTATTTGCGTTAAGCCGATAGATATATACCCTATCCTAAAAAAATACGCTGAACATTTTTCTGATGAAACGTGCTTAGTTTCTATTACAAGTCCAATATCTCCATCACAATTAGAGACTCTCGTACCGTGCCACGTCGCACGTATCATTCCAAGTATCACAAATCGCGCCCTCTCTGGCGCCTCACTATTTACATTTGGAGATAATTGCTCTGAAGAATGGCAACAAAAACTACTTCGTCTATTCAAAAATATTTCTACACCTCTTGTAATAGAAGAAGATATAACACGTGTTTCATCTGATATAGCAAGTTGCGGTCCTGCTTTCTTTAGTTATTTACTACAATGCTTCATTAACGCTGCTGTAGATAAAACAAATATTACACACGAAGAGGCTACTACTTTAGTAAGTGAAATGGTCGTGGGGATGGGGAAATTACTTGAAAAAGAAATCTTCACATTACCTACCTTACAAGAAAAGGTTTGCGTGAAAGGCGGCGTTACCGGGGAAGGCATTCGGGTTTTAGAAGAACACGTTGGAGATATGTTCCATAAGTTAATCGAGCGAACACATGAAAAATTTGATGAAGATTTAGAATGCGTTGATCAGCAATTCAATAAACACACATAATAAATACGTCATTTTCATTCCAAATCCTTTTTATAAATACTTACTTTTTTACAATACATTTTCATTTCAACTACTATTCCCACACTTTACGCATACGATCTTCAGATTATGCTAGAACTAAAAATACATCTTCTTTATAAAACAAAAGCAACCTTCTCGGTTGCTTTTGTTTTATTTGTTTTATCCGTTTTTCTTCGCCATGAAGAAAATACGCTCTGTTTGTTCTGTAACTTCAAGTCGCTCAAAATCACCTGTTACACGAAGAACTGTAAAACCTGCTTCTTCAAGCCATTTCGTTAACTCTTCCACTTGATATGCACGTTGCACGTGACATTCGTCAAACCGATGGTACACATCTTCTTCCGGATCTTGAACAAAGAATGTCAAATCATGCTCTACACTATTTGATTCTTCACCAGGGAAGCAATTCCAAATAAGAGATATTTCTTCTCCATTCACTGTATACGTTTCATTTTGAAATACATGATGTATTTTATATAAAGAATGTACATCAAATAAAAACAAACCATCTTGACGCAAATGGTGAAACACTCTTCTAAATGTTTCTTGTACTCCATCTTCTTGCAATACATAATTTAATGAATCACAAAAGATAGTGACACAGTCAAACTCACCTGGAACATCAAGCTCTCGCATGTCTTGTTGGTAAAAAGGAATAAAGTATCCCTCTCCTCCTAGTTTTTGCTGAGCGACTGTTAACATTTCTTCTGAAAGATCGACACCTATTAAATCGTAACCCTTTTGCACAAGTGGAAGGGTTACATTACCCGTACCGCATGCTACATCAAGAATTTTTGCATCTTTCATATCTGCCTGCTGCAGGCTTTCCTCTGTGAATTCTACCCATTTATCATAAGGGACATCATTCATCAGTTCGTCGTACAACAATGCAAATTGTTCGTATTTCATTGGCCTAGCTCTTCTGTTATATCTTCACGTGGCACATCGCCCCATAGACGCTCTAAATTATAGTGATTACGCTCATCTTTATGGAATACATGGGCAACTACATCTCCAAGATCAACTAATACCCAACGTGCTTCGTCAAAACCTTCCATACGTTGTACGTCGATTTGGAACTCATGTGCTTTTGATTTAATTTCACGTGCAATTGCTTGCACTTGTTTATCTGAATTACCGTGACAAATAATGAAATAATCTGCAATTGGTGAAATACCTTGCATATTTAGGACAACCATATCTTCTGCTCTTTTATCATCAGCTGCTTTTGCCGCTAACACTAATAAATCTTTATCGTTCATTTACTCATTTCCTCCTTGATAACTGCATTGTATGTTTGGAATGTTAATGGATAAATCGTCTGATTTTTTTCCATTAAAAATTGAATTGTTCTCTTTAACGCAAATAATAAAGCTTGATTTATATCCGTATATGCGAGTTTACGAGCCTCTTCCACACCCGGAAACTTTCGCCCTGGCTCAATGTAATCAGCTACATAAATCACTTTATCTAACATCGTCATGTTCTCATGACCACTTGTATGATATGTAATAGCTTGCAATATTTCAGAATCCGTAATGCCTACCTCTTTTTCTACTAAGTATGCCCCAACAGGCGCATGCCACAACTCTTTATTATAGCAAAGTAAATCTTTCGGCAAATCTTCACGTTTAATAATCTCTTCCATCTCTGAAATCGCTCTACATTTCGCATAATCATGGAATATAGCTGCCATCTCTGCTTTTTTCTCGTCTACACCGTATAACTTAGCAAGCTCAATCGCTGTCTCCATTACACCAATTGTGTGTATATAACGTTTTTCATGCATTTGTTGTTTGACAATATGCAGTGCATTCTCACGATTCATACAACCCATTCCTCTCGATATATACCTGTACTTTTTCAGGAAGTAAATATTTACACGTTTTCTTCTCCTTATATCTCTCACGTAATAAGGATGAAGAAACTGCAAATTCCGGAATTTCCACTGTAGTAATCTTATATGTTGTATGCAATGTATACCCAGGTCTTGCAACTCCAACAAATGTTACAAGATTAAGTAAAGCTTCAATGTTATACCACTTCGGTAAATACTCAACCATATCCCCACCGATAATAAAGTGAAACTGCACATCCGGATACTTCTTCGTCAATTGTAACATAGTGTCATACGTATAAGATGGGCCCTTCCTGCTTAGCTCTTCTAAACAAATAGAAAAGTGTTCTTCTGCCTCAGTCGCAAGCTCTAACATATGTAAACGACTTTCTATACTTGTAATATTACGTCCTTGTTTATGTGGCGGAATCTGGTTTGGCAAGAACCATACTTCTTCCAATTCCAAAGCGTGATATACTTCATTTGCAATTAGCAAATGTCCATAGTGAGGCGGATCAAATGTACCGCCAATGATGCCAATTTTCCTCAAAAGAAACGCCCCTTCCTCTTACATACAGCAACTCTCCTTGGTTAGGAACGAAGAGAGTTGCTATTAATAAAAGTTCAATTGGTTTCGCTCTCTACATCATTACGCATCAGCGATAAAAAATAGCGCATGCTATTCTTTTTATCGAGGAAGCTTAATTTGTTTATTTTCTCTTGATTCTTTGTATAAAACGATTGTGCTTCCAATTACTTGAACGATTTCAGCACGTGCACCTTTTGCAAGTTCTTCCGCAACCTCACGGCGATCAAATTCACAGTTTTGTAATACGCTCACTTTAAATAGTTCACGAACTTCTAACGCTTCTCCAATTTGTTTTACCATATTTTCATTTACTCCGCCTTTTCCTACTTGAAAAATTGGTGTTAAATGATGTGCTTGTGCACGTAAAAATCTTTTTTGTTTTCCTGTTAACATATATGTTAGCCTCCAAGCTTTTCTATAACTAATTGTTTCATTCGATCAATATTTGGTACACGTCCTGTCCACATTTCAAATGCAAGTGCTCCTTGATAAACAAACATATCAATACCATTTTGAATGATTGCGCCTTGCTCTTTTGCCTCACATAAAATTTTCGTTTCAAATGGATTATAAATTATATCTGATACAATCGTTCCTTTTTTTAACGAACACATTTGTAATGGCGTATGTTCGACGTGTGGATGCATACCTATCGTTGTCGTCTGAATGATAATATCATAATTTCCTTGTTCTTCTGTCGCTTTTTCTAACGACAAAGCAACAGAATGAACATCGGCCGTACGTGCAGCAATAAGTTCTTTCGCCTTATCTACTGTACGATTGGCTACATCAATCTCTTTTACACCTACATCAGCAAGAGAAAAATAAATAGCTCGGCTAGCACCACCTGCACCAAGTAACAAAATACGTTTCCCTTGAAGTGGTTCATTACTAATTGACTGCAGCGCTCGAACAAAACCAATTCCATCTGTGTTGTAGCCAATTAACCTTCCATTCTTATGAACCACTGTATTTACTGCACCGATTTTCCTTGCCAATGGATCAATCTCATCCAAATACTCCATGATAGCAACCTTGTGCGGAGTTGTTACATTAAATCCTGAAATACCTAATGCTTTTAAACCTCTTACTGCTTCCCCTAGCGCTTCCTCTTCAACAAGGAATGCATGATAATGGGCATCCATATTCAAGTGTTCAAATGCATCGTTATGCATAACGGGTGATAATGAATGTCCAATTGGATTTCCGATTACACCATATAATTGTTTCATAAATCCCTCTCCATATTAAATTAAAGATTTACGTAGTGAAACACTTACTCCTTTTGGTACGTGTGCAACAATTTTCGCGCCTGGTTCGTTCACAGTAACCCATCCTAATCCAGAGAATACAACATCCGTCTTTGGTTCACGAATATTAAATTCGTATTTCACTAACTCAGGCATATTTGCTAATTCTTCTGGCGTTGGCGGGCTTAGTAAATCTCCAGCATGATTTTTATATAATTCATCTGCTTTCTCAAGCTTTGTACGATGGATTGTTAAACGATTCGAGAAGTGACAAGTAAACGCACGACGACCACCACTTACATAATCAAAACGTGCCAATCCACTAAAGAATAACGTTTGTTCTTCATTTAATTGGAATACCATCGGCTTAATTTCTTTTGTTGGTGTAATAAGCTTTAAGCTTTGCTTCCCAACATAATGAGCCATTTGGTGGTGGTTAATAATACCTGGCGTATCATATAAAGAAGATTCTTCGTCTAATGGAATATCAATTAAATCCAGTGTTGTTCCTGGGAAATGAGATGTTGTAATTACATTTTCAGTCTCATCACTAAATTCTTTAATCATACGATTAATAAATGTCGATTTCCCTACATTCGTACATCCAACAACATAAACATCTTTGCCGCCGCGATAATACTCAATAGCATCTGCTAGTTCAGCAATTCCTTGTCCCTTCGCTGCACTAATTAAAAAGACATCTTCTGGTTTTAATCCTAGCTGCTTTGCACTATAGCGCATCCAATGCTTTACTTTATCATGTTTTACTGACTTTGGAATTAAATCAGCTTTATTTCCAACAAGTAATACTTTATTATTCCCTACGAAACGATGTAAGCCAGGTAACCAGCTACCATTAAAATCAAAAATATCTACAATTTTGACTACTAATGCATCTGATTTTCCAATTCCATTTAAAATGCGTAGGAAGTCATCATCTGTTAACGATACATCTTGAATTTCATTGTAATGCTTCAAGCGAAAACAACGTTGACAAATGACTTGTTCTTTCTCTAAAGATGAGGTAGGAGCATACCCCACTTCGTTTTTATTTTCTGTTTGAATTTCTACACCGCAACCAATACATTTAATTGTTTCAGTCAAACTTTATTCCTCCCAGTTAATTAAACCTTTTTTCTTCATATTTTTCATGATTCTTCGTTCAATTTTTCGATTAAAGCGCGTCACTAATCCGTCCGTTTGTGCTACCGGTACAACTAAAATTGTATGAAGCCCTACTCGGTTTCCACCAAGCACATCAGTCAGTAACTGATCTCCAATTACTACAACTTCCTCTGCCTGCAGATGCATCTCTTGTATCGCACGCTTAAACGCTCGAACAAATGGTTTACGTGCACTATGAATAAATGGAATACCTAATGGGTCAGCAAAATCTTTTACACGTTGCTCATTATTATTTGAAACAACCGTTACTTGGATGCCTTGCTCTTTCATTTTTAAGAACCATTCTTCAAGTTGCGGGGTTGCATTTGGACGATCCCATTCAATTAAAGTGTTATCTAAATCAGTAATAACACCTTTAATCCCACGTTTTTTTAAATCTTCTGGTTGAACATGATATACATTTTTCACGTATTCATTTGGTAAAAATAGTTTCAATTTCTTTCACCTCTTTGAGGATTTTTCATAAAATTTTTCGACAACATTTTTCGATATATAACCTGTGGATAAAATTGTACACATTTTCCACATTAATTTTTCAGTTAATTTGGAATTTACTAACAAACTATACACACTTTATCCACCTAGGTATGTGGATAACCACTCGTTTGTGACTGTCATATTTTTTTGGTACATTAAATGCATCAACGAATCAATCCTTATATTATTAGGAGGTGACTCACCTTGAAAACAAAACATATGGAACAGTTATCCACTGAGTTACTCACTGAGTCTTATTATAAAGCAAAAGAACTAAAATTAAATCCCGACTTCATTTTACTTATAAAACAAGAAATCATTAGACGCTCATTAGAGGACAAGCTTGTCAAATCTTCTTGATTATATATAAAGTGAAAGTTTAATCAGCCCGTACCAATCAAACAGTTACAGGATACATTATTGAATGCCCTGTAAAAAGAGCCATCCTACGATGGCTCTCGAATAAACAAGTACTCCCATCTAGGGGATTTCATCATTAAGTATCTTTGCCCATAACTCTTACTTACGGTTATAAAAGCGTTTCTTTATTTATGAGCTAATCGAGTAGCTATTTTTTCACCAAGACGCAGCTCTTGCCCACTCTTTAATTCCTGCACTACTTCTATCATATCTTTTTCAAACAATAACACAACTGTTGAACCAAATGTAAAGTATGCCATTTCTTCACCTTTTTGAACAGTGTCTCTCTCATGCAAAAGCTCAATACTATTAACAAACATGGCCCCTACTTTTACAAGAGCCATATGTTCGCCATCACTGCTTACTTCTGTAACAGAACGATAATTTTTTGACAACGGTTCTTTCCCATATTCCATACCAGCTGCATTTACCGGATACGATTTTCTACCGAGTGCAAATCTTTCAGTCACAGAACCAGAAAGCGGACTATGAATGCGATGATAGTGACTTGGACTCAAATAAATTACCATATATGTACCGCCTGCATATCGCGTTGCACGTTCCTCATTACCTAGCATATCCACAATTGAATAGCGCTTTCCTTTAATATCAAATGTTTTTGTATCCTCAATAGGACCATAATCTGCAAAAACACCATCAACAGGACTAACAATACTCGATGCATCTGTATCAATACTACGCTTTCCTTCTTTTAGCTTACGCGTAAATAATTCATGCAACGTTCTATATTCCTTCAAACCCTTTTCCATCTCATCTTGATTAATTTGAAAAACTTTCGCATACGATGGAATAATGATAGAGCTCAAACGAGATTGTGCAAATTTACGTAATATATAAGAAGTAAAGCGACCATTTGTAAGTTCTATCATAAGTCGATATAATGTACGTCGCAAATTGCGAAACCCCCTAATCAGTCTATAACTTTAGTTTTCCCTTATTTTCTTTCTATATCATACGTAAAATTGGTTCTTATTCCCACATATCATATAAAGCAGCCTTATTATACATACAGAAAACTAAGTATGGTATTATTCTTAAATTATTTAGCACCTTCTAATATTACAGATAGAATCCGTCATTTTCAACAGTGAACATGTATTTCTTCTTAGCATAACGCGTTTTCTTTTCTTATTTACAATAAGAAAAGCAGCCTATTTTAAAATATGGCTGCTTCTAATACACTTTACTCTTTCGCTTTTTTCTCTTTCTCTGCCCTTACAAACTCGTGGAACATTTTCATTAAAGCACGCTTTTCGATCCGTGATACGTAACTTCTAGAAATGCCAAGCGCCTTAGCGATTTCCCGCTGTGTTTTCTCCTTATCTAGCCCAAGTCCAAAACGTTTCACAATCACTTCTTTTTCTCTTTCGTCTAAAATATCGATATACTCTTTAATTTTTTCTAACTCCATACTAAGCTGAATCATATCAATTACATCTTCAGACTCTGATTTTAATATATCAATAAGCGATATTTCATTGCCCTCTTTATCTTGCCCGATCGGATCATGAAGTGAAACATCTTTTTTCGTTTTCTTTAGTACACGTAAATGCATCAAAATTTCATTTTCAATACAGCGTGCTGCATACGTCGCAAGCTTCGTTCCCTTTCCTGCAGAATAGCTCTCGATCGCTTTAATGAGCCCGATCGTACCAATTGAAATTAAATCTTCTGCATCTTCTCCTGTGTTCTCAAATTTTTTAACGATATGAGCTACAAGCCGTAAATTATGTTCAATTAAAAGATTTCTCGCTTGAGCATCACCTTGCTCCATTAACTCTAAGTACTTTCTCTCATCATCTGATGATAACGGCTGCGGAAACGCATTATTTTTCACATAAGAAACAAAGACAAACACTTCTCGAACCATATATCCAATTGCGGCGAATAGACTCAAACCTTTCACCTCCGCCAAAATAGTGGTCTTTATTATGTGTATGTGGGCTTGAGGTTGTTTGTGTCTGTACAGTTTATTTATAAAACTCAACACTTCCAACATTTAAAATATTTTATTGTTATATTATAATTATATAAAATTGTTATTTATATATGAATATGCTATTAAAGGGGAAACTATTCATGCTTACATTAGATCGATTATTAAATGTAACAATTTATTTAGGGGTATTTTTACTTTTCATTTCGTTCATTACTTTTGTTATTAAGAGAGGGCCTGATTTATTATTTTTTCAATTTGGAATTTCTTTGTTTTTTGGAGCTCAAATTATAATTGGAATGAAATTTTTTCATAATTATGGTTTCTCCTTTCACTCAAAACTAGAACTACTTATCTTTATTTTCTATGTAATTGGATTTATTACATGTATACTACTGTTCTTTAACTTTCCAAATCCGTATCGAATTTTTTTATTAATTTGTAGTTTTTTATTTTTAACTGGATCCAATTATTACTTTAAAGAAACATTAAATTTTAGTAAAAAAACTCCAAAGCAACATAAAACTTTTTTAAGTACACAAGAAGACTCTTTTCCAAAAGAAGTCCGTAAATTTTCAGAGGATTACAATAACATAATAAGGAATGATTTTTATGAAATACCGATGATTCCTACTGAATTACAGATTACAAGCAAAAAACATTCTTCCCATAGTACATCTTTCTTAGTTGAACTTTATAATAGCGAGAATGAAATTACTGATGACTCTGTACAATTAACTCCATCAGACCGTTTTTATATACTGTTAAATACACAAAAAACAAAAATATCAAAAATAGTATATGAAGGGCAAAATTTTTTCACATTAACAGTCACACTAAAGGCTCTTAATTTACAGCAAGAACCAGAAATTCATAATATGTTTTTAGAAATAGATAAACGTAGAGCGATGAATCTTCTTAATTTTGAAATTAAAGCCCATACTAAAGAATGGAAAGTAACATTTAAAAGTGATAATTCTTCTTCCAATCTTCCTATCACATTTAATTTTGAAAAACGAACAGACAAATTATAAAAATAAAAAGAGTTATTTCTTTGAAAAATAACTCTTTTTATTTTACTTACTCCAAATCTTTCTCCCAGTTTGGGCATCAATATAACGAATTTCCCGACTACAATCAAAAGGTTCTTTATGTTTTTCATCTGTCGTTTGTTTGTACAGTAGTTTGTATTTCGTTTCCTCTGCATGATGATCCACAAACCATTCTAATTTAACTCGGATAGCCTCTCTGTATATTTCTAACGCTTTTTCTTTTGTTACTTTTGGTGTTGTTTCATATGTAAGTAATTCTTTTATAAAGTTGCCAGACTCTCCAGAGTAGTGCATCACAGCACCATTTTCTGCATTGATGTTGATCATAATATATTTCCGCTCTACATGAATGTCATTTACATAGATTGAAAAGGAAAACCTCTCTATCCCCTCTTCCTCCTCATAATTATCCCAAAGTTGAACATACTTTGTCGCATCTGGGATAATATGCTCTAAAAATTGAAGTGCCTTGCTTAAACATTGCTCTCTTGATAAGATTGTTTTCCTTTTTTTCTCATTCTTCCACATAAAAAAAGAAAGCAATTGATTTGTTTCTTTATCTAGAGTAATTATAACGAATTCATCATGTTTCAACATTGGAAAATGTTTTTTATAAAACTCATCCATTGAATATGAATCCTTCTCTTCTATTTCTTTTTGTAATTCTTCTTTTAATACAAATTTTATCCGGACTTCATCCTCATCTACTTTTTCATCTATTTTGACAAACTTCCCCTTGTCCCAATCAAATAAATCAAACACATCTTTTTTTTGACTACTCTTTAGCGGTTTATCAACAAGTACTGTAGAAGGTAATTTATAGTGTTCTGGCCCATATAAATCTTTACCTGTACTTGCATCAATAAGCGCATGACTAGGTTCTGGTTCATATACAAGATGGTACCCTTTTACTTCTTCCCCGTTTTCATACTCACATGAAGAGTATGTTAAATCTACAAATACAAGTCTCATATCTTGTCTAGCTTTCAAATTTTCTAAAACGATATTCTCCCCAACAATTTCACTTGGCCATAACGGTTTTTTCTCTATGGCTTTTTGTCCATTGTAATGAAAATGCACAACATTACCTGAAGGGTGCACTCGCACAACACACCCAGTATTCGGCAATGGATAGCTATTCACTTCTTGCATATAATTTACTTCTTTCCAACCGCGCCTGTCGTCCTTAACCGTTACATATGTATAGAATTCATATCCTTCTTTTGTATATTTTTTTAAGAATGTATTTGCAACCTCTCTTGCTTTATTCTCCTCTATCGCTCCCTTATCACTCGAAAAAGAATTTCCATCATCTATCCTAAATTCAATTAAATTACCAGTATGTCTATTTAATGTAATTTGTATCTGTTTCTCCTCATCATCTTTATGTCCCCACCATAATAGATGATACGGGTCATCAACCCCTTCTTGATCATCTACAACAAGCCTATATTCATCTGGAATTTCAATAATATGAGCTACGTGCTCTTTTCTTTCTTTATCTTTTTGATTCACCATATCCTCTCCTTCGTTACAATTTAAGGTAATTATAACAAAGAAAACCAAAACTTATTAACAAAAAAAGACTAGAGATATCTCTAGTCTTCTACTTCGTCTCACGATGTAACGTTACTCGCTTTAATCGTGGACAATATTTTTTTAGTTCGATGCGTTCTGGATTGTTTCGTTTATTTTTTTTAGAAATATAATTACGATCACCGCACTCCGTACAAGCTAATGTAATATTTACACGCATAGGTAATTCTCCTTTCTTTCAAAGATCGCAAACTAAAACGTAATGATTACGATTTACATATTATAAAACTTCATTCTATTTGTCAATTGCAAAAACAAGAAGATTCTATTTAGAATCCCCTTGTTTTTATAGTTAAATAAATTTTATTAAAACGATTCGTATGTAACAAACTCACTAATTGGCTTTCGATATCCTCTTGGACGAACTTTAGTCGTATCACTTTTCCCTATCGTAATCATTAAAACAGGTATTACATGCTCTGGCATATTTAATTCACTTTGTACTGCTTTTTCATCGAAACCAATCATTGGACATGTATCATATCCATAATATTTAGCTGCGTACATAAAAGTCATCGCACTTAACGAAGCATTTCTAATCGCTTCATCCTCCATGAAACGCTCTCCTTTTCCTTCATATAACCCTTTCGTTTGCCTAATGGTATCTTCATATTCGCATTCATCAATCATTTTTAAAACTTTCATACCGAAGTAAATATTTTCAACATTTTGGTATGCTCTTTTATCACCACAAACGAGCACTACCGCTGATGCACTCGATACTTTATATTGACCAAACGCTAATTCTTTTAATCTTTCTTTTCGCTCTTGATCACGAATTACAACATAATGTGTGTGCTGCAAATTATAGCAAGATGGAGAAAGCTTAGTTAACTCAAATATTTTTTTAAAATCCTCATCAGGGATTTCTATACCTTGTATAAATTTCATTGCAGAACGTCTAGCAATTGCTAATTCTTCAAAGTTCACCGTATATCCTCCTTAATAACTATAAATTTAAATATACATTAATTTATACAAATGGATAAATCAAATAAAAACACTTTAAATCCGAATAATAATTATGATTAACAGCAAAAAAGACAAAAAGCTGAAACAATTAGTTCATACGAAATTCACACGAATCTATTACTATAGAAATTGTACATAGTGAACTTATTAACAATCACGTTTATTTATATAGAATCTTACTCGAAAGGAGTTGAAAGTATGAAAACTAAATATCGCTTTATGATCTCATCATTTGCTGCTTGTGCTTATATGATTTGGTATTTAGTATAATAACAACCTCACTTGTAAATAGGAAAAGGTGTGTATATAAATGGAATATAATCAATCAACAGTTAACTACTGGAAAGCTTTTGTATTACCATATACATTTGCTTTAGAAGAGTTAAAAACTAAATTTGAAATTATGAACCGGGAAGCTCAATTTTTAGAGGATTACAACCCGTTTGAACATATAAAAACAAGACTAAAACAACCTGAAAGTATTATTAAAAAGCTTGAACGTAAAAATTTATTACCGACAGTTGAAAATGCCCAAACGCATTTACAAGATATTATTGGTATTCGTATTACATGTTGCTTCGTAGAAGATATTTATCATTTAAAAGAAGTCATTCAAAAGCGTGAAGATATGGAAATCATAGAGGTAAAAGATTATATCGCTAACCCAAAACGAAACGGTTATAAAAGTTTACACATGATTATTAAATATCCTTTATCACTGAATTCTGGTACAAAAGATGTATTTGCAGAAATTCAGTTACGTACACTGGCAATGGACTTTTGGGCAAGTTTAGAACACAAACTTTATTATAAATATGAAGGGAAAATACCGGAGTATTTAAAAGATGAACTACATGATGCAGCAATGAAAGCTGAAGATCTTGATAATAAAATGGCCACAATTCGTCAAGATATTGATGATATTGAGGCATGCTCAAATCAAATTATGCTACCACTATAAAAAAAGGTTCTCGCCAATGAGAACCTTTTTTTATACCATTTTTTTGGAGGTGTGACTCCCACACTTATTAAAGTTTCACGTTATTTTTTCTCTATCGTGCGAACCTCTTCAATCTTCCATTTCTCATCTTCTTTTCCAAGAGCGTACTGTACTTTCTTTTGAAGAGTGACACTATCGTCTACTTCCTTTTCTTTCGTTTCAACAATAACATACCCTACTTTACTAGCTTTCATATCTATATGTTCCAATTCAATCTTCTTATTTCCCTTTTGAAATGCGGCTTCTTTTTGTGTTTTTAAGTCTTCAGCACTAGGCATCTTCTTTGAAAATAACTCCATATGTTCTGCAAGATTTTTTTCATTCGTCGTTCGCACAAATGTAGTAATAACATCTTGAATAGATCTCTCTTCTTCTTTTGTTATTTGTACCTTTTCCTCAGATTTTTTAGTAGTAGATTTTTGTTCTACGTTATTCTCTTCTTGTTGACATCCAACTAGTAATACTACAAACACTATAAAAAATCTTAATTTTCTAAATAATTCCCCCATATTCCCAACTCCTAAAAAGAAAAGTGAGGCATTTCGCCTCACTTTCGCTCTTAATTAACGTCTTCCTTTATTCGGATCGCCGCCGCCAACAATATCAAAGACACGTTTCGCTATATTTGTATTCTCCTGAACGCCTGAGAATAAGTATTTACCTGGACCAAATGCATACACGTTCACATCTTCCCCTGTATGTCCACCAGTTGTCCAGCCTGTAACCGAGCGCTTATTGAAAATATCTTCAATTGCATTATCAATCTTTGTTACATCTTTTGACGGAGCTATATTATTTACAGCTTGAATTTCTTCTGGAGTTAATTGTAAATCAATATACTTTTTCAATGTTTCTTCTACATTTGCACCTTTTGCAATCTCATTTGCCATAAAGTCTGGTGTGCGTTTTGCAGCTTTAATTGGATCTACTTTAAAGTTATACTCGCCATTGGCACCTAAAGATAATCCACCTGTAGCGTGGTCTGCCGTTGCAACAACTAACGTATTTTTATCTTTTTTCGCAAACTCAATCGCTGCTTTGAAAGCTTTTTCGAAGTCTTCCATTTCACTCATTGCACCAACGATATCATTATCATGTCCAGCCCAGTCGATTTGACTTCCTTCCACCATTAAGAAGAAACCATTTTTATTTTTGTTCAAACGCTCAATTGCTGCATTAGTCATTTCTTCTAATGAAGGTGTTTTATCATTACGGTCAATCATTTTATCTAATCCACCTGGTGCAAATAAACCAAGAATTTGATCATTTTTATCATTTAACAATTGATCTCGATCCGTTACATAGCTATAACCAGATTTCTTAAACTCTTCTGTAAGATTACGATCTTTTCTAACAAAGTTCTTTACGCCGCCGCCAAGCATAACATCTACTTTATGCTTCCCTTTAATTTTCTCATCAAAATAATCATTTGCAATTGCGTCCATATTTTTACGGCTAATGTCATGCGCACCGAAAGCAGCTGGTGTTGCATGTGTAATTTCAGAAGTTGCAACGAGTCCCGTTGATTTCCCTTTTTCTTTCGCTTGCTCAAGAACTGTTTTCACTTCCGCTTTATCATTATCAACTGCAATTGCAGCATTATATGTTTTAATCCCTGCTGACATAGCTGTTGCTGCTGATGCAGAGTCTGTAATATTTTCATGTTCATCTTCTGGATATGTTTTTTGTGTTCCTACAAGATGCTTATCAAATTCTGTAGATTCCATTTCAAAGGTTTTTGGATTATCTTTCATATAACGGTGAGCCGTCATATATGAAGGGCCCATACCATCCCCAATTAATACGATAACATTTTTAATCTTTGCATTGCTTCCGTTCTCATCTGCATTAACCTCACTAGAACGAGTAAAATTCCATGTTGCTACCGAAGTAACTGCTAATGATGCCACAACTGCAAATGGCCATGCTTTTTTCACAAACTTTTTCACTGTCTTGTCCCCCTAATTAGGTTATTCATTTCCCACTATCAAATTTAATGGAAGACTATTAAGAGAAAATTAGCTGTATGTAAATTTTTTGTTAACTTATGTAAATATCAGTTATAATTTGTATAACTTTGTCTTTTCGTATCAACCATCCCGCCCTTTACAATTTAAATATAAACAAGTTGGATTTCATTTAACGTAAATCTCTTTTTTTACATTTTGACTCTATTTTTATGAAATTAAATAGAAATGCGGTGAGCCTTTATGAAAATAGTAAAGCTAAATGAGTCTTTTATTTTTGAATTACTTAATCTTTGCAAATCTGTTGGATGGTTACACGATGAAATTTTTATGAAAAAACAATTCGAAATGTATCTTTCTATCGGCACACTTGTAGGTTATATTCATGAAAACAAACTCATTGCGACTGGAGGAGTATTTCCCTTTACAAGTAACTTCGCTTCCATTGGTATGTTAATCGTTCACCCTAACTTTCAAGGACGAGGAATAGGGCGCATGTTGCTAAATCATTGCTTGGAACAAATTCATCCAAAACAACCAATTGCACTTATTGCGACAAAAGCTGGCGAACCTCTATACACATCATGTGGATTTCAAACAGCAACAACAATTCATCGTTTTGAAAAGCAAACTACTAAGACGTATCCTTCTCACTTACAACAAGTACGAGAAGAAGACCTTATATCTCTTACTTCTCTTGATCAAATTGCAACTGGTGTGAATCGTTCTCTACTTTACTCTTTGCTATTACCAAGGGCCATACACGCTTTTAAAATTGAAAGAAATAACCGTATAGAAGCTTTTTCATTATGCATACAAAAGGGCAATATATTATGTATCCATCCACTTATCGCCAAGCAAGAAGAAGATGCTATTCAATTATTAAAAAAGATATGTGAATGTTGGAATGGTATAGTACGAATTGATGTCCCACACTCACAATTTATATTTCGTAAATTTCTTCAAACAGAAAATTTCCAAGAAACGCTCCTTTCACCTCTTATGATAAAAAATGGTAGCCAACTTCCTGGAAATCGTAATATGCTATTTGCTATGATAGATACAGCGTTATGTTAGAAAGGAGACACCTAATTGAAGCGATTTAGCTATTTTATGGTAGGTTGTCTTACTCTTACACTATTAGTAGGATGTAGTGCAGCAGAAAAGCCAGTAGAACAAGTAAAGCAAGTGAAAAATACAATTACAGCTAAACTAGCTACCGAGGAAAAAATGGTAGAAATAGATGGTCAAACCATTTACTTTAAAAAGATTGGTAATGAAAAACCACCTTTACTTATGATTCATGGCTTTGGAGGGTCATCAGATGGTTTTCAAAAGATTTACTCCGATTTAGCAAAAGATCATACAATTATTTCTGTAGATGCTTTAGGATTCGGGCGCTCATCTAAGCCAATGGATTTTTATTATTCTTTTCCAACTCATGCAAATTTGTATTATAAATTAATGAAAAAACTAGGGTATGATTCATTCGCAATACTGGGGCATTCCATGGGGGGAGAAATTTCTCTAAATTTAACATATTTATATCCTGAAGCAGTTACTCACCTTATTTTAACTGATGCTACAGGTGGTCCTCATACATTCGTTACTAAACAAGGCTCACCAAAACCACAATTGCCGACTGATTTAAATGCCGTTTCTTCTATTACTGATTATGATGAGAGCAAAGTGAAATTCAAACGTAACGATGAAGAGCATTATAACAAAATGAAACTATGGCCTAGACGTCTTAAAATTAATGCGAATGAAATGAAACAGCCAACTTTAATTATATGGGGCAGAAATGATAGTAGCGTTTCTTGGAAAGAAGGAGAAACGTATCATCAATTCTTAAAAAATAGCACTTTACATATTATTGAAAAAGGATATCATGCACCATTTCGCCAAGAACCACGAGAATTTGTCGGGTATGTACAAGACTTCTTTAAGAACAATCCGATCAAAGTTGAAAAATAACATAAACGGGTATCTCATTTTGAGATACCCGTTTTCATATATTAAGCAGCTTGCTTTTGGCGTTTTGGCGTTTTTGATCCTAATACTTTCGGGATAACGAAGCCATCCATTCCAAATTTCCCAGCGTTCATACCGGCAACAAGAACAAACATAGATAAGATAACCATCTCAGGGTTCACACCAATTGACCCACTAAACATATAGGAAAAGTTCATTACAAGACCAAAAAAGACCGCTGTTTTTGTTAAACAGCCTACAATTAAACCAATTCCGACTAAAATTTCTCCCCATGTTACAAGTGTATTAAACAAATCTACATTTGGAATTGCAAATTCTTGTAAGAATGATGCCCACCAAGATTGAACAGCCGGTTGTGCGCCTTTAGATTTTTCAATTGCGCCTTGCAAATAACCTGTTGCATCGAATCCTTTTCCTTGTAGTTTACCGATTCCAGCCATTAACCATGTGTAACCAAGATATACTCGAATTACTGCTAATACAAAAGAAACTGCTTTGTTTTCTCTTAAAAATTGAATAACCATATCTTCCTCCTAAAGTTGTAATTAAGTTAGTTACAGTTAATATAATAACATTAGTTACTTATTTTTCAAACGTTATTTATGAATAATTCATGACATGTGTATGAAACATTAAATGCTAACGTTTATATAGTAACTTTTATTACCTGTAAAAACTTGAACATATCATACCACAGGTGATAATCATTTTCATTGAAAAAAATGTAAAAAAATTGTGAGTTAAATGTGAAACACGTTTATTCGAATATAGAATAAACGTGTTTCATACTAATTATAGAATCGAAATGTATGTGTCTCCTCATCAATTAAACTCGCTTCTTGAAACGCTTCTTCTAACGTTTTCCCATGGTTAATAACCCCATAAAATAAGCGTATAGTAAACATAAGTGCTGCATTTCCATCTACATAATCAATCGATCCAATATATGATTTCGCACCACTATGTAAAAAAGATTTTGCAAGTTTTTGCTCCCCTAATGTGCACCCGCTATTTACAATATGTGTATTATGCAATTTTGCATATTTATAAATTTCTGCTTTACCAAAATACCCTCTCGGTTCATCTTGTTCATATACTTCTTCGCCTAACTCTTCCATGACAAACTTCCCTTCTTCACCATGAAAGCAAAAAATAATATAATTAATATCGTTAAATAAGTTCTTTCCAGAAAGAACTTCCACAAAATCTTTCGGTCTACCAATCCAATATGTCACAACTCTTGCACCAAAATACTCAAGAGATGCTCGTATTGATTGCGCCTCTAAATCCGAATTAAAACCAACTACTAATGCAATATTCAACAAACAACCTCCATCCTATAATCAGCCCTTATCAATCAGACTTTTATGGGATAAATCCATTTCATATATACCTGTTTCTTTCAAAAAATCTGATCTAGTTAAAACGACTTTATGTAAATATTGCCTATATGCTGTAATTGTTCCATCGTGAGATACAATGCAAATTCTTTCCGCACCCAGTTCATAACACCAAAGAAGAAATTCATCTACTATTTGCTGAAAACTATTCTCTGAAATAGTGTTTATACCTTCCTTCCATAACTGATTATTTGAGCTTTTCTCTATCGAAAAATGCGGAAATAACTTTGTTATCATTCCCTGATCTACTATATAATCGCACGGTAATGTTTTCGCTCCTTCTCGATAAGGAAAAATACGCGGAGATACATATGGATGGACTATTTTTTGACAAGCTACTTTCGCACTCCATATTGTCGCCGTTTGTAAAGTTCTAAGTGTAGGACTAACAATTAATATATCCGCTTCTTGTAATGATACATCACGTTGAAGTAACTTAGCTTGAGCCTTTCCTACTCTCGTCAATGGTGGGTCAAACACTTGTAAACTTTCTGGTAAATCCGTTGTATGTTCACCTTCACCATGCCGAACAAAAACTATTTTCATATTCAGTCTCCTCTTACTATAAAATCCTCACACATATTTCTTCCCTATTGCATTCTTTATTCCTGCTGTATAAAAACCGATATGTAAAAAAGGTTTGACACGAAGGTTTGTAAAATATTACAATATTACATGTAAAATACTTTTTACACCGAAAGGAGAATTACATATATGAAATGGATAATTGTCTTTATTGGAATGATTGTATGGGGATATATAAACGGCTTCTTTAGTAGTGATAAAACTGCTAATCCTTGGATTACAGATGATGAACGTGAAACAAAAATTAAACAAAAAGCAATTACGGCAAGCTGGTCCGGTGTTTTTATGTTTTGTACCATTAGCCTCTTAAATAAATGGTTAGGTTTAAGCACAAATGATAAATCACCGTACTTACTAGACCCTATCGCAGCTATTTTAAAGGCAAATGTAGAGTTACAAGTTTTACTCATGCTATTTGTTATGTATGGAATATTTTACTTACATTATCGAAGAAAATTAAGTGCCTAACTTCTAACTCATGATTATCCTCCTAAATGGTTATAGTAATCATGACAAAATGAAAGGAGAGATATAAACATGAGTAACTCGAATGAATTTTTAGATACACTACATGAAAAACAAGCAAAAGATGAACGAAATAGAAAGCGCCAAGGGAACGGAAACCCAGCGAAAAAAAAGCCAAATAAAACACATAAATAACAGTAAAAAACTGCCTAAAACAATCTTTTAGGCAGTTTTTTATTCTTCTTTCACCGAGATAACATTTTCCCAATTCCATTTCTCATAATACCACTCTGGTATATCTACATTTTCAATCCACTTTTTTTCATGTTTTCCATCACTATGAGCTATCCATATATTAGCTTTCTTACGATCTGAACGTATCCATATTAATTGATTGCTCTTCTTCATGAAAATTGGATGATAATCGCCTTGCTTATTAGATGACTTTGTAATTTGATATTGTTTATCGCTTGTGCTATTTATCTCATATAAAGATGGAAATGGCCTTTTTTCTGGCAGAGTTTCAAACCCTCCCTCTTTTGCTCGTGAAACGATAATTACATTATCGTTCTTCCATGTAAAATCCCAATCCACATATCCTTTCGGCGTAAATGTTTGCTGCTGGAGTACTGGCAGTTCTTTTATTTTTAAATGTTTATTCTCTAATGCAACTCTCCCGCTTCCTTCAATATAAGCCAATATGTTTTTTGATGGCGCCCATTTGAACCATTCTGTATTTAATAGCATTTGATCTACTATTTCAAACCGACTACCATCTCCTCGAACTAAGCAAAGCGTATTACTATCAGCTGACAATGAAGCTGTCGGTACCGCTAAAAATGAAATCCACTTTTGATCTGGTGACCACTTAAAGCCACTTGCTACTAGCGCTAGAAAATCGTCATGTTCATTTGGCAATGCATACAAATGCTTCATTTTGTGAGGATTCATATGTGCATCTTTTTGCACTTCATATAGCTGAGCACCTGTCCATCCTGTTGGAAGTAAGTGCGCTTCAGAGGATACAAGAAAGTTCTTTCCATCAGGATACCATGCATAATCACCCACACCAGCCGATACATTTTCAAAATCTGCATTCTTTTTTTCTACATCAAATGTATTCAATGTACCTGTAAATATAAATGCAATTATATTTTCTGTTGGTGACCATTGATAATTCGATGCTTCTGAGTGAAACGGTGTAACTTTCTTTCCATCTTTCAGCCGATATAACTCAAGAATATTTTGTTTCTTCCCTTTTACATATGCCAGCCATTCTCCATCATGTGACCACTTTGGCCCTGTTATGTTCTCTCCTTTTGTAAGTTGTTTTTCTTTCCCATCAACTTTAATCCAAAGGTTATGATGACGAATAAAAGCAACTTTCACACTATTATTTTCTGCGCTAGTAATAGTGATAGAACATACAAACATAAACAACACTACACTACCACTTACTATTAGCCTTTTCATACCATCACTCCATTTCCCTCATAGCATTCCTCACTTTCTTCCTACAATATGTGAAAAATATCGATTCGACATAATCAGAAAAAATTTCCCAAGAAATTTTCAATTCATAGAGGATTGGTATGAATTATGTCGAAAGTATAGTTTAGCCAACATTTATATTTATAAGTTCTAACTAAAATGTAAGATTACACTTCTGAATATTGGCACTTTTTGTTAGGGGGAGTATCAATGAAAAAAACTACATCTACACTATTAAGCATGGCGCTTGTCTTTTCTAGTTTTGGAGCTTTAAGCGCTCATGCTGAATCACTACAAAAGGAGAAGCAATTTAGTCCACAATTAAAAACAACGATTGAACAGTGGGGAGAACATAAAATTGCTCAAAATGTTGAAACGAAAACAACAAAAGAAATATCAGTAATTGTAGAATTGCAACATGCACCTCTCGCTGCTCAAAGTAATATTCAGCATGCTCCAGATTTACAAAATAGTAATGCGCAGTCTTATCATGCTGAGCTAAAAAAAGCACAAGAAGATACGACTAAGAAAATAAAAGAAAAAGCACCTGGTGCAAAAATTAAAGAAGTGTATAATACGTTATTTTCCGGATTCTCTATTTCAGTTCCTGGAGATCAAATTACCTCTCTTGCCTCTTTACCTGAAGTAAAAGCAGTCTATCCGAACTTAACATATAAATTGCATGAAACATCAAAAAGTACTACTAACGAAGAAGCACCAAATATCGGTGGACCGACAATTGGTGCACCTGACGCGTGGAATTTAAAAGATCCATCTGGCAAACCGCTTGATGGAAAAGGCATGAAAGTAGCCATTATCGACTCTGGCGTAGACTATACACACCCTGACTTAAAGGTAAATTATATCGGTGGATATGACACGGTTGATGAAGATAGCGATCCAATGGATGGTAACGTACATGGTACTCATGTAGCTGGAATTATTGCGGGTAATGGAAAAATTAAAGGCGTTGCTCCAAACGCTTCTATTCTAGCCTATCGTGTAATGAATGACGGTGGAACTGGTACAACAGATGATATTATCCAAGGGATTGAGCGAGCGATTCAAGATGGTGCGGATGTGTTAAACCTCTCCCTTGGGCAGGATTTAAATGTACCTGATCAGCCTGTAACATTAACGTTAGAACGAGCAGCGAAACTTGGTGTTACTACTGTCGTTTCAAATGGAAATGACGGACCAAAACCTTGGTCTGTTGATGCTCCCGGTAACGCAAGTAGTGTCATTTCTGTTGGAGCATCTACGGTTTCTATCCCGTTTCCAACATTCCAAGTAGCTGGTTCCAGCAAAACATATCAAGGGTTACCGTTATCAAAATCCGATTTTCCAATAGGAAATGATTCCCCTCTTGTATACGTTGGTTATGGCAATCCAAGTGATTATGCAAAACAAGATGTGAAAGGGAAATTCGCACTTATTTTACAAGGTACTTCTAGTACATTAGTAAAGGCAGAACAAGCGAAACAAGCTGGTGCACTTGGTGTGTTATTAATCTCTAGCGAAAAAGAAGTTAATATGATGCCGGAATATTTTTCACGTGAACATCTAGCTGTCCCAGTAATGCAATTATCAAATACAAATGGGGAAGAATTAAAAACTTTAATTACAAAACGAAAGAAAAATATAAAAATTGGCCAACCAAAGCAAACAGAACTTATCGGTAACTTTAGTTCAAGAGGACCATCACAAGGAAGTTGGCTAATAAAGCCTGATGTTGTTGCACCTGGAGTACAAATTACTAGTACAGTACCGCGAGGCGGCTATGAATCGCATAACGGAACAAGTATGGCTGCTCCGCAAGTAGCTGGAGCGGTTGCCCTCTTGCGTCAAATGCATCCTGAATGGACGACAGAACAATTGAAAGCGGCTCTTGCTAACAACGCAAAAACATTACATGATGTCAATGAAAATACATACCCTGTTATGGCACAAGGGTCTGGTTTAATTAACATTCCGAAAGCAGCTCAAACAAATGTATTAGTAAAACCTAACAATGTCAGCTTTGGTCTTATTAAGCCAAATAGCGGAAAAGTAAAACTGACGCAAAATGTTACATTACAAAACCTTTCTAGTAAAAAGAAAAGTTTTTCAACTCGTGTGGAATTACTAGATGCAAGCACAAACACAAAAGTAAGAGCTTCTGTCCCTTCATCGATTAACATACAACCGAATAGTAGTACCGAAAAACCATTTACTATCACTGTAGATAGCTCACTACCACAAGGTGTGTATACTGGAAATGTATATGTAAAAGAACAAGGGGCAAAAGAAGAAATTCGAATTCCATTCACATTTAGTATCGATCCTAAAGATTATAAACGTATCGATGGACTTGAAATTATTAATTCTACTTTTAGCCCAAATGGCGACCACGTACTAGATGATAATCTCATCAACTACTATTTAGTTGCGCCTGTGGATGATGTAACATTGCATGCAAATTTAGTTACGAAAGAACGTGTAACGTATCAAGGGATTATCCATCAAGCTAAAAATGCAACTCCTGGATACAAACCTTTCAAATGGAATGGTACAAAAGCAGATGGCACTCCTTTAGCTGACGGGCTATATCAAATTGAAGCAGTTGCTTCTAATTCTGGCGGAGAAACAAAGCAAACAGCTGCTGTATTCCTTGATCAAACTGCACCTAAGTTAACACACGAAGTTGACCAAGAAAATCTCGTAATTAGAGGGAAAGTTGATGATATTCTACTAGATTGGATGTCAGAATCTGGTTGGATAGCACCTGGTATTCCAGTGAGAATACAATATGAAATTAACGGAAATGGTGTATGGGAACAGGCATTCCTGAACCCTTGGGAGAAAAGCTATGACATTTATTTCGATCGCACTCAATTACAAGAAGGAAAAAATACTATTCACATTGTAGCAACTGATGCAGCTGGCAATACCTCTAATTTAACTGTTAATTTAGAAGTGAAATAAAGTGAAACTTTAATCAGTGGAGATTTCGTTCATCCCCACTGATTATTAGCCTTCACCAATCGGGAGTTACGGGCAGTTAATCTTCCCTCTCACTTCTTTACTCCAACCGAATTTTGAGGTAGGAATTTTACTGCTCATTAACACGGGATAAAAAATTTTTGTTGACAATTTTTTTAATATAGTTTTATAATACAAAACATAGTTTAGTTGAACGAATTATATATCGGCTTTGAAGGAATACTAGTAGCGACTTATATCACTGTCTCAGAGAACTGATGGTTGGTGCGAATCAGTACATATACAAGCGTGAATTACAATTCTGGAGCTTCTTTCCCGTAATGCTTTTTATGCATGAAGAGAAAGACGGATCTTTCCGTTATCGTAAAGTGAGTGGTAAACAATTAGTTGTTTACAAATAGGGTGGTACCGCGATTTTTATCGTCCCTATCGGATTTTCCGATAGGGACTTTTTTGCGTCCATCCTCTTACACAATTTCATATATACGCGTTGAAAGAATCGCAGTAGTATCTTATATCCCTGTTACAGAGAGCTAATGGTCGGTGGAAATTAGCACATATATAAGTATGAATTACAATTCTGGAGCTTCTTTTTCGTAGTGATTTTATGCATGAAGGAAAAGACGGAATTTTTCCGTTATCATTAATTGAGATGTAAGTATATTTTCACTTACAAATAGGGTGGTACCGCGATTCTTTCGCCCCTATCGGATTTTCCGATAGGGGCTTTTTCTATTTCTCACAGAAACAGATGTTAAATAATTCCGAATCTTATGATAAAATTTTATAAGCGCTTACAAATAATGAAGGGAGGTGATACAAGCTATACGAAATCGATATTCAATTTTATAGAAAAAAAGGAGGATGTCTAAATGACAAAGAAAACAGAAATTCCATCGCATTTAAAACCATTCGTATCCACACAACATTATGATCAATACACACCGGTGAATCACGCTGTGTGGCGTTACATTATGAGACAAAATCATAGCTTCTTAAAAGACGTTGCTCATCCAGCCTATGTGAACGGACTACAATCATCTGGTATTAATATAGATGCAATTCCAAAAGTAGAAGAAATGAATGAGTGTTTGGCACCAAGTGGCTGGGGCGCTGTAACGATTGACGGACTTATTCCCGGCGTAGCATTCTTCGATTTTCAAGGACACGGATTACTACCGATCGCAACAGATATTCGGAAAGTAGAAAATATCGAGTACACACCAGCTCCAGATATCGTACACGAAGCCGCAGGACACGCACCGATTTTACTTGATCCTACATATGCAAAATATGTGAAACGTTTTGGGCAAATTGGTGCAAAAGCTTTCTCTACAAAAGAAGAACATGATGCATTTGAAGCTGTTCGTACATTAACGATAGTAAAAGAAAGCCCTACTTCTACTCCTGATGAAGTTAAGGCTGCTGAAAATGCTGTAATTGAAAAACAAAACTTAGTTTCTGGTTTATCAGAAGCTGAACAAATTTCACGTCTTTTCTGGTGGACAGTAGAATATGGATTGATCGGAAATATAGATGATCCAAAGATATATGGTGCTGGTCTCCTTTCTTCTGTTGGCGAAAGCAAACATTGCTTAACAGACGCTGTAGAAAAGGTTCCATTTTCTATCGAAGCATGTATAGGGACAACTTATGACGTAACAAAAATGCAACCACAACTATTTGTTTGTGAATCCTTTGAAGAATTAACAGATGCGCTTGAAACATTTTCTAAAACAATGGCCTTTAAAACAGGTGGAAAAGAAGGTTTAGAAAAAGCAATTCGCTCTGAGAACTATGCAACAGCTGAGCTAAATAGTGGATTACAAATTACAGGTACATTTAGCGAGACAATTGAAAACGATGCAGGTGAATTAATTTACATGCGAACAAATTCGCCAACGGCATTAGCACTTCATAATAAACAGTTAGCAAATCATTCTACTTCTGTACACAGTGACGGATTTGGAACACCGATTGGATTACTCACTGAAAATATTGCATTAGAAAATTGTACAGACGAACAACTACAATCATTAGGGATTACAATTGGAACTATCGCTGAGTTTACTTTTGCAAGTGGTATTCATGTAAAAGGAACAGTAACAGATATTGTAAAAAACGATAAGAAAATTGCTCTTATTTCCTTTATCAATTGCACAGTTACTTATAACGCCCGCGTTTTATTTGATGCTTCATGGGGCGCATTTGATATGGCTGTTGGCTCACAAATCACTTCAGTATTCCCAGGTGCCGCAGATGCCGCAGCATTTTTCCCAATGGATGAAGAAGTTCACGAAATTCCTGCTCCACTTGTACTGAATGAACTTGAACGTATGTATCAAACAGTTCGAGATATTCGAAGTGAAGGGATTTTACACGACGCGCATATCGATCAATTAGTAGCAATTCAAGAAGTATTAAATAAATTTTATGCGAAAGAATGGTTGCTGCGCCTTGAAGTATTAGAGTTACTTTTAGAGCATAACAAAGGGCATGAAACATCGGCAGCATTACTACATCAACTTTCTACTTTCACAACTGACGAAGCTGTAACACGCCTTATTAACAATGGTCTTGCGTTACTTCCAGTAAAGGATGTGAAAAATGATGCTAAGATTAACTGAAGAAGAAGTTCACGAAGAATTATTGAAGGTAGATAAATGGATGGTAAAAGATGAGAAATGGATTGAACGAAAATATATGTTTTCCGACTACTTAAAAGGAGTCGAATTTGTCTCTGAAGCCGCCAAACTATCAGAAGAACATAATCACCATCCATTTATCCTTATCCAGTATAAAGCAGTTATTATTACTTTGTCATCTTGGAATGCAAAAGGTTTAACGAAACTAGATTTTGAGCTTGCAAAACAATTTGATGAACTATTTTTACAAAACGAAAAAGCAATTATAAGAAAATAAAAGGAGAAGCCTTTTTAGGCTTCTCCTTTTATTTTGAAATGGATACAATGTCCAAATGGATCCTCGACTTGTAATATTCCATCTTTGTACGTAGCAATCTTGCCAATATTTTTTAAGCTTTCACATACTTGCTCTTTTTGTTTTTCATTCGCTAGTACAACTGTGAAATATTTCAAACCAACAGAACCTGGCATTTGCGGTGGTACCTCTTCACCTTGCCATGTATTTAAACCGATATGATGATGATAACCACCTGCAGATACGAACAATGCTCCATTACGAGCTGGAATCGTTACTTCAAAACCAAGACCATCAACATAGAAACGTTTCGCTTCCTCTAAATCAGCTACATGAAAATGAATATGCCCCATCACAGTACCAGCTGGAAAGCCATTCCATGTACTTCCTTGCTGTAATAATTCTTCACCAGCTAACGGGTTACTAACAAATGGGAGTTCTCCATTCTCATCACGCCAAACTTCTTTTTGTCGATCATGATAAATTTCAATCCCGTTTCCATCTGGATCAGCTAAATAAAGAGCTTCACTAAAGTAATGATCGGCTCCGCCATGTAGTGGATATACCATCTCTACAAGATGACGAAGAACATTCGCTAAATCCTGTCTACTTGGTAATAAAATTGCGTAATGATATAACCCTGTTCTTCCTCTTTGCTTCGGAAAAGCTTCTTTCTTTTCTTCAATGATAAGAAGTGGTTCATCATTTTCATTCCCAAATGTAACGACTGCTTCTTCTTCTCTTAGCACCTTCATACTTAGTACTTCCGTATAAAACTCTAGTGATTTCTTTACATTAGATACGTATAAATGAACAACATCAAGTGTTGTATCGGGATGAAGTTGAAAACTCATCTTGTTAGCCCCCCATTTAAATTAGTTCTTCTTTGACATTTTTTCTTTTAAGAAATTATCTACAAAACCATCAGCTTTTGCAATAAATAAGTATGCACCCATTGCTAATAATGCAAGTTCTAATTCGAAACCAGGATTTTTTCCATCTCCCAATAAACCAGCTGACCATTTCACTTTTACGATTGCTCCAACCATAACAAGTGCAAATAATAACCCAATATATCTTACACCTAAACCTAGAATTAATAATAGCCCACCAACTACTTCCATTGTTGCTACACCGTATGCAAGTCCTCCTGGTAAACCAATACTTGTAAACCACCCTGCAATATTGTCAATTCCTGATTGGAATTTTGTTAAACCGTGCATGAAGAATGTTACCCCTAACACGATACGAATAATTAAGTTACCAATATGTTGATTCATTTCATTCTCTCCTTTATAGTTTTCTTATACAAAACTTTTATTTACATTACAAAACATACACTAATTTTTTTTATTCGTCAATTCATTTTCACTGGGAAAAAATATATTTTTTTTGCTATGATACAAATAGTTGTTTACAAAAAGGAGCTTGATTTTATGAATATTGGTTCTGCAATACGTGAAATCCGTCAACGTAGAGGCATAACAATTGCACAAATTTGCGAGGGAACAGGTCTTTCTAAAGGATTTATGAGTCAGGTTGAAAATAATAAAACATCACCATCTATCTCAACTTTAGAAACGATCTCCAATTTTTTAAACGTTCCCCTTCCCTATTTATTGTTAGAGCAAAAAGATCGATTAAAAATTGTCAAAAAAGAAGAACGGAAATACAGTGTATACGGCAAAGATGAGCAAAGAATTGAACATGTTGCGGAGCAAGGGGGCCTTCGCCTATCTTTAGTAGAAATCCCTACTGGATTCCCGAAAGAAAACTCACCAAATGCCCATGAAGGGGAAGAATGTCACCTTGTATTACGCGGAAAACTAGAAGTTCAGCACGGTGAAGATATTGCAATTGTAGAAGAAGGTGATTCTTTCTCATGGAATGCATGCGTTCCTCATATTGTTCGTAATATAGGAGAAGAAACTGCATTATTACTCATCTCTAGTTATGCGGAAAATCGAAAACGTGTTTATTAAATAATAAAAAAAAGAAGCCTGTTAAACAGGCTTCTTTTTTATCCCCTTATAATTCCATAACTTGTCCCAACTAGTACAGTCTTTTCATGCTGATTGCGATAAACTGACTCGATTGAAACTTTTTTATAGCCTTCCATTTGCTCAACATTTGTTAAAGTTAGTTCACAAGTGATCGTATCTCCTGTGAAAACTGGTCTAATAAACTCACTTACTAATTCTCTTGCTATGTAATGTAACTCTTCTCCCACTTTCGTCCCAATGCTAGCAGTCAATAAACCATGAACCATTAATCTTCCATTTTCATCGTATTCCACATGGTGTCTACCTTTATCACCGGTAATATTTGCAAATTCAAAAACTTCTTCCTCAGTAAATCTTCTTTCATATTTAAATACATCCCCAGCTTTTACACTCATTTTTATCCCCCTAATAATAAACAGAATTTTCTTTTATTTTATCATAAAACGAGCCTCAATCCATTCTCTATTATCAAAAGTCTCAAAATTACCTCGCTATACTTTTTTACTTTCCATTCATTTATCGGTGACCATCTCTTTTCGCGACTTGGTATCCATAATACGCACATGTTCCATTTCTCGATAGCTCTCTAACTTCAAATCCACAACTTCTATAAAAATCAAAATTGTTCGCTGATGTATGCGCAAACCAATCACCGTGGGGAAGTTTTTGCAGGCAAAGAGCTACAAGCTTCTTACCTAATCCCTTCCCTCTATATTCACACTTCACAACTAAATTTACTATGTTCGCAATCATAATTCCATCAGAAATAACTCTAACCATCGCAACCATCTCTTCCTCATCCCAAATTGTGAAAGCCCATGTTGAATTTTCGAATGCTATCGTAAATTTTTCAATTTGCCAAGAAGGGATATTATCATTACTCCAACCGGCATCTTCAAACAAAGCTTTAATTGCATATGCTGGTACGCTACTCGTTCCCTCACGAATAATAAGTCCATTATGATAAATGTACATGTAACCCCTCCCTTTATTTTCATATACCATTCTTCAAAAAATGCAATTTACCTTTAAAAAAGTAATTTTTTCATCCAACACGCTTAATAGAATAAACTAGAACATCGATTCCATGAAATGACGTTGTTTTCTCATAGCTGAGCCCGGTTTTTCTAGCAACAAATATTGAGGCGGGATGATTCGGATTAATAAGAGAAATTAATTTATTCATTCGTAATGCTTGGAAACCGTAGTCACGAAATGCTGCCGCCGCTTCTTTTGCATACCCTTTTCCCCAATACTGAGGAAGTAACCAATAACCAATTTCAATTTCCTCTTTTCCATCTATCTTCTGCTTTACCAGCCCTGCATGACCAATTCTTGTTCCCGTTTCCTTTTCAATCAATACAAATAAACCGAGACCGTTTTTATAGCTAGGAATCACCCATTCCTCCAGACTTTTTTTACACTGCATATATGTTTTTAACGTCCCATTTCCAATATAACGCATTACCTTCTCGTTCCCCCATAGTGAAGCGTAGAACTGTAAATCATCCATTGTATATTTGCGAATTTGTAAACGTTCTGTATGAAACATGCTGGCACTCCTTTCCACTAATTTTTTCTTCATTTCACGATCACGTTTTGTGTGTATACGAAATGTTACTATTTATTATAAAGTGAAACTTTAATCAGTGGGAAATTTTGTTCATCCCCACTGATTATTAGCCTTCACCAACTAGGCGTTTACGGGCAGTGGATCTCCCGTCTAACTTCTTTGCTTTAGCCGAATTTTTAGGCGGGAGTCTTACTGCCTGGAAAATAGCGGGATAAATGAACCAACGATAAAATACAGAATATTCATTCTTAATAACTAAAAAAAGCAGTAGACAAATATTGTCCACTGCATCCATATCATAACTAGCATAAAGAAAACTACAATTGAGGGGGGTGTAGGATTTTCAAATATACTAGATACTTATCCCGTTCTAACGGGCGGTAAACTTTCCAATTGTTTCAAGTGAAAAGTTTACCGCACATAAGAACTTCCTTCGTTCATTAAGATAGTATTGCTAAATAATCATATACACGCTTAGATTTCTCTCCACCCATTCGTGCATGTTGAAGAAGAGAAATACCATGAGGGCCAGATGCACGCAATGCTTCTGGTTGAGCTACTAAAATAGCTTGTACAACTTCTAATTCACCAAGCATAGCTGCTGCAAAAATATCCATCCGAGCACCCTTTTCTAGTAAATAAAGAACAATATCTTTACGACCTACATGTGCCGATGCGCCTAACGCACTTTCCCAATCTGATCCACCCCAATTATAAGAGGCGTGAAGTAAGCTTGGTGATTCAACCAATAGCTCTTGTACTTTCTCTAAATCCCCGTGAGCTGCCATAACAAATTCTCTTACTAATTCAGTGGTAATACGCTCTTCTGTTTGCATCGCTCTTCTCCCCTTCTAGAAATTCGTTTCGGTGTAAAAAACGGTTTGTCATTTCCTTGAAAAATATCTACATCTATGCCAAATACATGTTGAAACATTTCATGGCATAGTACTTCTTCTGGTATACCATCATACTGAATCTTTCCTCGCTTTAATACGAGTAAACGATCGCTATATTGAGCAGCTTGGTTAATGTCATGTAAAACCATTATAATTGTCATTCCAAACTCCTCATTTAATCGTTTCACAAGTTCCATTACTTCCAACTGGTGAACGATATCTAAAAAGGTTGTTGGTTCATCCAATAATAAGACATTTGTACGTTGCGCTAGCGTCATCGCAATCCAAGCACGTTGCCGTTCCCCTCCTGATAAAGAATGTAAAAGACGATATTCATACCCTTCAAGATTTGTAACAGACAATGCCCAATCAACAATTTCTTCATCTTCTTTATTTAAGCGGCTACTCCATGATTTATGTGGACCTCTTCCGAACTCAATTAGTTCTTTCACTGTCAAATCTAATTGATGATCATGCATTTGTGGTAACATCGCTAATTGCTTCGCTACATCAGCACTCTTCATCATATGAATATTTTTCCCATCTAAAATGATGTCCCCTTCGCTTTGTTTCAGTAGCCTTGCTATTAAACGAAGCAAAGTAGATTTTCCCGATCCATTCGGACCAATTAAACTAACGATTTCTCCAACCTTAATATGTACATTCATATTTTGCATTTGAAATCTTTCAGAGTGTGCATAAAACACTTTGTTAACGGAAATCACGTTGTTTTCCTCCTCTATGAATTAAATATAAGAAGAAAGGACCACCTAAGAAGGACAGTAAAATACCAACAGGCAATTCGATTGGGTCAAACCAACTTCGAGCTATTGCATCCGCAAAAACAAGTAATACCCCGCCGCCAAGGCATGATAAAGGTAGCAAATATCTATAATCATTTCCAACTAATAAACGTAGCATATGTGGTACGACAAGACCGACAAATCCAATAAGACCAGACACACTTACCGCAATTCCAGCTAATAATGTACTTACTACGATTAAATAAAACCGACTTTTTTCCACATTATGTCCTAATAGTTTTGCCATTTCATCTCCAAGCATTAACACTCGAATATGCTTAATACCAAAGAAAGCTAATATAATGGCGAATATTGCATAATAAATAATCATGTTTAAATGTGCCCAACTTACACCACCAATGCCGCCCGCTAGCCACGGTAACACGGATTGTACTTTGTCACTATGTAATAACATTAAAGCTGACGTTGCTGCACCAATTAATGCATTGATTGACACTCCTACTAAGACGATTCTTGAAGGTGGTGCCCCTTTTTGCCATGATAAAGCATAAATAACCATCGCTGTTATGAAAGCTCCTAAAAACGCCCCTAGTGGTAAAAAAGCTAGATGCTGTGGGAATAAAATCATGATGACAATTGCTACAAGGCCTGCCCCAGATGAAACCCCGATAATACCAGGATCTGCAAGAGGGTTTCTCATAACCCCTTGCAGCAGTGTACCAGATGCAGCCAAACATGTTCCTACTATAAACCCAACGAGAACTCTCGGTATGCGAAGATCCCATACAATTCGATGAACTGTCGAACCTTCATCTTGTATACCTGTTAGAATGTCTCGTACAGAAAAAGATAAACTTCCTGCGAAAAGTCCGTAAAAGAGGCCTAGAATTGTTAATACAACTAAAGTAACTGCTATTATCCATCTTTTTTTCGCAAAAGGATGTTCCTTTTCTCTTACTACTTCACTACTTTCCATACGTATCATTTCCTTACATCTTGTATACTTTTATACATAAAGTCCATTGCTTCTGTAACTTTTGTCCCAGGATTAGATCCAAATAAATCAGGTGGCAAAATAACTACGCGGTTTTGTTTTACTGCATCTAAATTTTTCCACGCTTCATTTTTCATCATTTCGCCTTCGAATGCTTTTTTCACACTTTTTGGATCTCCGTGTGTAATTAAATAAATGACATCTGGATTCGCCTCAATAATACGTTCTACACTTAGCTGTGCATATTGCGGATATTCTTTCGTTTCTGGAAAATCAGAAGCAATATTTTTCCCGCCTGTTTTTTCTAAAACATCACCTGATAAAGATGTTGGTAATGCCGCTAAATAAGTACCTGGTGCGCCATACACTAGCAATGCTTTCACATCGCTCTTTTTCTCATATTTCTTCATTTGATCATTGATTTTTTGATTAAGTTCTTTTGCTTTATCTTCTTTCTTCATTACCGTTCCATATAATTCAATATTCTTTTGAATATCTTGTACAGAATTCGCAGAAGAAATGATTACTTTCGTTCCCTGTCCTTCAACCGTTGGCACATTCTTTTGGAATCCATTGTTAGCAACAAGTACATCGGGCTTTAAACTAGCAATTTGCTCAAAGTTCGGTTGATGTGCATTCCCGATTATTTTTGCTTTCTTTAACTCCTCTGGAAGAGTTAATTTCGTATCCGGACGACCTACTACTTTTCCACCTAAAGCATGAATAATATCCATGTCTCCCATACTTAATGTTGCAAAACTTTCTGGTACTTTATCGAATGTTACCTTTCTCCCTGACAGGTCGGTAATTTCGATTTTTTCTTTTCCTTTTTCTGTTTTGGTTGCAGACGCTTTTTCGTCCTCTTTGGCACTGCAACCTATTAACAAGAAAAAAATAGATAAAAACGCTGTAAATAGCGTAATAGATTTTTTCATTCCTTCACCTCTAATTGATAATGATAATCATTAACTACTATTCTACTTTAATTGATAAGGATTATCATTGTCAACATGAAACGCATACATTTTTCTACAAAAAACAAAAAGCGCGACAAAAGATTCTTTCTTTTCGCCGTGCTCTAGTTAACAATATTATTCACATTCATTTTCCTCTAACTGGTCACGCATCACTTTCACACGCTGAAAGAAAAAGAACGATAAACTTAAAAATATAACGATGCTCCCCATCATAACAAAAAATTGGATTGTCTCTTTTGCTCCATCCGGAATCAACAAGCCAACCATTAACAATGTACTTACAGCGAGAAGAATTTGTCCGAACCTAGTATAATCTTCTATTTTCCCTTGTAATTCTTTCATTATATTCTCACTCCTCCATTTCACTTTATCATATTCTATGAAACTGAAAGACCAGTAAATACAGCCATTCTGGGAGATGTTTTCCAACAAAAAAAGAGCCGCTTTACTGCGGCTCTTTTTTAATCATTATTCACCTTTATATGCTTCCATATAAATTTCTTTCAGCTCTGAAATAAGCGGTAACTTTGGATTAGCAGTTGTACATTGATCTTCAAAAGCTCTTTCTGCTAATACTCCAACAACCTCTTCAAATTGCTCTTTATCTACCCCTTGTCCGGCAATACTCATATTAATATTTAAGCTTTTTCCAAGCTCAATAATTGCTTTGACGAGTGATTCCACACCTTCTGCTACTGAGCTTGCTGGAAGCCCGAGCATTCTCGCAATATGTGCATAGCGTTCATCTGCTACAAAGTGCTCATATTTTGGGAACAATGCGTGTTTTCTTGGCTTAATAGCATTATAGCGGACTACATGCGGCATAAGAATTGCATTTGCACGTCCGTGCGGAATATGGAATTCTGGACCAATTTTATGTGCTAAGCTGTGATTAATACCTAGAAAAGCATTTGCAAATGCCATCCCTGCAATTGCAGAAGCGTTATGCATTTTTTCCCGTGCTTCTTCATCATTTCCATCTTTATATGCTCTCGGTAAATATTTGAATACGAGATCAATAGCTTTTAATGCTAATCCATCTGTATAGTCATTTGCCATAACAGACACATACGCCTCAATTGCATGTGTTAAAACATCCATACCAGTATCTGCTGTTACATGTGGTGGTACTGTCATTACAAATTGCGGATCAACAATTGCTACATCTGGTGTTAATTCATAATCTGCGAGCGGATACTTTATATTATTTTTCTTATCTGTAATAACCGCAAATGGTGTCACTTCTGATCCTGTTCCTGATGTTGTTGGAATCGCAACAAACTGCGCCTTATTTCCTAATTCCGGATATTTACATGTACGTTTTCTTATATCTAAAAACTTCTGTTTAATGCCATAGAATGTCGTTTCTGGATGCTCATAGAATAACCACATTCCTTTTGCTGCATCCATAGCTGAACCACCACCAAGTGCGATAATTACATCTGGCTTAAAGCTTCTCATCATTTCCGCACCTTTAAAGACAGTTTCATCTGATGGATCTGGTTCGACCTCAAAGAAAACTTCAATTTTCACATCATTTGCATGCTTGTTTAAATAGTGCGTGACTGTATCCACATAGCCATGTTCAACCATTCCAGGATCCGTTACAATAAATGCACGTGAAATGTTAGGCATATTTGCTAAATACGCTGTAGCATGTTTTTCAAAATAAATTTTTGGCGGCAATTTGAACCACTGCATATTCTTTTTTCTATTTGCCAGCCTTTTTATATTTAATAAATGAGTCGCTGTTACATTTTGGGAAACTGAATTTTTTCCGTAAGAACCACAACCAAGTGTAAGTGATGGAATAAATCCGTTATATATATCCCCTATTCCACCTTGTGATGAAGGTGCATTTACAATGAGACGGCAAGCTTTCATACGTAATCCAAATTGCTTTTGCACTTCTTTATTTGTAGAATGAATAACTGCTGAATGTCCTAAACCACCGAGGTTCAACATTTCTTCGCAATATGTAAATCCTTTTTCTAATGAATTCGCCTTCACACAGGCTAATACTGGGCTCAGTTTCTCACGAGATAACGGGTATGCTGCTCCGATACCTTGAATTTCAGCTACAAGCATTTTTGTATGTTCAGGAACAGTAATCCCAACTAATTCGGCAATATACTGTGCTGATTTTCCTACAATATCACTATTTACTGCACATGTATTTTCATTTATAACGAGCTTTTCTAATTTTTTTCTTTCTTCTTCTGTTACAAAGTAACAATTGTTTTCGATCATTTCTGTTTTAACATCATCATAGATTTCTTTATCGACAATGATTGCTTGTTCCGATGCACAAATCATACCGTTATCAAATGTTTTCGATAAAATTAAATCATTAACAGCTCGTTTTACATGTGCTGATTTTTCTATATAACACGGTACATTACCAGGACCTACACCTAGTGCTGGTTTTCCAGTAGAGTAAGCTGATTTCACCATACCAGCGCCTCCAGTTGCTAGAACGAGTGCCACACCCTCATGGTTCATTAATTGTTTTGTCGCTTCGACAGACGGTCTTTCAATCCATTGAATACAATGTTTTGGTGCACCAGCTTTCATTGCTGCATCATATACGGTTTTCGCTGCTGCCACCGAACAATTTTGTGCAGAAGGATGAAATGCGAAAATAATTGGATTTCTCGTTTTTATCGCAATCAAAGCTTTAAACATTGTTGTCGACGTTGGATTCGTTACTGGTGTTACCCCAGCTACTACACCGACAGGTTCTGCAATTTCTATTATTTCTTCATGAGGATCTTCGTGAATAATTCCTACCGTTTTATCTTGCTTTATACTATGCCAAATATATTCAGTGGCAAAAATATTTTTAATGCATTTGTCTTCATAGACACCACGGCCTGTTTCTTCAACAGCCAATTTTGCAAGTGGCATATGTTGATCAACACCTGCTAATGCCATTTCATGAACAATGTTGTCAATCTGCTCTTGTGTAAAACTTTCTAATGCTTGTAAAGCTTGTTGACCGTTATTTACTAACGTATCAATCATCTCTTTTACCTCTTGCATTTCATTTACAACTTTCTCTTTGACTACCATGTAAATTTCCTCCTATTCTGTTATCACGGTCTTTATAAGTCCCTACAGGTCATAATAAGTCCCGATTAGCGAAAAAAAATAGAGTTACCGTCCTACATGAATCCCATTGTTTGTGAAACACTTCACAAGTTTACTCGTGAATAACATTTCATGAATTCAATATACATGAAATCATTTCATTTGTGTATGTCTAATTTGTGAAATGTTTCACAAATTAACGTAATAAAAATGCACTGCTCCACATTAGCAGTGCATTTTTTATTACGCTAGCGCTTGTGCTAAATCTTCAATTAAATCTTCACCATCTTCAATACCGACAGAAATACGAATTAATGTATCTGTAATTCCTAATTCTTTACGGCGATCTGCTGGGATTGATGCATGTGTCATTTGAGATGGGATAGAAATTAAACTTTCTACTGCTCCTAAGCTTTCAGCAAGTGTAAAGTATTGCAGTTTCTCAAGTACTTTATTTAATGTTTCCTCACTATCTACATCAAACGAAATAATAGCACCAAATCCATTTGCTTGTTCTGTTGCTAATTCGTGGTTTTGATGTGATTCAAGACCTGGGTAATATACTTTATTTACTTTTGGATGATTATTTAAGAATTCAGCAATAGCGCGTGAATTCGTTTCATGTTCTTCCATACGAATTCCTAATGTTTTTAAACCGCGAAGTAGTAAGAAGCTATCTTGTGGTCCAAGAATACCTCCTGTTGAGTTTTGTACAAAGTGAAGGTCTTCTGCTAGTTGTGGGCTATTTACCACTACTAGACCTGCAACTACGTCACTATGACCTCCTAAATATTTCGTTGCACTATGAAGTACAATGTCTGCTCCTAAAGAAATCGGCGACTGCCAATATGGCGTCATGAATGTATTATCAATAATTGTTAATAAATCTTTCTCTTTAGCAAGAGTAGATATTTTCTTAATATCAGTAATTTTTAGTAATGGGTTCGTTGGTGTTTCCACATAGATCGCTTTCGTATTTGGACGAATTGCTTCTACAACTTCCTCTAAGTTTGTTGTGTCTACAAATGTATGTTCAATACCGAAGCGGTTTAATACTTTCGTAATAACACGATACGTTCCACCATAAACATCATCTGTTAAAATAACGTGGTCACCTTTTGAGAACAACATAATTGTCGCTGTAATAGCAGCCATTCCAGAACCGAATGCAAATCCAGCATGACCATTTTCTAATACAGCAATCATTTCTTCTAAAGCTGCACGTGTTGGGTTACCTGTACGTGAATATTCATATCCTTGATGCTTACCAACCGCTTCTTGTTTGTACGTACTTGTTTGATAGATCGGTACGTTTACAGATCCAGTTGAAGGTTCTCCTATGCGAATACCATGAATTAACTTTGTCTTTGCTCTCATTTTTTATTCCCATCCTTTGTATATGTCTTTACTTAAATAGCGCTCACTACTATCAGGAAAAATGGTTACAATATTTGTACCTGGTGCTGCCTTCTCTGCCTCAAGTAAGCTCGCATGAAATGCTGCTCCTGAAGAGCTCCCAACGAGAAGTCCTTCTTTTTGCGCTAATTCTTTCACTCGTAAAAATGCATTTCGATCAGAAATCGTATGAATTTCATCAAAATAAGATGTCTTCAAAAATGGCGGGATAAATTCCAGTCCAATTCCTTCGGTCTCATGTGAACCAGCCTTACCACCATTTAAAATAGATCCTTCTGGCTCTACGATAACTGTTTTAATATCTATATTTTTTTCTTTCAAATAAGATGCAGTCCCCATAAACGTACCGCCAGTTCCTGCTCCAGCAACAAATATGTTAATCTCTCCATTCAGTGCATCCCAAAGTTCAGGACCTAGTGTTTTGAAATAAGCACGCGGGTTTGCTTCATTCGCAAACTGACTTGGAGAGTATGAATTCGGTATTTCATTTACTAATTCTTTTGCTTTTGCAATTGCACCGGTCATTCCTTGCTCAGTCGGTGTATGCACGACCGTTGCACCTAGTGCTTTCATTAATTCTTGTTTTTCAATACTAAATTTCTCTGGTACACAAACGATAACACGTAAATCATGTTCTAATGCTGCAAGTGCCAGTCCAATACCAGTATTCCCAGCAGTCGGTTCAATAATTGTTCCACCTTGGGTAACAAGCCCTTTTTCTAGCGCATCTTCGATTAATTCTCTTCCTAAACGATCCTTAACGCTTCCGCCTGGGTTATAAAATTCAAGCTTTGCAAATAAGCGGACCCCTTTCGGAAGTGAAAAACGAGTAATTTCTACAATTGGTGTATGACCAATTAACTCATGAACTCCACGATATACATTCATCGTGTTCTCCCCCTTGTTTGCCAATAAAGAAAAGGCAACTGTATGTATTTTCTTTATATGAGACAGTTGCCTTTTTGTTACATTACTTTAACTCTTCTAACACTTTTACGATAAAGTTTGTAGAATGAAGAGCTGCTTGATCTAAAAACTGATCAAATGAAACATTTGATTCTTTACCAGCAATATCAGAAAGTGCGCGAATGATAACAAACGGAACTTCATATTGGTGGCATACTTGTGCGACAGCTGCTGCTTCCATTTCTACCGCATAAAGATTTTCAAATTTATCACGGATGGCTGCAACGCGGTTCGGATCACTCATAAATGAATCGCCTGTTGCAATCATGCCTTTTACAACTTGAATATTTTCTTCAGTTTGCATACATTTCTCAGCTAATGCAACTAACGCCTCATCAGCTTTAAATCCAGGCGGCATTCCTGGTACTTGACCATATTCATAGTTAAATGCTGTTACATCTACGTCATGGTGACGAACTTCAGTGGAAATAACTACATCACCAACGTTTAGAGAATGATGGAATCCACCAGCTGAACCAGTATTAATTACTTTTTCAGGCTTATATTTTTCTAATAAAATTGTCGTTGACATCGCTGCATTTACTTTACCAATACCAGACTTTAACAAGATTACTTCATGTCCTGCTAATAGCCCTTTCGTAAATTCACAACCTGCAACCGTTTCTGTTTCTGCTTGTTCTAATTTGTCACGTAAAATACGTACTTCTTCTTCCATTGCTCCAATTACAGCAATTCTCAATCTAATCCCTCTTTCTATTGCTTAGTTGCCTCCATTACCCAAACGAAATGATTTAATCTCGTAAACGTTACATGGAAGCCATTGTTTTCAAAAATAGTCTGCATAACTGGAATACGTGTATAGTATTCCGTTTGCAAATCGTTTGCTAACTGGTGAAAACCTCTTTGTTTTGCTGTTTCAACAGTTTTATCATATGCATCTTGATCTGCAAATATCGTATCAGCAAACACTATTTTACCACCTTTGTTTAGCAATTGACTATACTTCGCAACCGCTACATTTTTTTCATCATCTGTTAAATGATGAAATGCATAGGTGCTTACAATGGTATCAATTGAATTTGGGACTTCAAACGAAAGAAAATCACCTTCTGTAATCGAAAATTCTTTTGGCAATTTCTCTTTTGCAATCATACGCATTTCACGCGACGGTTCTATACCGTAAACTGTGCGGCCAGCAAGTAATAATTTATTTGTTAAATTACCTGTACCGACACCAAATTCTAATACATTACCAAATGACTTGTTAACTACATCCTCTAGAATATCCTCATAATGGGCGAAAACTTCTTTATATTGTATATCTTCGCCTTGTACGAATGAGTCGTACGTATGAGCCCACTCATCAAATAAACCATTAAATTCTGTGCCCATAAAAATTCCCCTTTTTCTTATCGGTTTTATCAGTATGATATTCCCTCTTTCTAAAAATGTCAATTGAAATGTACATGGTATTTCCTTCTTTTCTTTGTTACACTATAGTTGATTACATAGGAGAGGGGCCGTCTTCATGTCATTTACCTTTGAAATGTTAGAAGATAAAGTAGAATTTTTTGAAGCGGGAGACTTAGCTTCTTTAGAACGAAAAATTAGTGAACAAATCGATAATAATAAAGCACTTATGCTTGAAGTTCATCACATCTCACATCAAATGGTTATGGATCCTGAAAGCAAAAGACCGTATTATAGCGCGGTTGTTCATTTTAAATTAAAGAAATTGCGTTAACTAAAAAAGAGAAGCTCCCTTCTCTTTTTTAGTTTAGAGTTTGAACAAGTACTGGTTTCCAGCCCTCATTGTCTACCCAATCAATATTTACGTAAAAGCAAAAGACCGTATTATAGCGCGGTTGTTCATTTTAAATTAAAGAAATTGCGTTAACTAAAAAAGAGAAGCTCCTAAGGAGCTTCTCTTTTTTAGTTTAGAGTTTGAACAAGTACTGGTTTCCAGCCCTCATTGTCTACCCAATCAATATTTACGTAATATCTTTTTCCACTTTGCTTATCTTGAACGTCACCATAAGCTTTACTCTTTCCAGTTTTGTCTCTTCCAACAAAATGGAATACTAATTGCTCCTTCGGTACTTCAATACCTGCAGCAATTGCACTTTGCATCTCATTCCAATCTGATGACCCCTGTTTAAACGTCATCGCTGGTGATGAACCTTGTTCTGTTCCTACAGCTTTCCAAGAAGGTTTTGTATAAGCCTCTTTTGCCTTGGATACAGTTTTTTCAGCTGATACTTTCTCGTTAGCTTTCGCTTCTTCTTCAGCTTTTTTCTTTTCTTCCTCAGCCTTTAACTTCTCTTCTTCAGCTTTTTGCTTAGCTTCTGCTTGCTCTTTTTCTTTTTCTTTTTTCTTAGCAGATTCTTTATCTTCTGATTTTCCAGCTTTCTCATTCTTTGTTGTTTGTTGAGAGACTTTCTTATCAGTAGAAGATGCTTGCTCTTTCGTACTAGGAACGAACAATTGATATGCTACAATAGCTACTAATAGTAATACAATAGCGATTGCAATATTTAAAACACCGTTTTGACGACGTTTTTGTTGTTTCTGTTGGAATCTTGATCCTCCTGCCATTCTCCAAACCTCCATGCAGTTTTTCCTAATTGCTATTGTAACATTAAATCTAGAAAGGTTGAACATTTACAATGATATTTTCATGAAATGAAAACAATTCACTATAAATTGCAAGATTACTTTTCATTCTCCAATTGATAGATTGCTCCTACCATATCTTTAAAAATAGGTGTTACTTTATTCACTTTGTTATCAGTCTCTAGATCAACAACAACTAAAGCATATCTTGGATTCTCATACGGAAAATAACCTGCAAACCAGCGATTCACCCTCGTCCCTTTCCCTGTTTGCGCTGTCCCGGATTTTCCAGCGACACTGAGCGGTAACGAGCGGAATGCCGTTCCTGTTCCTTTCTCCCTTGTTACAACGCCTCTTAATAACTCTTGTAATGTTTTCACTGTTTCATACGAAAGCTGTTTTCCATGTAACGTATGGTTCTCAAATGTAAAAAAATCCGCTCCATTTTTATATACTATTTTTTCAACAGCTTTCACTTCCATCTTTTCTCCATTCCTCGCAATCGTCGCCATCATATTAGCAATTGCTAGAGGTGATATACGTACATCTTTCTGTCCAATCGCTGTTTGCTCTACCGCTTTTTTACTATTTTTGTTTTCTTCATTCCCCCAAATAGTAGTGCCTTTTTCTTCTGGCATTTGCTCGAAATGAGGTGTATGAAATACAGAACCTTTCCATCCGACCTTTTCATTTGCTCCTAAAGCTGCTACGTATGTTTCTAGCACCGTCCTATCCTTTTGTAATAGCTCGTTACCTAACTCGGAAAATGTCCTGTTACAGCTCCTAGCAAAGCTCTCTTTGAAGTTAAGTGTACCCATCATAACTTGTGGGTCGTTTTCACCATATAAATCTTTATTACAATTAAATGTCCGATTAAACAAATTTACTTTTTGATCAATGACTGCAGCTGCAACTACTGTTTTAAAAACAGAGCCTGGAAAATGCGGCGTTAACATTTGATTTTCAAGTGTAGTCTTATATAAATTCTTATCTCTTACTTGTAAAGACGGCTTACTGACCATCGCTAATATTTCATTTGTCTTTACATCAAGTAATACTAATCCCCCCTTCTTTATTTCATTTGCTTCAATCACTTCTTCTGCTTTTTGCTGCAACCCTTTATGTAAAGTAGTTTGAATCCTAACTGGGTAAAATGGATTTCCTGGTGAAGTATATTTCGCTTGCTTTCCGAAAATTGGTTCTCCTTGCCGATCTACTTGATACAATACTTTTGCCTCTCCATCAGTCAATAAAAATTCATCAAAAGATTGCTGTAATCCTGAAATACCTATCGGCGTTTGTTTTGAAATTTTTTTCACTTCTCCATATCGCTTTTGAAATTCTCTTTCGTTCTCCCCTACATCACCAATTAAATGATTTATCTCCCCAGTTTGTTTTAATCGCACTTCAGCTGCTACAATACCTAATACATGTAATTGATTCACCTTCTCCATCTGCTCTCGTGTCACTCGAAATGGAGCAGTTTCCCCTTGCAGTATAAATGCATTTTTTTTATTTTTCATTTGTCTTCTGATCTCTTGTCTCGACACACCAATGATATGCGCGATTTTCTCTAACATGTCATTTTTTATTTGTAAAAATGGAAAAACAATTAAAACAGGATACTTTTCCTCACCTATTTCTTTACCACTACGATCTATAAACTGCCCACGTCCATCGTCTACTGCAATGGATTGCGTACGTTGCGTAACACTTTTTTCAATTAAATTTATTTTGCGATCAGTAAATGATTCTGTATCTATAATTTGGATTTGAATTAAACGACAAAGCAATAAAAACATAATGCCCATAAAACAAATTAAAACAATTGTAATTCTCCGTTTTATTTTCATAAAAAAACACCTCGTCTATTATAGTTTGGACGGAGTGTTTCATCTTTTATACAAATAAAAAAATCACTCGTTTTTACACGAGTGATTTTTTTATTATTTTACAGAGACAATCTCTACTTGCATTTCTCCGCCTGGTGTTTGGATTGTTACTTTCTCACCAATTTGCTTACCTAATAAGCTTTTTGCGATTGGAGAATCGTTAGAAATTCTTCCTTCAAATGGATCAGCTTCCGCACTACCTACGATTGTGTACGCTTCTTCATCTCCATTTGGTAATTCTTTAAATGTTACTGTTTTACCTAATGTAACAACAGTAGATACTTCGCCATTATCTTTAATGATAACTGCGTTACGAATCATATTTTCTAATTGTGTAATACGTCCTTCTACGAACGCTTGCTCATCTTTTGCTGCATCGTACTCAGAGTTCTCAGAAAGGTCCCCGAAGCTACGTGCGATTTTAATACGTTCCACTACTTCTTTACGTCTTACTGTTTTTAATTGCTCAAGTTCGTTCTCTAGTTTTTGCTTACCCTCTTGCGTCATAGGGTATGTTTTTTCTGTTGACATATTTTCCACTCCTTTTATATACCAATCCCCCGAAAAAAAGAGGAGTTCCATATGAAAACTCCTCCGCTTCCATTGTTAGCGGAGGTTTCTAGTACCCTTGCACTAGCGGAGTTGTCACATACAACCCCGTATTTCCAATTCTTCTTTATATAAAGAAGATATGTATGGAAAGTTGATATAAATATGCCCTCACCTATATATAGATGAGGTTGCATGTTTCATTGTATTCGATGGGAAGGGAAAAAATCCCTTCCTACCGTATATCTTTTACTATGCTATTACAAATTTACTTTTTGTTCAAGAATTGTTGCAATTTTTGTCACCATAATATCAATTGCAACATGGTTTTGTCCACCTTCAGGGATAATAATATCCGCAAACTTCTTAGAAGGCTCAATAAATTGATTGTGCATTGGACGTACAACAGTTACGTACTGATCAATAACTGAATCCATCGTACGACCGCGCTCTTTAATATCACGCTGCATGCGGCGCAGAATACGAAGGTCAGCATCTGTATCAACAAATAACTTAATGTCCATCAACTCACAAAGACGTGGGTCTTCTAAAATAAGAATTCCTTCTAAAATAATTACATCTTTCGGCTCAACTGGAATAATTTCTTCTGAACGCGTATGCAATGTATAGTCATATACAGGCTTATCAATTTGCTCATATGCAAGCAACTGCTGCAAATGTTCAATTAACAGATCATTATCAAACGCAAGCGGATGATCATAATTTGTTTTTAAACGCTCTTCCATTGGTAAATGGCTTTGATCTTTGTAATAATAATCTTGCTCCAAGATTAAAATGGAATGACCTTTAAAATGGTCAAAAATCGCTTTCGTTACACTTGTTTTTCCTGATCCTGAACCACCAGCGATTCCAATTACAACAGGCTTATTCGTCCCCATTCGACTACCACTCTTTCTTATTGAAGTATGCTTTTGCGCATCATATTATTCACATACACTGGTTGATCCACTTTGAATTTCACGATTTGCAACGGATGTCTCGCTGCATCTAATTCGTTTCCATCCTCATCCCAAATTTTCTCCACCGTCTGCGTAAAGTTTTCTATTTCTGGTCCAAAGAACTCCACTTCATGTCCTGGTTTGAAATGATTACGTTGCTCAAGCGTTACGATGCCCGTTTCTTCATTATAATCTAACACTAAACCAGCAAAATCATACGTTGTTTTCTTACTATGATTTCCAAACATTTGCTCTTGATGTCCTGGAACCCCTTCAAAGAATGCAGGAGCTGTATCACGATTTGCACATTTATCAAGCTCATCTAACCATTCTTGTTTAAACTCAAAGTTATCCGGATCCGCACAATAAGCATCAATTACTTTACGATATACAGTTGCTACAGTCGCTACGTAATGGATTGATTTCATACGTCCTTCTACCTTTAAACTATCGATTCCAATTTCAATCATTTTCGGAATTGATAAAATTAAATTTAAATCTTTTGGACTCATCGCAAAGTGAGCATCTTCTTCTTGGAATAGAGGAAGCTCTTTTGCATCTTTATGTTGTGATACTGTTTGAACTAAATCATAATCCCAGCGGCAAGATTGGCAACAACCGCCACGATTAGAGTCACGCGCTGTCATATGGTTACTTAGTGTACATCTTCCTGAATATGCGATACACATTGCACCATGGACGAATGCTTCAATTTCAATATCCACTTTGTCTTTAATTTCTTTCATTTCTTCATAGCTTGCTTCACGAGCTAATACAAGACGATGTAAACCTTCTTCTTTCCAATACTGTGCTGCTTTCCAGTTGGATAGTGATTGCTGTGTGCTTAAATGCACCTCAACAGAAGGCGCTACACGTTTACACGTCTCAATGATAAGCGGATCAGCAACGATAATTCCCGTTACGCCAGCTTTTTCAATCCCTTTTAAATATTCCTCTAGCCCGTCCATATTTTCATTATGTGCGAAAATATTTGTTGTTACATATATTTTCGCTCCATATTTCTTTGCAAATTCAACGCCTTCTGCCATATCTTCCAGCGTAAAGTTACCTGCATTCGAACGAAGACCAAATTCTTGTCCACCTAAATATACAGCATCTGCCCCATAATGGATAGCTACTTTTAATTTTTCTAAGTTACCCGCAGGGATTAACAGTTCAGGTTTCTTCACAATAACGCGCTTGCCATCGATCACTCGTGAAATTTCTTGTACAGTCATTTCCTACACCCTCCTCGTTTAGTAAACCGTTTCTTTAAAGAAGAATCCTGTGTCTAACGGACGATTTACTGGTTGCATTTCTTCTATTTCTTTATATAGAGCATCTTTCACGTCATAATACGCATCACGATCTTCTACGCATAAATCAATCGCTTGACGATATTTCTTCGTTACTTCAATAATGTATTCAGAACTTTTTAGTACACCATCGATTTTTAAGCTGTCAACTTCAGCTTCGATTAGTTCCTCTAATTCATCGATGAAACAAATATCGTTCGGACTCATAATATGAGTACCATTTTCATCTTCATAGATTGGATATTTATTATTACGCTCTGGGTCATATAAGAACATATTCTCTTCATATTTTTTCTTTTCAACGTCAAGATTACGTCCTTGATACTCAAAGTAGTTTCCTACTAATGAACGCTTCGATTGGAACATACAAGTCATACCGTGAATTTGTACTTCTAGTTCCACTTCAGCATTTTCTTTTAAATCAACAATTTCATCTAAGCTCAGCTCACGAGCTAATACAGCACGCTTCGCTCCTCTTTGGCCCCAGTAATTACAAGTGAACCAATTCGTTGCTGTCGTTTCTGTATTCCAGTGCAACTGCATATTTGGCGCTACTTCGCGAACAGCCATTAATACTGCTGGATCTCCGAAAACAATTGCATCTACATTTACTTCATTTAAAAATGAAACGTAATCTGTTAATTCTTCTACTTTATCGTTGTGGAACATAGCGTTCATTGCTACGTATACTTTCACACCATTTTCATGCGCAATCTTCACAGTTTGTTTTACATCTTCACGTGAAAACTCCCCTGCTAAACGTAAACCAAACTTTTGCTCACCGATCATTACCGCATCTGCTCCTGCTTTCGCAAGAAGTTCGATATCCGCCACCGCTCTTGGCGTTACTAACAATTCAGGTTTCTTCATACCTTGGTCACCCTCTCTTTTTACTAACAGCTACTCCATCACCAATTGGGAAAATCGTTGTATCATATCCTTCATGGTTCATAAGCCACTCATTGTACGTCTTAATACGACGGATTAAACCACGTGTACGTCTGTTTTCAATCTTCTCTTTTGTCGTTACAAGACCATGGTACATAACATTATCTGAAATAATTACGCCACCAGGATTTAATAACGGTTCATATAAGTCAAAAAAGCGACGATACTGTCCTTTTGCTGCATCAATAAAAATAACGTCAAATGTCCCGTGTTCTTTTACTTGTTCACCTGTCTCTAACGCATCACCGTAAATAACTGAAATACGATCTGTTACTGGGGAACGTTCTATATATTCAAGTGCTTTTTCATATCGCTCACGATTGCGCTCAACTGTCACAATACGTGAATTTGGAATAGCTTGCATCATACGAATACTAGAATAACCGATTGCTGTTCCAAGTTCTAAAATGCTTTTCGGTCCAATTAAACGTAAAAATTGCAGCATAAATTCCATTCCAAGTCGATCCATAATCGGCACATGATTTTCTGTTGCATATTCTTCCATTTCAAGAATTAATTTATCTTTCGGATCAATAAATGATAATAGGTACTCGTTAACTGCATCCTCCATAAATGGTCCTCCTTATTTACATGGAGAAGTGCCTCTATGACGTCTTTTCCCACATAGAATGCAATAAAAATACAAGCCAGCTTTACCCTTAGCTTGTACGTCCCGTTTTGATATTAAAAACGATTCTTCTGCCAGTTTTTAACCCGATATATTTTACCACAAAAAAGAGGGATGTGCGACTTTTTTCGCTATCCCTCCCCATTTCACTGTTTTTTCGTAATGTATTTTTGCTTTAATGCATTATGCTCTTCTAATGTTTTCGCATAGTACACTTCACCACTTGGTGCAGCTAAGAAATAATAATAATCTGTTTGCGCAGGTTCTAACGCAGCTTCCACTGAATGTTTACCAGAGTTTGCGATCGGCCCTACCGGCAATCCTTTTACAACATACGTATTGTACGGTGAGTTGACCTTTAAATCTTCGTATAATACACGTTGTTTATGCTTTCCAAGTGCATATAATACCGTTGGATCCGTTTGAAGCGGCATACCTTTTGCTAAACGATTATAAAAGACACTAGCGATCTTTTGACGATCTGTAAAACCAGTTGCCTCTTCTTCAATAAGTGAAGATAATGTTAAAAGCTGATGAACATCCCAATTCTTCGCTTTCATTTTCGCCTCATTTTGAACAATGATTGCATTTGTTTTCTCAAGCATCGGAATTACAATTTCTTCTAACGTTGTATCTTTCTTATAAAACGAATACGTTGCAGGATATAAATAACCTTCTAATGGGTATTTAATATTACTATCAAAGATTTTATCCGTTAATAACTTCGGATACTTTTGCTGCATTTTTTGAATAAATGCTTTATCGTTTAATTGACGCGTAACATCATCTTTATTCCACTTTAGTTCTGTCGCAATCGTTTCTGCAATTTCAGTTACTTGCGCCCCTTCTTTAATCGTCACTTTATAAAGAGCTGGACGATGCACGTTGCCAGATGACATTTGTTCGATCACATCTTCAGCATTCATTGAAGGGTTTAATAAATATGTACCTGCTTGTAAACTTTTCGATTTAGCCTTTGTATAAAAACTAAAAACTGTACCGTTTTTTACAGCGCCTTTTTCTTCTAAAATTTCTCCAATTTTACTTGTAGATGATCCTTTCGGAATTTCTACTTCAATCTCTTTTTTATTCCCGCTATCAACTGGTCCTAATGCGGATGAAATATACGCATAGACTGAACCACAAACTAAAAGCAGTGCAATAATCGAAAATAAAAAGATGCGTCTACGCTTCTTTTTCACTTGATTCTCTATCAAAACATTTCCTCCTTACTTAATTGTAGACCGTATGTACACCTTTCTATACAGCACGATGTAAAAACGCAACAAATTCACTTATCTTTTTTAATAGACACTTTATTTTTCTACAATCCGTCTCATTATACTACAAAGACTTACACAGTTTCGACAAAAAATCTTTCATTTTACATATAAATACAAAAAAAGATGGACTGTATGTCGTCCATCTTTTCAGTACTTATTATTCAGCTTCTTGCTCATCAGCAAGAGTGTTGAACATTTCTTGTACCATTTCCCACTCTTCTTCAGATTCGATTGGAAGTAAGCTTCCGCCCTCTTCTTCATTTTGCTCATAAGCCATTGCATCATAAATTGGGTCTCCATCTTCGTCTACTTCACCGATTGGAGAGAAGACTACATATGATTTTTTACCAAATTTTTCAGCATCAAAAGTGAAAATAATTTCACATAAATGTTCGTTACCTTTTTCGTCTACAATTGTAATTTGATTTTCTTCCATTTTGGTCACCTCTTATTTACTATCTAAAAATCCTTGTAAGATTACGACTGCAGCCATCTTATCGATTACTTGTTTTCGCTTCTTACGACTTACATCAGCTGAAATGAGTAGACGTTCCGCTGCCATCGTTGACAAACGCTCGTCCCACATTACAACGTCTAATTGTAACAGCTCTCGTAGGTTTTCTGCAAATTGTTGGCACGCTTCACCACGTGGGCCAATTGTACCATTCATATTTTTAGGTAAACCTACTACTATTTTATCCACATTGTACTGCTTTACTAACTCAGAAATACGATCAAAACCAAAGTGACCTCGTTCTTCGTTAATCTTAATTGTTTCTAATCCTTGTGCTGTCCAGCCCATTTCGTCGCTAATTGCAACTCCGACTGTTTTTGTACCTACATCTAAACCTAATATCCGCATAAACTACTCCTCACGATGATGTTTCAAGTAAGACTTCACAAGCTCTTCAATAATCTCATCACGTTCAAGCTTGCGAACGATGCTACGTGCATCTTTATGGCGAGGTATGTATGCTGGGTCTCCACTTAATAAATAACCGACGATTTGGTTAATCGGATTATAGCCTTTTTCTTGAAGTGCATCATACACAGTTAAAAGTACATCATTTACATGGACACTCTGTTTTTCATCTTGAATGCTAAACTTCATTGTTTTATCAAAACCGTCCATTTCAAGCACCTCACTTATATAGTAAGTATAGGGAGAAGAACTTCTCCTCTCCCTACCATTGTACACTACTATCTCTTTATTTTGAAACAGATTTAACGTACTCTTGTACAAATGCTAAAGCTTCTTCGACTTGAGCTGGGTTTTTACCGCCTGCTTGTGCCATATCAGGACGGCCACCACCGCCACCGCCGCAACGAGAAGCTACTTCTTTCACAAGTTTACCAGCATGGTAACCTTGGCCAATTAAGTCTTTCGTTACACCTGCTAGGATATTTACTTTATCGTCATTAACAGACACTAATACAACAACTGCCGACTCTAATTTATTTTTTAGATCATCCATCATCGTACGTAAGTTGTTCATATCTGCGACATTTACTTTCGCTGCTAATACATTCACACCATCAACTGTCATTACAGAATCAGTTAAGTTTCCAGCTTCGATATTGCTTAATTTCGCAGCAAGAGATTCGTTTTCTTTTTGCAGTTGTTTTACTTCGGCAAATAGACCATCAACTCTTGTTAAAATATCTTTCGGATTTGTTTTCATTTTTCCTGCTGCTTCTTTTAATAAACCTACTTGATCGTTCATTAATTCGTATGCAGACTTACCAGTTACTGCTTCAATACGACGAGTTCCTGCACCGATACCAGACTCAGCAACGATTTTGAAAATACCGATAGAAGCTGTATTATCAACGTGACAACCACCACAAAGCTCTAAGCTGTAATCGCCAACTTGTACAACGCGTACAACATCACCGTATTTTTCACCGAATAATGCCATTGCGCCCATTTCTTTCGCTTCTTCGATTGCTTTTTGAGAAATCTCAACATCAATACTTTCCCAAATTTTCTCGTTTACCATACGCTCAATTTTTTCTAATTCGTCAGCTTGTACTTGACCGAAGTGAGAGAAGTCAAAGCGTAAACGTTCAGAAGTTACAAGAGAACCTGCTTGGTTAACGTGTGTTCCAAGTACATCTTTTAATGCTTGGTGTAGTAAGTGAGTTGCTGTATGATTTTTCACAACGCTACTACGGTTTTTCGTATCGATAATAGCTTTCACAGCCGCATCTTTCGTTAATGTACCTTCTTCAACAACAACTTTGTGTAAGTTTTGACCATTTGGTGCTTTTTGCACGTCTTTTACAAGAACTTTCACGCCATCAGCAAGAAGGTAACCACGGTCTGCAATTTGTCCACCGCTCTCAGCATAGAATGGTGTTACATCAAGCATTAATTGTCCTTCTTCACCAGCTTGTAAGCTATCTGTGTATTCGCCGTTTTTCACAAGTGCAACAACTTTACTTTCTGTTGCAACTGTACCGTAACCAACGAACTCACTCGCTACTTTAACTTCTCCAAGTACACCGCCTTGAACTTGCATTGAGTCAACGTCTTGACGAGCAGCACGTGCACGCTCACGTTGTTTTTCCATTTCATTTTCGAAGCCTTCTTGGTCAACTGTCATACCAGCTTCTTCTGCATATTCTTCTGTTAATTCGATTGGGAAACCGTATGTGTCATATAGACGGAACGCATCTACTCCAGAAATAACAGTTGTTTTTTCTTCTTTTGCTTTTGTAATAACTTCAGCTAAAATTGCTTCACCATCATGAAGTGTTTCATGGAAACGCTCTTCTTCGTTTTTCACAACTTTCGCAATGAAATCTTTCTTTTCAAGTACTTCTGGATAGAAGTCTTTCATTACTTCTCCAACAACCGGTACTAATTCAAACATGAATGGACGGTTAATGTTTAATTTCTTCGAATAACGAACAGCGCGGCGTAATAAACGACGTAATACATAACCACGGCCTTCGTTAGAAGGAAGAGCACCGTCACCAACAGCAAATGTTACTGTACGGATATGGTCAGCAATTACTTTAAACGCCATATCTTTTTCTAAATCGCCATTACGATATTTCTCACCAGAAATTGATTCTGTTGCACCAATCATCGGCATGAATAGATCTGTATCAAAGTTCGTAGGCACATCTTGAACGATAGATGTCATACGTTCTAGACCCATCCCTGTATCAATGTTTTTCTTAGGAAGTGGTGTATATGAACCATCTGGATTATGATTAAATTGAGAGAATACAAGGTTCCATACTTCTAAGTAACGCTCGTTTTCTCCGCCTGGATATAATTCTGGGTCACTAAAGTCATTACCGTAAGCTTCTCCGCGGTCATAGAAAATCTCTGTATTCGGTCCACTTGGTCCTTCACCGATATCCCAGAAGTTTTCTTCTAAGCGGATAATACGCTCTTTTGGAACGCCCATTTTCTCATTCCAAATTGTGAATGCTTCTTCATCTTCTGGATGGATTGTAACTGATAGTAATTCTTTATCGAATCCGATCCATTTGTCGCTCGTTAAGAATTCCCAAGCCCATGTAATTGCTTCTTCTTTGAAGTAATCACCAATTGAGAAGTTTCCTAACATTTCAAAGAATGTATGGTGACGAGCTGTTTTCCCTACGTTTTCAATATCGTTTGTACGAATTGATTTTTGAGCATTTGTAATACGTGGATTTTGTGGGATTACACGTCCATCAAAATATTTTTTTAATGTTGCTACACCACTATTAATCCATAGAAGAGATGGATCTTCATGTGGAACTAGTGATGCACTAGGTTCTACTGCATGTCCTTTTTCTTGGAAAAAGTCTAAAAACATTTGACGAATTTGTGCGCCTGTTAGTTGTTTCATTGTATTTTCCTCCTTAAATATAAAAAACTCCCGTCCCTATAAAAGGGACGAGAGTTAACTCGCGATACCACCCTAATTATGAATTGATTACAATAACAATCAATTCATCACCTCATGGTGCCGTAACGTGGCAAGACGGCAGTGATTAGCTGCTCTCAGGATTAGCTTTCTGTTACCCTTCATTTAAAGCTTCTTTCAGCCATATGGAAGCTTCTCTCTATAAATGGACTGTAACGTACTTGTTCCGTCATTGATTTAATGTATTATATGACTAAATATAATAGAATTCTCTTAAGTTTGTCAATGTAGATAATCATTTATATTGTATTAATCGCTTATTAATCATAGGTATTCTACTATTCATTCTTAACAGCCTTTTCATATATTATGCGTTTATTAATAAATTGGAATCTCCTTACAATAATTATTTATAAAAATTTCTAAATATTACTTTTTTTGCTATAATTAAATTATTGTTAATAAAATAAAGGAGCGATCACAATGACAACCTTACTTAACAAAGCTAAAAACATATTAGCGACTGACGAAACGATATTATTTTACGCAGCATGTTCATTAGACATATTTATTTATCGTTCCGTCGCAAGGCCAGGATTGCTAATTTTAACGAACAAAAGGCTATTCTTTTACGGGCCAGATGTAAGTAAGAATCCAATATTTGAAGAGTACTCTTTCGCAAAAATTTCTAATCTAAAAGAACAAAAGCGTCTTTTCAACAATCAAATTGTATTTATGTATGATAACGAATGGAAAAAAATAAAACATATTCAAACAAATGATGTGAGCTCCCTCGTTCAAAAGATACACGAGCAGCTTTCTAAATAAATATATGATTAGCCCTCTATTTCTTACATAGAGGGCTTCTATACTTACACATTTTCTTTTTTCAAGAGAGGTCTCACATGAACAATGACAGTACGAATAACTGCTAAAATCGGAACCGATATTAGTAATCCTACAATACCAGCTACTTCCCCTCCAACAAGTAATGCAAGCATAATAATAACAGGATGCATACGAAGTGACTTACCAACAATGTAAGGCGATAAAATGTTACTTTCCACAAATTGCAAAATAGCAATCGTAATCCCCGCCTTAATAAGTAAACTCGTTGATACTGTTGCTGCAATCATTAACGTCGGGATCGCTCCTAAAATAGGACCAAAGTACGGGATTATATCCGTTACCCCAATAATAATGCCAAGCAATAATGGATATTTCATACCGATAAACCAAAAAGAAAGGGCTGATACTCCCCCTAATACTAAACAAACAAATAACTGTCCTCGAATATAACTTCCAAGTGACTTATCAATTTCTTTCGCAAGCATTTGCCCCGTACCTCGCCATTTACTTGGGACTAGTTTCCAAAAGATATGATAAAACTCACCATAATCTTTTAATATGTAAAATACAATGAACGGTATTAAGAAAATAATGAGCAATGAATCGAGTACACCACGAGCTGTACTCATCACTTTATTTAAAAGCGCTTGAATCTTCGTTTCCACACCCACAAAAAGTTGTTTCACCTTTTCATGAATGAACGAAGGGAAATTCGCTGTTTGTTCTGTAACGCCATCCATCCACGAATCGTACATCTTTGTAAACTGCGGAAATTGTTCATTAATCTCTTGTAACTGTTTAATAACGACTGGTGTTCCTTTATAAATCCCATAACCAATTCCGCCGAAGAAAAGGATATAAATGAGCAAAATGGCAAGTGTACGGGGCATCCCTTCCTTATGAATTTTTTCAATTAAAGGGTGCAATAAATACGCAATAAAACAGGCGATAAGAAACGGCGTAATTGCTACTTTAAATACAAAAATAATCGGTGCCCATAGTGGCTTAATTTTTAAAAAGACGAGCAAACAAAGAAAAACAAGTAACAATAATCCTAAACGATATATCCAAATGATTTTAAGATTCTTCACATGAAAAACCTCCTCCACCTTTATTTTGAAAATAAATGGGTTAGGTTATGTGTGAAACTTTTAAAATCTTTTCATACGGACCATACTGTTTTTTAAAGACGTACATATAAATAACATAACAAGGACAACCACCCCTGAGAATACAGCATGAAATAATGTAATCAGGAGGGCTAATTATGGTTTTGTTTATGCTTGGATTATCAGCACTTTTTATGATTCTTGAATGGATTTGTATCGGCTTTGGTATTTGGAAGGGGTTCTTTATTCGTTCCTCACGTAAAGAAAAAGCGAAGCAATTATGGCAGTATGGAATACTTGGCGTTGGCTGTTACGGTTTATCTTATCTTTTCTCAGAAATTGGACTTTTTTATTTGCATATGAGTGCATAAAAAAACTCCCTTGTCTATAAGGGAGTTTTTCACTTTATCGAAATGATTATAAGTAAGACTTAATCATCTTACGTGCTTTTTTCATATTGCGTTTTGAAAATACATCTTGCTTACGAGCATATTGATATGCTGCAGCTCCAACACCTAATGCGATTAATGAATTGCGTAGATTCAAAGTAAATCCCCCTTTTCGTTATCCGATCGTTCTTTCATTCTCATCAAATAAATCATCAAGAGAGCTTAATGAACCATCTTCCTCAACTTGATGCGTATGGATTTTCCCCTTTGAAACCGATAATTCGATATAACAATTCCAGCAATAAAATTGGTTGACACCTATTTTTCCAATGTCTTTCCCTTTGCAATTTGGACAAATGAACATATGGCTTTCATCTCCTTACAGTCTCCCAGATTCTATTCGCCATTATGTCCAAACCGCATTCATTTATACATTGCTGGAGCCTTTCAACGCTATGCGTTTGAAAGTTTCACTATATAATTTCACCTTGTTACATGAAATCATACGGTGAAATGTTTTCCACGTCCATTTCCTCGCCATTAACTGTGACCATCTGTACTTCTCCTTGTGATTCCTGCAAGCGACTAGCTAAAGTTGTTTGACGCATTGCATCATCAAGGCGATTTACACCAGATTGGAAAGCTACTTCCTCCCCGCAAATAATAAGGAACTTCTTACTTCTTGTAATGCCCGTGTAAATTAAATTACGGCGTAACATACGGTTGTAACTTTTCACAATCGGCATAATAACAATCGGAAATTCACTACCTTGTGATTTATGAATCGAACAACAATATGCATGTGTAATTTGATTTAAATCCGGCTTTGTATACGTTACCTCAATTCCATCAAATGAAACGATAATCATATCTTGTTGCTCAACGTTTTCTTTCGCATAAAACACCGAAACAATTTCTCCGATATCCCCATTAAACACTTGGCTCTCCGGCTGATTAACGAGTTGCAGTACTTTATCGCCTCTTCGGTATACAACATCACCGTACTGGATTTCTTTACTCTTTTCCCTTTTCGGGTTAAATACTTGTTGCAGCGCTTCGTTTAATACATTAATACCAGCAGGCCCGCGGTACATCGGTGCTAATACTTGAACATCCCTTGCACTAAAGCCTTTTGTTTTAGCGTTTTCGCAAACTTTTTTCACAACCTCAACAATTTGAGCCCCTGTACAGCTGATAAACGAACGATCTTTTTTATTTTGCGCTAAATCTGGTGGGAGTGTGCCGTCTTTGATCGCATGGGCAAGTTGAATAACAGATGAGCCTTCTGCTTGACGATAAATCTCAGTAAGCTTCACTGTCGGAACTGCACCTGCATTTAATAAATCTTTTAATACTTGTCCAGGTCCTACAGATGGCAACTGATCTTCATCACCTACAACGATAACTTGAATATTCGTTGGTAGCGACTTAAATAGCTGATTTGCGAGCCAAATATCAACCATTGAAAATTCATCGATAATAAGGAGCTTACCTTGGACAGGATCCGTTTCATTACGCTGGAAAGATCCTTCTGGCGTCCAGCCAAGCAAACGGTGAATTGTGCAAGCTGGAAGTCCTGTCGATTCACTCATCCGCTTCGCTGCTCTTCCTGTTGGAGCTGTTAATAGTATTGGAAATGGATTATCATCACTGTATTCATTCGGATTTAACGATAATCCGTGAAGTGACGCATACATTTCAACAATCCCTTTAATAACGGTTGTTTTTCCTGTTCCTGGTCCACCTGTTAATAACATCATCGGTTTATGAAGTGCCGTTTGAATCGCTTCTTGCTGAAACGGTGCATATTGTACATTCAACTGTTCTTCAATTTCACCTAATGTTTTTAACACTTCTGCTTCAGGAAATGAAGGTGTTTCCTCTTGATTCATCAATCGACGAATAGACTTTACAACACCTTTTTCAGAGTAGAATAAAGTTGCTAAATACACTCGTTCTTCTTCTATGATGACTTTCCCTTCACTTTGCATCGTTTCAATACAACCTATAATATCTTCTTCAGTCACTCTTCCTTCTTGATTGTTTAAAAGTGACATCGTTTCTCTTACAAGTTGATCTTTCCTCATATAAACGTGACCAAGTTGCAATGAGACATTCTCTAATGTGTAAAAACATCCCGCTCGTACACGGTCGTCGTGATTACCCGATATCCCTAACGCACGCCCTATATCATCCGCTCGTCCAAAACCAATCCCGTCCACTTCTTCAATAAGTTGATACGGATTATTACGAATCACTTCTAATGTCATCTCTTTATATTGCTGGTAAATCTTAATAGAAAGTTTCGTTCCAAAACCGTAACCATTTAAAAAGCTCATTACTTTCTCTAATCCTTGATGTTCAACAATTGTCTCATATATTTCCTGAGCCTTTTGTTTGTTAACAACACCATTTAACGCCTCAGGGTCATCCATAATTTTAGAAATAGCATGTTCCCCGAGATGATCCACAATTTTTTCCGCTGTACGCTTTCCTATCCCTTTAAATAAATCACTCGCTAAATATTGCACCATACCTGCTTTTGTTTGCGGCAATTCTTTTTTAAATGTTTCAACCATATATTGTTTTCCATACTTTGGATGGTCCTTAAAGTGACCTGTCAATGTAAACACTTCATCTTCATGCATGCGGGGAAAATGACCGTTTATCATTACTTTCTTTTCGTCATACGTTTCATTCGTTTCAATGACTTTCATACTGACAACGGAATAGAGGTTTTCTTCGTTGTGGAAAATGGTATGAAGAACTTGCGCTTTTATAAATTTTTTCTCTTCCTCAAACAAATCCATTGCATGTTGATTTCCCATCTTTCCTCTCCTTTCCGATATTTTCACTTTAATGAGCAGTACATCCCCCACCTTTTTAGATGAGGGATAACTACCCATTAAACTATATTTTCATCTTATTCAGCTTCTTGCTCTAATAAACGAACGCCATTACCAGCTAAAAAGTGATCTGGCTGAATTTCAGTTGCTTTCTTAAATAAAGCGAGAGCTTTCTCGTTATTTTCTTCAAATACGTAAGCAACACCTAAATTGTAATACGCATCTGCATGCTCTTCATCCATTTCTAATACCTTTTCAAAATAAGGTTTCGCCTCTTGAATATGTTCTAGTCGCGCAAAGCAAAGTCCGCACTGGAATACAGCTTCTACATCATTTTCATCTAATTCTGTTGCTCTTTGTAAGAATGGTAGTGCAAGACGATCATTTCCAAGCTGTACATGTGTAATACCTAACATAAATGTTACATCAGCTGATTGTAATCCAGCTTGCATTGCTTGTTCGAATACAGCTTTCGCCTCAGTAAATTGCTCTTGGCCATAATATACGTTTCCTAAGCCATAATAAGCAGCTGCAGATTTATCATCTAACTCTAATGCACGTTTATAAAATAAAATCGCTCGCTCACTATCACCTAATACGTCTAATAAATTTGCAAAATTAATGTATCCAAGCGCATCTTTCGGATTTTCTTCAATTGCTTCTGTAAAATTTTTAGCTGCTTCTTCCCAATTTCCTTCTTGCATATATTGAATACCTGTTTCAAGTTTGTTTGACATGTCCTTCACCTCTACAACAAATTATAACAAAGAATGTATTTTCCAAGCGAACGAAAATTCGCTTTATGTAAAAGAAACCTCTAACCGCTAATCGGCAGAGGCTTCTCATTTATCCTAAATAATCCAATTTCTTACCACTACGGTATACTTCATCAATTGTAGCACCGCCTAAGCACTCATCTCCATCATAGAAAACGACTGCTTGTCCTGGTGTGATTGCACGAATTGGCTCATCACAAAGAATACGAACTGTATTTTCATCAACGATTTGAACCGTTACTTTATTGTCTTCTTGACGATAACGGAATTTCGCCGTGCACTTAAATTCTGTTTCTTTTTCTTTGTTACTTACCCATCCTACATTCGTAGCAATAACTTCATCACCATATAGAAGTTCGTTATGGAATCCTTGATCAACATATAAAATGTTTTCTTTTAGATTTTTTCCAACAGCAAACCATGGATCACCATTACCACCAATTCCAAGACCATGACGTTGTCCAATTGTATAATACATTAAACCGTCATGCTTCCCTTTCACTTCACCAGATAATGTTTGCATTACACCTGGTTGTGCTGGTAAGTAGTTACTTAAGAAATCTTTAAAGTTACGCTCACCAATGAAGCAAATACCTGTACTATCTTTTTTCGCCGCTGTCGCTAAGCCAGCTTCTTTCGCCATTTCACGAATTTGTGGTTTCTTCAGTTCACCTAACGGGAACATTGTTTTTGATAATTGCTCTTGGCTTAATTGATTTAAGAAGTATGTTTGATCTTTATTGTCATCAACGCCGCGAAGCATTTTATATTCGCCGTCCATATAAGCAACGCGTGCATAATGACCTGTTGCTACATAATCGGCACCAAGCGCAATTGCATGCTCTAAAAATGCTTTAAATTTAATTTCTTTATTACACATTACATCTGGGTTTGGTGTACGACCAGCTCGGTACTCATCTAAGAAGTACGTAAATACTTTATCCCAGTATTGTTTTTCAAAGTTTACTGCATAATACGGAATACCAATTTGGTTACACACTTCAATTACATCATTGTAATCTTCTGTTGCTGTGCAGACACCATTCTCATCTGTATCATCCCAGTTTTTCATAAAAATTCCGATTACATCATAACCTTGCTCTTTTAATAAAAGTGCTGCTACAGATGAATCGACGCCACCGGACATTCCGATGACAACGCGTGTTTCGTGAGGTAGTTTGTTCATCATGTCACCTCCCATGCTAATTTTGTGTTAATCGCTTCACGATTTTCACTGTTTCGTACGCCGCTTTTTCAATTTGCTCTTTCGTATTTCCAAGTCCAAAACTAAAGCGTACGGATGAACGTATTTGATCGGAGTCTTTTCCAAACATCGCTACTAATACATGTGATGGATCAATCGAACCAGCTGTACAAGCAGAACCACTTGATACTGCAATGCCAGCTAGGTCTAAGTTCACAAGAAACGGTTCAATGTTCATTCCTGTAAAACTTACATTAAGTACATGCGGTAAGCGATGTTCTAAGTTTCCGTTTACCTCGAAAGTAATGCCTTCATTTTTGAAGACAGATACCATTATATCTTTAAACTCTTCATATTGGGCATTTTTTTGCTCACGAGTTTTTTCAGCTATAAGAATTGCATGCTGAAGCCCAGCAATACTAGGCACATTTTCCGTACCAGCACGGCGTTTTCTTTCTTGCTCTCCGCCTATTAATAACGGCTCAAATTTCACATTTGCACCAGCGAATAAGAACCCTACACCTTTTGGCCCATTAATTTTATGAGCTGAAATTGATAATAAATCAATACCAAACTCTTTCACGTCAAATTCTACTAAACCGTAAGCTTGTACCGCATCTGTATGGAAATAAGCTTGATGCTCTTTTAGCAGCTTTCCTATTTCCACAATTGGTTGCATTGTCCCTACTTCATTATTCCCAAACATAACAGATACAAGAATCGTCTCTTCTGTTAATGCCTTTTGTATGTCAGAAACTTGAATGCGTCCTGTTTCATCGACAGGTAAATATGTCACTTCAAACCCTTCACGCTCTAACAATTCGCACGTATGCAAAATCGCATGATGTTCAATTTGCGTCGTTATTATGTGGTTACCTTTATGACGGTTCGCACGTGCTACACCTATAAGCGCTAAATTATCAGCTTCTGTACCACCGCTCGTAAATATAATTTCATTCGGATTCGCATGAATGCTGCGTGCACACACTCGTCTCGCCTCATCTACTGTGTGACGAGTTTGACGTCCATAAAAGTGAATACTAGACGGGTTCCCGAATATTTCTGTCATATATGGAATCATCTTTTCGACCACTTCTGGGTGAGTCGGAGATGTCGCAGCATGATCTAAGTAAATGCGTTCCATTAAATCTCCTTCTTTCCAAATCGTTTCACAAGGAATTAAATGTAAAACATATAGCCCCCGTGATTTTCTTCCTCATAACGTACTAAATCTTCTAACGTTGTACTATCTAACACTTCTTGCACGGCATCACGAACACGCATCCATAACTGGCGCTGTGCTGGCTCTTCTTCTTCTATCATTTCTACAACACTAATCGGTCCCTCTAATACACGGATTACATCCCCAGCTGTAATGTTAGCCGGTTGATCAGATAATACATATCCGCCATATGCCCCGCGCGTACTCTTTACAAGACGAGCGTTACGAAGTGGTGAAATTAATTGCTCTAAGTAATGCTCGGATAAGTCATGCGCCTGCGCAATTGATTTTAATGAAATTGGACCTTCACCAAACTTTTTTGCAAGATCAATCATAATTGTTAAGCCATAGCGGCCTTTCGTTGAAATTTTCATCTATTTTGCACCTCTTTTCAAATTTTCACTTCTATTGGTTATATCTTATTTATAAAAAGAACACAATTTAAAATCCTATGAAATTATAGCATAATATAGTATTATAAGAAATTTCAACTTGTGTATCAAAATGATAACATAAAATCACATTGAAAAACTCGGAAATTATTACAATTGAAAGAAAAATGAAAATATTATTCTTCATTTTTCCCATAAAACAGCATCCTATTTCAAATTTCGTAGAAAAAAATGATACGATAGAACGAGATTATATATTAAGGGAGACGGTCTAAATGAAACAACCACTCGCACATCGAATGCGCCCTACTAATATTCAAGAAATTATTGGGCAACAACATTTAGTTGGTGAAGGAAAGATTTTATGGCGAATGGTCCAAGCAAATCATTTTCAATCTATGATTTTATACGGTCCTCCAGGTACAGGAAAAACATCCATTGCCAGTGCAATTGCAGGAAGTACCGGTACCCCGTTTCGTCTATTAAACGCTGTTACTCACAATAAAAAAGATATGGAAGTTGTCGTACAAGAAGCAAAGATGCATCGACACCTCGTTTTAATTTTAGATGAAGTTCACCGTCTAGATAAAGCAAAGCAAGACTTTCTATTACCTCACTTAGAAAGCGGACTTCTTACTTTAATTGGTGCAACGACAAGTAATCCATTCCATGCAATAAACTCGGCTATTCGAAGCAGGTGTCAAATTTTCGAATTACACGCACTAACAGAAGATGATATTTTAATTGGGTTAAAAAGAGCTTTAGAAGATAAAGAAAAAGGCCTTGGAGAATATGCTGTAACGGTAACAGATGAAGCACTACATCATTTTGCAAATGCCTCTGGTGGTGATATGCGTTCCGCTTATAACGCACTTGAACTTGCTGTATTATCTAGCTTTACTACAGACGATCAAGCGGCTGAAATCACACTCGAGATTGCGGAAGAATGCTTACAAAAGAAGAGCTTCGTTCACGACAAAGGCGGCGATGCTCATTATGACGTATTATCAGCATTTCAAAAATCAGTGCGCGGAAGTGATGTAAATGCAGCGCTCCATTATTTAGCACGCCTTATTGAAGCAGGTGATTTACAAAGTATTGGCAGACGCCTTCTTATTATGGCTTATGAAGATATTGGACTTGCTAGCCCACAAGCTGGACCGCGTACACTAGCTGCAATTGAATCAGCTGAACGAGTTGGATTCCCAGAAGCACGCATCCCACTTGCAAATGCCGTTATAGAACTATGCTTATCACCAAAATCAAATTCAGCTTATAAAGCACTTGATGCTGCATTACACGATTTACGCAACGGTCAAACAGGTGACATTCCAAGCCATTTAAAAGATAGTCATTACAAAGGCGCAGAATCACTCGGAAGAGGCATTGGATATTTATATCCACACGACCATCCAAATGGCTGGGTAAGGCAACAATACTTACCTGATAAAATAAAAAACAAGCAATATTATAAACCGAAAACGACAGGGAAATTTGAGCAAGCCCTTTCTACTGTTTATGAAAGATTACAAACTTCGAATAAAACGAAAAATAAAGGGTAACATAAACGAAAACGTCACCATTATGGAGGCTTCGCTTATGAAAACACGTCAAGATGCATGGACAAAAGAAGATGATCTCCTTTTAGCAGAAACTGTTTTACGACATATTCGCAGCGGAAGTACACAAATAAAAGCATTTGATGAAGTCGGCGATACGTTGAACCGGACTTCAGCAGCTTGCGGCTTTAGATGGAATGCTGAAGTAAGGCCGAATTACGAAGATGCTGTGCAGCTTGCGAAGAAACAACGTAAAGAATTAAAGCGCTCTGAAGCTAAAATAGAAAAAAATCAGTTCACGAAAACGAAACAACTCGTAATCGATGCTGAGTTTTCTGAAGATATTACGCCAAGTAAACAAGAACTTACGATGCAAAATGTCATCTCATTTTTGCAAAACTTGGAGCATAATAACCCTTCACTCGCAAAGTTGCAAACTGAAAATGATGTATTACAAGCTCAGCTCACTTCTCTGCAAAAAACGAATCATGAACTTGAAACGAAATTAGCGGTACTCACAAAAAAACAACAAGCAATCGAAGAAGATTACGCGATGCTTGTTCGAATTATGGATCGTGCTCGAAAACTTGTTTCGGTCGAAGAGCAAGAAGAGCAAATTGCCCCGATTTTCAAAACCGATCAAAACGGGAATTTAGATATTATTTATTCTGCTGAGAATTAAAAACAGGGATGTCACTTTTTTGACTGAGTGACATCCCTGTTTGTTTTCGGTAAATCATATATATACATGTCGGTAAATGAAATTACATCAACGATTTTTCAAATATATCTATCACAACTTGCAATATATCAACGATTTTTCGAATATATCTATCACAACTTGCAATATATCAACGATTTTTCGAATATATCTATCACAACTTGCAATATATCAACGATTTAATAAAGGATATCGATTTAACGACAAAGATTGACAATAACATTCCTCCTTGTCATACAAGGAAACTCCTAAAACGGATTAGATATTTTTTACTAAAATGTTATTATAAACATATACCTTTAAAGGGGGATGGTTGCTATTTCATTAATAATCTTCAAAATAACTCTTGGCCTTCTCGTCCTGACTTTAGCTCTTTTCACCATTAACAGTCTAAAAAAGACATCCGCCTATAAATCAGATAAATATGATTTTTACTTACTTACCTTACTTACATTTGAACTAGTAGTAATGCAAATATCCATATTTCTTTAATACATATAAAAAAGCATATATCCAAAATAGATATATGCTTTTCTTTTATTCTTGCCCTACACGTTTCACTTCTACATTTTTAATACGTTCACGTACAACGTGACTTGCCATAATTAAGCCTGCCACAGATGGTACGAATGCATTTGATGAAGGCGGTAATTTCGCTTTACGAATTTTTGCATTTTCGTCTGGTACGATTTCTTTACGTACCTCTTCACGAATTACGATTGGGTTTTCGTCAGAGAAGACAACTTTTACACCTTTTTTAATACCCTCTTTACGAAGCTTCGTACGAATGACTTTCGCAATTGGATCTGTGTGTGTTTTAGAAATGTCCGCAATACGGAAACGAGTTGGATCCATTTTATTTGCTGCACCCATACATGAGATAATTTTAATTTTACGACGTAAACATTGTTTAATTAAATGGATTTTGAACGTAATCGTATCAGATGCATCCACTACGAAATCTAAACCGTGCTTAAAGAACTCTTCATATGTTTCATCTGTATAAAACATTTCAAGTCCAATTACTTCACACTCTGGGTTAATGTCTGCGATACGCTCTTTCATTAATTCTACTTTTGAACGTCCTACAGTAGATACTAAAGCGTGAATTTGACGGTTTACGTTTGTAATATCTACAACGTCTTTATCAACTAATACAAGACGTCCAACGCCAGAACGTGCTAACGCTTCAGCTGCAAAAGAGCCTACGCCGCCAATTCCTAAAATACCAACTGTACTATTTTTTAATATTTCAAGTCCTTCTTTACCGAAGGCTAATTCATTACGTGAAAATTGATGTAACATTCAGCTCTACACTCCTATTACAAAAATGGTCTACCATGTATTCTAGCGTTTTTCCGACTATTTGTATAGAAAAAGTTATAGAATTCCTAAAAATACATATTTCGATAATGAAAACATAGTGTAAACTGGGATTTTGTTTCTTCTTTTAAATATCCATTAAAAAAGTCTAGATGGTATTAGTATAACCATCTAGACCCTATTCTTACTTCTCTTCTTTTAAGCTTAATTTTAAGTTTAACTCTTCAAGCTGTGCTTCTGCAACTGGGCTTGGAGCTTCTGTTAATAAGCAGCTTGCGCTTGCTGTTTTTGGGAATGCAATTGTATCACGAAGGTTCGTACGGCCTGCAAGTAACATAACAAGACGATCTAAACCTAATGCGATTCCGCCGTGTGGTGGTGTACCGTATTCGAATGCTTCTAATAAGAATCCGAATTGCTCTTGCGCTTCTTCTTGTGAGAATCCAAGTGCTTTGAACATTTTTTCTTGTACGTCACGCTCGTAAATACGAAGTGATCCACCACCAAGCTCATAACCGTTTAATACAAGGTCATATGCTTGTGCACGTGCTTTTTCTGGTGCTGTTTCTAGTAGCTCAACGTCTTCACGGAATGGCATTGTGAATGGGTGATGAGCTGCGAAATAACGATCTGCATCTTCATCGTACTCAAGAAGTGGCCAATCAGTTACCCATAGGAAGTTAAATTTACTTTCATCAATTAACTCAAGCTCTTTACCTAGACGTAAACGAAGTGCGCCTAAGCTATCTGCAACAACGCTCTTCTTATCTGCTACGAATAGTAATAAGTCGCCAGCAGTAGCTTCTAATGTGCTCATTAACACATTTGCATCTTCTTCACCGAAGAATTTCCCAATCGGTCCTTTTAGGCCGTCTTCTTCAACTTTAAGCCAAGCTAGACCTTTTGCACCGTATACTTTCACGAATTCAGTTAATGCATCGATGTCTTTACGAGAATATTTACTTGCAGCACCTTTTGCATTGATTGCTTTTACTTGTCCGCCGCTTTCTACAGCACTTGTAAACACTTTAAAGCCACAACCTGCTGCAAACTCAGATAAGTCTGTTAGTTCCATTTCAAAGCGTGTATCTGGCTTATCAGAACCGTAGCGAGCCATTGCATCAGCATATTTCATACGAGGGAATGGTGCACTAACTTCTACACCTTTTGCATCCTTCATAACTTTCGTCATCATACGCTCCATCATTTCTAAAATTTCATCTTGTGTTAAGAATGAAGCTTCGATATCGATTTGCGTGAATTCCGGTTGACGATCTGCACGTAAATCTTCATCACGGAAACAACGTGCTACTTGATAGTAACGCTCAAATCCGCCGACCATAAGAAGCTGTTTAAATAACTGTGGTGACTGTGGTAATGCATAGAATTCACCGTCATGTACACGACTTGGTACTAAATAGTCACGAGCTCCTTCTGGCGTACTTTTCGTTAAAATTGGTGTTTCTACTTCTAAGAACTCTTCTGTATCTAAGAAGTTACGAATTGTTTTTGTTACGTCGTGACGCATTTTGAATGTGTTGAACATTACAGGACGACGTAAGTCTAAATAACGATATTTTAAACGCACATCTTCTGATGCATCTGTATCATCAGCAATGATAATTGGTGTTGTTTTCGCTGCATTTAGTACATTTACTTTTGTTGCTTGTACTTCAATACGACCAGTTGCCATATTGTCATTAATTGCGCCTTCACCACGTTCAACAACTGTACCTTCTATGTGTAATACGTATTCGCTACGAATTGTTTCTGCTACTTCTAACGCTTCTTTTGATGTTTCTGGGTTAAATACAACTTGTACGATACCTGTACGGTCACGTAAATCGATAAAGATTAATCCACCTAAGTCACGGCGTTTTTGTACCCAACCTTTTAATTGAACTGTTTGTCCAACAGCTTCTACTGTTACTTTTCCACATGCATGTGTTCTTTCAGCCACTGTAAGTTCCCCCTATATTAATTTCTCTGCTACGTATGAAGCAAATACATCTAACGCTACTTCTTCTTGTTCACCTGTTGCCATATCTTTTAAGTTAATGATGCCTTTATCTAGCTCATCTTCTCCTAATACAGCTACAAATTTCGCCTTTAGACGATCTGCTGATTTAAATTGTGCTTTCATTTTGCGATCTAAATAATCTTTTTCAACCGACAATCCAGCTTTACGAAGATCGAATGCCACTTTTGCAGCATGGTCTTTCGCTTTTTCACCAAGCGCTACAACGTAACAATCAATGCTATGTTCAAGTGGTAATTCAATGTTTTCAGCTTTTAGCGCCATAATTAAACGTTCAATACTCATTGCAAAACCGATACCTGGCATTTCTGGTCCACCGATTTCTTGTACAAGTCCGTTATAACGGCCACCACCGCTTAATGTAGTGATCGCACCGAAACCTTCTGCCTCACTCATAATTTCAAAAACAGTATGTTGATAGTAGTCTAAACCACGCACTAAGTTCGGATCTTTTTCAAATGGAACATCCATCATCGTTAATAGTTCTTGTACTTTGTCGTAGTATACTGCTGAATCTTCGTTTAAGTATTCTGTAATAGATGGAGCTGTTGCCATTAATTCATGGTTACGGTCCTTCTTACAGTCTAAAATTCGAAGTGGGTTCTTTTCTAAGCGAGATTGACAGTCAGAGCAGAATTCGCCGATACGTGGCTCAAAGTGTGCGATTAATGCATCACGGTGTGCTTGACGACTCGCTGCGTCACCTAAACTGTTTAATACAACTTTAATATTTTTTAAGCCCATGCCGCGGTAAAATTCAACAGCAAGTGCAATTACTTCTGCATCAATTGCAGGGTCATTACTGCCGATTGCTTCGATACCGAATTGTACGAATTGACGATAGCGACCTGCTTGTGGTCTTTCATAACGGAACATTTGACCGATATAGTATAATTTCGTTGGTTGTGTTGCATCACCAAACATTTTATTTTCAACGTAAGAACGTACAACAGGTGCAGTACCTTCTGGACGTAATGTTAAGCTACGCTCTCCACGATCTTGGAATGAGTACATTTCTTTTTGTACGATATCTGTCGTATCACCAACACCGCGTAAAAATAGCTCAGTGTGCTCAAAAATTGGTGTACGAATTTCTTTATAATTGTAACGACGGCAAATTTCGCGTGCTTGCCCTTCGATATACTGCCATAACTCAACAGTGCCTGGAAGAATATCTTGCGTTCCGCGTGGGATTTGAATAGACATATTCAGTTCCTCCTCAAATTGTTTTAATCTTAATAAAAATAAAAAAACTCCCGCCTCTACTGTTTAAACAGTAGGGACGAGAGTATTATACCCGTGGTGCCACCCTAATTGAAGCACGTATGCTTCCACTTTTTTAATAACGCTTAAATATGCGTTCATCCCTACTAAGCATATATGCCGTTCAAGTTGAAACCTCTAGAGTGTCATTCAATCAGTCATCATGCAGAAATGTTTTCAGCCTAAGACATTCCTTCTCTTTCCATGTGTATCTCATTTACTCTTCTCTATCAACGGTTATATTCATATGTAAATATAAAATTACTATACGTTTGTTAAGTAGGATTGTCAAGTGCTCTAAGAACGTTCAATCTGCTTCTTTAAACGCTTTACATCTTGAAGAGAAATCCCAAACTCGGAAGCAAGCTCCATTGAAGTATTATTTTGCTCTTTTGAAATAAAATCATGAAAATTCACGTTAAACAGTTGATTTGCACCATTTGTAACAGAATGCCCTTTTTCATTCATACGCATACGTATATCCCTCACATTCAATATGGATGTTTTACTTTTTATTGTTCCATATTGATGAGAGAGTTATACATAACCGAAACTGCTATTGATTCCAAATAAATGAACAAAACATACAACAATGTATAAAAAAGAGAGGATTATATAACCCTCTCTTTTTTATCAACACTATTTACTTTCTACAATTAAGGTCACCGGACCATCATTGATTAAAGAAACGTCCATCATTGCTCCGAACTTCCCTGTTTCCACATGCAATCCTTGTTTGCGAACTTCTTCATTAAAGAAATCGTATAAACGCTCTGCGTAGTCAGGTTTCGCAGCATCCATAAAGTTTGGACGTCTTCCCTTGCGACAATCTCCGTATAATGTAAATTGCGAAATAGATAGAACTTGTCCTTCTACATCAAGTACAGAATGATTCATCTTTCCGCTCTCATCTTCAAAAATACGTAAGTTTGCAATTTTTTCCGCAATATAAGTTGCATCTTTTTCTGTATCTTCATGCGTAATGCCAACTAGTAATGTTAAACCGAACGGAATTTGTCCTACGATCTCACCGTCTACTGTGACAGACGCTTTCTTTGATCGTTGTAAAACAACTCTCATCTTTCTACACTCCCTATTAATGCATCATGCGTCGTACTGCATAAATTTCTGGAACGCGTTTAATGCGTTCTACTACTTTTTTCAAGTGTTGTAAGTTACGAATCGAGATTGACATATTAATTGTTGCCATTTTATTACGGTCACTTCTACCAGAAACAGCTGAAATGTACGTTTTCGTCTCTGTAACAGCTTGCAGTACTTCATTTAATAAACCACGGCGATCGTAACCCGAAATTTCAATATCAACGTTATACTCAATTTCTTTTTCAGGGCTACCTTCCCACTCTACTTCTAATAAACGTTCTACAGCTTCTTCTGTATGAACGTTTACACAATCACGGCGGTGAATCGATACACCTCGGCCTTTCGTAATATATCCAACGATATCATCGCCTGGAACTGGGTTACAGCATTTCGATAAACGGATTAATAAATTATCAGCACCGCTTACCTTTACACCAGAATCCCATTTTCGAATTTTCATCGGTTTACGAACTTCTTTAACTTCAACAATTTCTTCTTCTTCGCGTTGTTTGCGGAACTTGTCCGTTAGTCGCGTAACAATTTGCGAAGCTGTAATTCCGCTATATCCAACTGCTGCAAACATATCTTCTTCATTTGCAAAGTTAAATTTCTCAGCGACGCGTTTTAAGTTATCAGGCGCTAATACTTCTTTCATCTCATACTCTAGACCACGTACTTCCTTTTCAACAAGTTCACGGCCTTTTTCAATATTTTCGTCTCTACGTTGTTTCTTAAAGAATTGACGAATTTTATTTTTCGCATGAGATGTTTGAGCAAGTTTTACCCAATCTTGACTTGGGCCATATGAATGTTTCGACGTTAAAATTTCAATGATGTCGCCTGTTTTTAATTTATAATCCAAAGTCACCATTTTACCGTTTACTTTTGCACCAATTGTTTTATTCCCAATTTCCGAATGGACACGATACGCGAAATCAATCGGAACCGATCCAAGTGGTAATTCCATTACATCGCCTTTCGGTGTAAAGACGAATACCATGTCAGAAAATAAATCAATTTTTAATGACTCCATAAATTCTTCTGCATTAGAAGCTTCATTTTGCCATTCTAATATTTGACGGAACCATGTGAGTTTCTTCTCTAATGTACCTGTTGTTTCTGCTGTTTTTCCTTCTTTGTACGCCCAGTGTGCCGCGATCCCGAATTCTGCAATTTCATGCATTTCTTTCGTACGAATTTGCACTTCAAGTGGATCACCTTTTGGTCCAATTACAGTCGTATGAAGAGATTGATATAGATTTGCTTTTGGCATTGCAATATAATCTTTAAAACGACCTGGCATCGGCTTCCAGCACGTATGAATAATTCCAAGCACCGCATAACAATCTTTAATACTATTTACAACGACACGTACAGCTAATAAATCGTAAATTTCATTGAACTGCTTATTTTGCAGTGCCATTTTACGATAAATACTGTAAATATGTTTCGGTCTTCCAGAAATCTCAGGTTGAATTGCAACTTCTTTTAATTTCTCACGAATACCAGTCATTACTTCGTCTAAGTATTCTTCACGCTCTGCACGTTTACGCTTCATTAAATTTACAATACGATAATATTGCTGTGGATTTAAATAGCGAAGTGACGTATCCTCTAGCTCCCATTTAATAGTACTAATTCCGAGTCTATGTGCTAAAGGTGCAAAGATTTCTAACGTTTCATTCGCAATGCGACGCTGCTTCTCTTGAGGCAAATGTTTCAATGTACGCATGTTATGAAGACGATCAGCTAATTTAATTAAAATAACTCGAATGTCTTGAGCCATTGCAATAAACATTTTGCGATGGTTTTCGGCTTGTTGTTGTTCGTGAGATTTATATTTGATCTTCCCAAGCTTTGTAACACCATCAACAAGCATAGCAATTTCTTTGTTAAATTCCCGTTCAATATCTTCTAACGTGATCTCTGTATCTTCCACTACATCATGTAAGAAACCTGCTGATACCGTAGCTGGATCCATGTGTAAATCAACTAAAATACCTGCAACTTGAATCGGATGAATAATATACGGTTCACCCGATTTTCTATATTGTTCGCTATGCGCATCTCGTGCATATTCATAGGCACGTGCCACTAGCTCAATATCTTCATCCGCTAAATATTGACTTGCTTTCTCGAGTACCTGTTCAGCTGTTAGTACCTGCTCATTTGCCATCGAATCACCTTTTATTGAAAATTGACTTTATCTTTATTTAATAGAATAAATTATATTCTATCATTATAACCCAATGATTGTGAATTGTGAAAAGGAAAAGATTTTACTGACATTTCACCATGATTTTTTGTTCAATTATACAAAAGTACCCGCTCCTCTCCAAGAGATTCACGGGTACTTTTTATCACCGTAGTTTTACCTATATAGTGATTAGTATTTTTCTAATACTAATACATCGTAACCATCTAACATTTTACGACCATCTAAGTAAGTAAGCTCTACTAAGAATGCAATCCCTGCTACAACTCCGCCTAGCTCTTCAACTAACTTAATTGTCGCTTCGATTGTTCCACCTGTAGCTAATAGATCATCTGTAATTAATACGCGTTGACCTGGCTTAATTGCATCTTTATGGATTGTTAAAACATCTTTACCATATTCTTTACCGTAGTCAACAGTAATTACTTCACGTGGTAATTTTCCTAATTTACGAACTGGTGCAAATCCTACTTCTAACGCATAAGAAACTGGGCAACCGATAATGAAACCACGAGCTTCTGGTCCTACTACAACATCGATATCTCTTTCTTTTGCGTACTCAACGATTGCATCTGTTGCTGCTTTGTATGCTTTACCGTCATTCATTAAAGGTGTAATGTCTTTAAACACAATACCTTCTTTCGGATAATCCGGTACAATTGCGATATGTTGCTTGAAATCCATATTTCTGAATCCTCCTCAGATCTAAAAGGTTTGTAAATACAAATCCTTTACCCTAACTGTTCTACTTCTTTATGATTACGAATCGTTTCAAACCATGTATATAGTTGCTGATATGTGCTATAAACCAATTCTTTTTCTAATTGTAAGTGGTTCATTTTCTCACGATATGTGTTCGATTCAATTAAATCACGCTTTTGTTTTTTGTCTGCCATAAAAATGACGCCATCTTTTATTGTAACAAATTCTAACTCAAAAAACACCTGTGTCATGAAATTTACTGTATCTTTTGACCAACCTTTATGACGACATAGTTGTTCTCCATATTGTCTTAAAGAAAATGGTGTTTTTTGGCTTAAGAAAGAATAGTACCATTTAAAGTGTTCTCTCGTCGGAACTGTACTAAATAAGTGGTTATTCTCTTGATAAAATAGCGTATAAATTCGCGCTGGGAATCCTACTTTAAATAGCTCACTTAATTCATCTGTTCCTTTTGGTAAATCAAGTAACACGATATATTGATCATCTAAATGCGTTACTTCTGAAGCATGCATGAGCTTTTCTTTATAGCTCTCTAAAGAAAATTTATTCAATACCTCTTCAGAAAAATACACCATTGTTATTTTTTCTTTCGGAAGTTCTGCTAAATTTGCTTCTGCATTACGCATACTACGCCAATCAAATAATTGCCACGCCTCTACAGCAATATCTTGTACCATTAATTGTGGCTTCTTAAAATTATTCCATTCATTGATGGATGCTTCTCCTATTACAGATACTTTTGCAACTGGAGAGATTTCTTTCGCATATGCACCAAAACCAAATCCAATTGTATCCAGTGTTGCTTGTCCATCACGAAGAGCCATTTTTAAATGAGAGCCATCTGATCCGATCGCGCGAATACTTTCTAACTCTGCATCTTTCACTGCAATACGTGGTTTCGGATTTCCAACACCAAACGGGGCTAGTTTTTGCATATCTTCAATTGCCGCTAGTGTTACATCCTCTACTTTACAAAAAACATCAACTGCTGTAATTGGAATAAAATCTTCTTCTGTTAAAATTGCATCTGCTTGTTCATTTAAGCGGCGACGTAATTCATCTACATCATTCATATGTAGCGTCATTCCCGCTGCCATTGGATGCCCTCCGAAGTGTGGCAATAACTCTCTACAATCTGATAAATTTGCAAACAAATCAAATCCTGCAATACTACGCGCTGAGCCTTTTGCTGTTTCTTTTATAGGATCAATACATAATACAATAGTCGGACGATAAAAACGTTCAACTAATTTAGAAGCGACAATCCCAATTACACCTGGATTCCAACCTTCTTTTGCAAGTACTAACACTTTGTTTTCTTCTGGTGGGAAGTTATTTTCAACTTCAGCGATAGCCTCTTCTGTAATTTGCTTTACAATATCTTTTCGCAGTTTGTTCAGCTCATCAATTTCTTCGGCCAACTCTTTCGCTTCCTCAGGATCATCTGATAATAAAAGGTGTACAGCCGGCGTTGCATCTTCTAAACGCCCGACCGCATTAATACGCGGTGCAATTGAGAAGCCAATACTCTCTTCTGTAATTTCACTTTGCGAAACGTTAGCAACTTTAAACAATGCCTTTAAACCAATATTTTTCGTCATACGCATATGTTTTAAACCGCGTTTCACTAGCAACCTATTTTCACCATGAAGTGACACTAAATCGGCTACTGTACCGATTACTGCAATCTCTAATAAATGTTCTGGTACACGGCCTAATAGTGCATGCGCAACTTTAAACGCAACACCTACACCAGCTAAATAGTGAAACGGATATACACCGCCATCTAATTTCGGATGTATAATCGCAAGTGCTTCTGGCAATTCTGGCGGTGGCTCATGGTGATCTGTAATAATTAGATCTATTCCAAGCTCTTTCGCTACATTCGCTTCATGTACTGCTGCGATGCCAGTGTCGACAGTAATAATCAGTGAGAACCCTGCGCTATGCGCCCAACGAAACGCTTCTTCGTTCGGCCCATACCCTTCTGTAAAACGATTTGGAATATAAAATTCTACTTCTGCACCTAATTCTTGAAGAGCAAGATATAACACAGTTGTACTACTTACTCCGTCTGCATCGTAATCACCAAATATTAATATTTGTTCTCCATTTTGAATCGCCTTATTTACACGTTCTACCGTTCTATCCATTCCTTCTAATAAAAATGGATCATGAAATTCTTGATTTTCTGTATTTAAAAAATCTAAAATCTTATCTTCTGTATCTAGTCCTCTACCGAGGAATAATGAAACGACAAGTGGCGATAACTGTAATTTACTTGCTAATTCACTCACTCGTTCGTCATTATATTCTTTTTCTTTCCAACGCGTCTTCGGTTGTAACACGAAATCACCCCTTAACCTGTTCATTATACAAGACAGATTAAGGGGTGACAATATAATGCAAACTACGATGCAATATCTATATACTAAAATGTTAATGATGTTTAATTTGGAGAATACGGATTTATATGTACGAATACATTTTGTACATTATCTTGTTTCATAAGTATTTCTTTCACATGTTTTCCAATACGGTGTCCTTCTTCTACAGTAATGTATGGATCTACAGACACTTTAATATCGACAATAACATAATGACCATGCTCCCGTGCATATAAAGAACCAATTTTTTTCACACCATCTACTTGAAGAACTGCTTCTCTAAGCGGAATAACATCCTCCTCATGAAGAACATGGTCAAGCGTTGCATGAATTGCTTCCGCTCCAATGCTCCATGCCATTTTTACAACAAGAAGCGAAACAACTAATCCTGCAATCGGATCAGCATATACAAGCCAGTCTATACCAAGCTTACCACCGAGTATAGCTGCACAAATACCGATTAAAGCTGCAATTGAAGAAAATACATCCGAACGGTGCTCATATGCATTTGCAATAATTGCATCACTATTTACCCTTTTCCCTAGTCGGAATTTATATTGAAACATTCCTTCTTTCACGACGATTGAAAGAACAACAGCAAAAATCGTAATTCCTTTCGGCGGTTCTAGTTCTTGCGAAAAAGCTTTTATAGATGAAATCGCGATTTCAAGTCCCACAATAAATAATAATACCGCAACAATAATCGCTGAAATCGATTCCGCTTTACCATGACCATACGGATGATCTTCATCAGGTGGCTGCTTTGCCGCTCGCAATCCAAAAAGTACAGCTAGCGAACCAATTACATCTGATGCAGAATGCACCGCATCTGCTAGCAGTGCTTTACTGTTCCCAATATAACCAATTACCGCCTTTACAATTGCTAATATAATATTACCAACGATCCCGACAATAGCACCAAACTCGGCCTGTTTAAAACGTTCATCTTTTTCCATAATTAAAATCCCTTCTTTTCTTAACCTATCTTTTTATTTTAACAAAAACAGCGATAACACCACCACTTTCTTCCATCTTCTTCCCATCAAAAAGTTGCTATCTTATTGTATCCACAAACGAAAAAAGAGATGCCTCATAATAAGGCATCATCTTTTCTATACTTGCGGTTCAGATTCTACTTTCTCAACCTTCTTCTTGTTTTTCCCCTTTTTCAAACGACGGTTTTCAAGCATTAACCAAATTTGAGAGGCAACGAAAACAGAAGAGTACGTACCTACAATTAATCCAACAAGTAACGCAAACGAGAAGTTACGTAGTGACTCACTACCGAAGATAAGCAGTGCAATTACTGGGAATAACACTGTTAATACGGTGTTAATCGAACGACCAAGCGTTTGGCGGATACTTGCATTTACAATCTCTTCTAGGTCTTTTATATCGCGCACTCGTTTTTTCTGCTTGTATAATTCACGGTTTCTATCAAATGTAACAATTGAGTCATTAATAGAATAACCGATGATTGTTAGTACTGCAGCGATAAACGTTAAGTCTACCTCTAATTGGAAAATACTAAACATAACAACCATAACGAATGCGTCATGTAGTAACGCAAGCACTGCAGATAACGCATACGTAAATCGGAATCGAATACTTACGTATAAAATGATAACTGCAGAAGCAATCAGTACAGCGATAAATGCATTTCGTGCAATTTCTTTACCGATTGTCGGTGAAACTGTACTTATGTTTGGATCTGTACCATATTTATCGTGGAAGAATGTTTTTGTTTTGGCAATTTCATCTTTTGATAAAACACCTAATGTACGAACTGCGAAACCTTTATTGTCATCTCCAGTCGGTACAATATTTTCTTCCTTCACATCAATGTTCAATTCTTTAAAATCTTTATGAACATCAGATACCGTAACGGCTTGTTTTGATTGCAAGTCAATACGTGTACCACTTGCAAAGTCAATCCCAAGATTCAATTTGAAAATTGGTAAGATAATTGCACCCGCAATTACAACTACAATTGAGAAGATAAGGAATTTATGACCGATATTCACGAAGTTAATACGATCAAATCTCGTTGGCGGATGCACTACACCTTTTGTTAATGGAATAATATCCTTTTGTTTCACACCAAAATATCCTGGTTTTTTATCGAAGTAACGGCTCTTTACAAGTAAACCTAGTAAGAAACGAGTACCGAATACGTTCGTAATAAAACCAACTAAAATACTTACGATTAAACTTGTTGCGAATCCTTTTACAGAGCTATTACCATAAACGAATAACACACCAGCTGCTGCAAGAGTCGTAACGTTTGCATCTAAAATTGTTGCTAATGAACGATGGTTACCAGCTCGGAATGCCGACATCATGGACTTACCAATTTTCAGCTCTTCTTTCAGTCTCTCGTACGTAATAATATTCGCATCAACTGCGATACCTACTCCGAGCACTAACGCCGCAATACCTGGCAACGTAAGAACTGCATGCATCCAGTTAAAGACAAGTAATGTAACGAAAATGTATAAACCTAACATAATAACCGCTACAAGTCCTGGTAAACGGTAGAATACAAGCATAAATAAGAAAATAAGAGCGATACCAATCGCACTAGCGAAAATCGTTTGCTCTAACGCTTGTTGACCAAATTTCGCTCCAACAGATGTTGAATACATTTCTTTTAAATCAACAGGAAGTGCACCTGCATTTAATAAAGATGAAAGTTGTTTCGCACTTTCAACTGTGAAGTTTCCACCTACGATAGATACTTCAGCTTGGTTAAATACTTGGTTTACTGTTGCTGCTGATAAGAACTTTGGATTCGGTTTTGCAGATTCTGCTTTATACGAATCTTTTCCTTCTTCAAAATCAAGCCAAATTACCATTAAATTCGTTGGTGGTGGCATTTTAGAAATTTTTTCAGTTACTTCACGGAATTTTTCAGCGCTTTTTAGTGTAAGACCTACGCTCGCACGGCCTTGCTCATCAAATGTTTGCTTCGCTCCGCCGCCTTTTAAATCCGTTCCATCCATAAGAAGGTTATCATCCACATCACGGAATGTTAATTTCGCTTGTGTTGATAACATTTCACGTGCTTTTTGCTGATCTTGTACACCAGCAAGCTGTACACGAATTCGATCTTGCCCTTCGATTTGAATGTTCGGCTCACTTACACCGAGAACATTGACACGATTTTCAAGAGCACCTACTGTACTTACAAGTACGTCTCGATCGATTTTATCACCTTTTTTGGCTGGTTTTACTTCATACAGAATTTCAAAACCACCGCGAAGGTCTAGTCCTAGACTAATTCCTTTTGCTATGTCTTTTCCTGCCGCACCAATTACTCCACCGATTAATAAGACGATGAGGAAAAAGGCGGCAATTCTCGTACCACGCTTTGCCATATGTACCCTCTTTCTGCTACTAACACTTTCAATAAATCTTTTACGATTCACTGCTATACGTGTGCATACGCCTAGTTAGTAGACTTCCTTTCTATAATTTTTGCTAGCTCATCACTAGCTGTATAGGTAAGCTTTTACACTCCCTACACTTTCATCATTTATTTTCCTCTTCACTACCTCCTTTATATATAATCTTAGACACAATTATTTCCTCTTTATCAATACATATCATTATACTGCAAAAGGAAGAACAAACCAATTGCAGTCGGTTATTTATTTTCGTACTCATCAAATGACCAAAGCGGTGCTTGGTAAGCTTCAACAGTTAAATATGTCATATATTCATTAGTACTTACTGTTAATACGTCATTAACTAATTCATACAATCTAACATCGTTGTCTATCTTCTTCCACTTTTTCACTTTGAGAAACTTCCAAATGTCATCATCTGTTACTCGGTCGTAACCGAACATTTGAAACTCTTCTACTTTACTTTCTAAAACGACTTGTAACTGTCCGCGGTATGATTCTACCAAAGCCTCTCTATCTAACATTTATAACATCTCCTTCTTATTTCAGCACGAAAAAGTCGCTTTAATCCCGCTCTAATGGACAGCAATAACTACTTTCAAGAGCACTATCATACTTCACTCTCTTAAATGCTTGTCATTCTTGTCTCGTACGTGCATATAAATTATTGTAAATCATTCCATTGATTTTGAGAAGGTAGGAGAAGAACATGACGAGACAAAGCTTTTTAAAAGGCGCATTTATTTTAATGATAGCCGGCTTTATTACAAAAATACTCGGCTTTATCAACCGCATAGTAATGGCACGTATTTTAGGAGAAGAAGGCGTTGGTCTTTATATGATGGCCGTTCCTACATTCATTTTAGCAATTACATTGACACAAATTGGTCTTCCTGTCGCCATCGCAAAATTTGTAGCAGAAGCAGAAGCTGTGAACGATAAACAAAGAGTTAAAAAAATATTAACCGTATCACTAGCTGTTACATCCGTTATTAGTATCATTTTAACAATCGGAATTATGTTCCTCACGCCTATTTTAGCAAAAACATTATTAACCGACGAAAGAACGTACTATCCATTAATGGCTATTTTGCCCGTTGTCCCCGTTATTGCTGTTTCTTCTGTTTTGCGTGGTTACTTTCAAGGGAAACAAAACATGAAACCTAGCGCTTATGCGCAAGTTCTAGAACAAGTCGTCCGCATTACCATTATCGCTATATGCATCCAGTTATTTTTACCTTACGGCATAGAATACGCTGCAGCCGGCGCTATGTTATCAGCTGTTCTCGGTGAAGTTGCATCCTTATTATTTTTACTCACGTTATTTCAGCGAGAAAAACATTTATCAATACGCTCTGGATTTTTCACTACTGTAAAGGAAAGCAAAGGGACATTTTATTCTCTGATGGATATTGCCCTTCCAACTACAGGAAGTCGTTTAATCGGCTCCGTTTCATATTTTTTTGAACCTATTGTCGTTATGCAAAGCTTAGCAATCGCTGGTGTCGCTGCTTCTGTTGCAACCCAGCAATACGGTATATTAAACGGTTATGCATTCCCGCTCCTATCACTACCCGCCTTTATTACATACGCTCTTTCTACAGCGCTCGTTCCTTCTATTAGTGAAGCAATGGCAAAAAGACAACATAAATTAGTAGAGCACCGTTTACAACAAGCACTTCGAATTTCATTAATTACCGGCGGATGGTCTGTCGTTATATTATACGTATTCGCTTCTCCTGTTTTAACTCTTATGTATGGATCAGACAGCGCAACAGCATTCATTCAACTTCTTGCGCCTTGCTTTTTATTTCATTATTTCCAAAGTCCACTTACCTCTGTTTTGCAAGCTTTAAACTTAGCAAGGGCTGCAATGATGAATACATTTATTGGTGCCATCGTGAAATTAATCGTTATTTTTGTACTAGCATCAAGGCCAGAATTTCAAATGATGGGGGTTGCACTTGCTATCGCTGCAAATATTGTAACAGTAACATTTCTTCACTACGCTACTGTTTTAAAAAAGATTACATTTACCATTTACGCAAAAGACTATATTTTCGGCGGACTTGCCATCGGTATCGCAGGCGCCTTCGGTTTTTATCTCCATAAATATATTATTTTCTCTCATTCCCTTGGCATACAAACATTATGGGAAATCACTTTAACAACAATTGTTTATATCGTACTTCTCTTCACTTTCAAACTCATTCGAAAAGAAGAGTTAAGTCGTCTCCCTATCATTCGTAAACTTTCATTTTTGAAATAAGATGAAACTTTAATCAGTGGGGTAATCTCCACTGATTATTAGTTAAACCAATCATTCTTACTCTTTCAAAGGATAAATCTCTAATTTTCTTTTACATCAACAAAAAATTGTCCGTTTTGAAAACTACAGTATAAAATTTGTGTTACATCGTTATAACCTAAGTTTTTTAATTTCTCAATAAGCCATTCATCTGTATGCTCAATCATTTGTAAATGACTAGATTGAATTTCTCCATCAATAATAAGAGGAAGCGTAAACTGTAATGTATCTTGTTTATTTTTTTGTTTTTGAAAGACAGATAACTTCCCAGACGGTTCCAAAATAGCATATTCTACATCCCGAATATCTCCAACTCCTTGTTCCCTTAATTGCATCATTAAATCATCTATATTATACCGTTGCTTTCTCATCTTCTTTTCATCAATCTTCCCCGCGTTTACAAGAATAGCTGGCTCACCTTCTATTAAATGCCGAAAGCGTTGATACTTTAGGGAAATGACTGACAAAATAATTTGGATGCACATAAGAAAAGTCATCGGAACTAATTGATGCCAAAGTGATTTATCGGTATTTTCAATTGCCACTACAGCCATTTCTCCAAGCATAATAAATACGACTAAATCTAATACACTTAGCTCTCCTATCTCACGTTTACCCATAAGACGAAAAATAATTAAGATGATGATATACAAAAGCATTGTCCGTCCAATTATTGATATCCATTCCATTTCTACATCTCCTTTTTTACGTATAGACTCCCCTATAAAAAAGAAACTAGTCTAACTTGGGCAAAAGGAAAATATGCTTGTATTAAAAAGGGGGAATGCATAAATGGATGGAACGAAAAAATTATCAACTGCAATTGGCTTCGGTATTGTTACACTACTAATTCTCGCATCTATTACTAGTATGATTATGGCTCTTTTATTAAAGTTTACAAATATAAATGAAGGGACATTAACCGTTACTATTTTTATACTCGCTCTTTTATCTATGCTTATGTCTGGATTTACTGCCGGCAAAAAGGCTCAAGGAAAAGGTTGGCTAGTAGGTTTCACAACAGGGCTCACATTCACTATACTCGTCTTTTTAGTTAACTATTTAGGCTTTTCTCAAACCTTATCGAACTCACAATTACTTTATCAATTAGCATTAATGGGGGCGAGTACACTCGGTGGTATTTTCGGTGTAAATATGTCAAAGCAAAGTAACTAAAAAAGGCCCTGCACATTTCATGCAGGGCCTTCCACATTAGTTTTTCACAACTTCACGAATCGCATTGCGATCGAAAGTTAAGTGTGAACCACCAGATTTAATAACGATTTTCGTCTCATCTACTGATTCGATTGTACCGTGTAAACCACCGATTGTTACGATAGCATCACCTTTTGCTAACTCACTTTGCATTTGAGCAACTGCTTTTTGACGTTTTTGTTGCGGGCGAATTAATAAGAAATAGAAAATCGCAAACATCGCAACGATCATAACGATATTCATCATACCTGCATTCATCTTTTGTTCCTCCTTTTAAATTATGTATTAGAAGTTTTTAGCATTCGGTTTATTAAAGCCATACTGTTCAAAGAACTCTTCGCGGAAATCGCCAAGACGGTCTTCACGAATAGCTTGTCTCACCTGCTCCATTAAGTTTAACAGAAAATGAAGGTTGTGATAAGACGTTAAACGAATTCCGAACGTTTCATCACATTTCATTAAGTGACGAATATACGCACGTGAGTAGTTTTTACATGTGTAGCAATCACAGTTTGGATCAAGCGGACCGAAGTCTCTTGCGAATTTCGCATTTTTTACAACGAGTCGACCTTCACTTGTCATACATGTACCATTTCGAGCGATACGAGTTGGAAGTACGCAGTCAAACATATCAATACCACGAATTGCACCATCGATTAATGAGTCAGGAGAACCTACACCCATTAAGTAACGAGGCTTATTATCTGGAAGAAGTGGTGTTGTAAACTCAAGTACACGGTTCATAATATCTTTCGGTTCACCAACAGATAAACCACCTACAGCGTAACCAGGGAAGTCCATTGAAACAAGGTCTTTCGCACTTTGACGACGAAGCTCTTCGTACTCCCCGCCCTGTACAATACCGAATAAACCTTGATCTTGCGGACGTTCATGCGCTTTTAAGCAACGTTCTGCCCAGCGGCTCGTACGCTCTACAGATTTCTTCATATATTCAAAAGTAGCCGGGAACGGCGGACACTCATCAAATGCCATCATAATATCCGAACCTAATGCATTTTGGATTTCCATCGCTTTTTCTGGTGATAAGAATAATTTATCTCCATTTAAGTGATTACGGAAGTGAACGCCTTCCTCTTCAATACGACGGAAGTCACTTAAACTGAATACTTGGAAACCACCAGAGTCTGTTAAGATTGCACGATCCCAGTTCATAAATTTATGCAAGCCGCCTGCTTCACGAATAATTTCATGACCTGGACGTAGCCATAAATGATACGTATTACTTAAAATAATGCCAGAATCCATTGCTTTTAATTCTTCCGGTGACATTGTCTTAACTGTCGCAAGTGTACCAACTGGCATAAATGTTGGTGTATCAAATGAACCGTGCGGTGTATGCACACGACCTAAACGGGCACCCGTTTGTTTACATGTCTTAATAAATTCATAACGAATTGCTGTCATAACTTACTCCTTTTATTTGTTTCTCATTTTAGCGTGAGATGCAACGAACATTGCATCACCGAAGCTAAAGAAACGATATTTTTCTTTTACTGCTTCATTATAAGCATGAAGTACATTATCTCTATTTGCAAATGCACTTACAAGCATGATTAATGTTGATTTCGGCAAGTGGAAGTTTGTAATTAAACCATCAATTGCTTTAAATTCATATCCCGGATACATGAAAATATCTGTCCATCCAGAAGCGGCGCAAAGCTTACCGTCATGATCTGTTGCAATTGTTTCTAACGTACGAGTTGATGTCGTACCTACAGTAATAATACGTCCACCATTCTCTTTCACACGATTTAATAATGCCGCTGTCTCTTCAGACATATGGTAATATTCTGCGTGCATATGGTGTTCTTCAATCGTGTCTGCAGAAACTGGTCTAAATGTTCCAAGCCCTACGTGAAGTGTAATGAATGCCAACTGAACGCCTTTTTGCTTTAACTTCTCAAGTAACTCTTCTGTAAAGTGAAGTCCCGCAGTCGGCGCTGCTGCTGAACCGATTTCTTTCGCATATACTGTTTGATAGCGATCGCGATCTTCTAGCGTCTCTTTAATATATGGAGGAAGTGGCATTTCCCCAAGTTCATCTAAAATTTCATAGAAGATGCCGTCATATGAAAATTCAAGCTGACGTCCACCTTGATCTGCAGTTCCTGTGCAAGTTGCTTTTAATTTCCCTTCGCCAAAAGAGATAACAGTTCCTTCTTTTACACGTTTCGCTGGCTTTACAAGCGTTTCCCACTTATCGCCTTCTTCTTGTTTTAAAAGAAGTACTTCAATGTGCGCGCCTGTATCTTCTTTCACACCGTGCAAACGAGCAGGCATAACTTTCGTTTCATTTAAAACTAAGCAATCCCCCTCATGTAAGTAAGAAAGAATGTCCGTAAAATGTTTATGCTCAATATCACCTGTTTCACGGTCTAACACCATTAATCTTGATGTTTCACGATCTTCTAACGGGACTTGTGCAATAAGTTCTTCTGGTAAATGAAAATCAAACAGATTTATATCCATAGCTATATCCACCTATTTCTTATTTAAATCGATTTATTATATACATAATAAAAGATAGTACAATACTTAACACAATACATGTAATGATAGGAAAATAAAAGGTAACGTTTCCTTTTTTCACAAAAATATCGCCTGGAAGCCTGCCAATGAACTTCCAAGCTAATCCAACAACGATGAGTAAGATTCCCGCTGTAATAAGCATTTTGGGCATCTCCATCATACTTTTGGCATCTCCATTCCGAAATGTTCATACGCAAGCGGCGTTACAATTCGGCCCCTTGGCGTTCGTTGTAAAAAGCCAATTTGTAATAAATACGGCTCATACACATCTTCAATCGTATGAGATTCTTCTCCAATTGTTGCTGAAACCGTTTCTAATCCAACTGGACCACCACGGAATTTCTCAATAATACCAAGCAGTAATTTATGATCAATATGATCTAGACCTAATTTATCTACTTGCAGTAGCTCTAATGCCATTTGCGTAATTTCCATCGTAACCGTTCCGTTACCACGAACTTGCGCGAAATCACGTACACGTCTTAAAAGACGATTCGCAATACGAGGTGTACCACGAGCACGTCTTGCAATTTCTAATGCAGCTAACGAATCGATTTCAACTTCAAACACTTCTGCTGTACGTTCAACAATCGCAGAAAGCTGATCTACTGTGTAGTACTCTAACCTTGAAAGTACACCGAAGCGGTCACGAAGCGGTGCCGATAATGCTCCGGCGCGTGTCGTTGCTCCAACTAATGTAAATGGCGGTAAATCTAGGCGTACAGAACGTGCTGAAGGCCCTTTTCCAATTACGATATCAAGGCAAAAGTCTTCCATCGCAGGATACAATACTTCTTCAATTGATCTATGCAAACGATGAATTTCATCAATAAATAATACATCCCCTGGCTGAAGCGCTGTTAATACAGCAGCTAAATCTCCTGGTCTTTCAATCGCGGGACCTGAAGTTGTTCTAACATTAACGCCCATTTCATTTGCAATAATATTCGCAAGCGTCGTTTTACCAAGACCTGGCGGTCCATATAAAAGCACGTGATCTAACGTTTCTTCACGCATTTTCGCTGCTTCAATAAATACTTCTAAATTATGTTTCGCTTTATCTTGGCCAATATACTGACGGAGCGTCTGTGGCCGTAATGAATATTCTAAATCCGCATCTTCATATGCAGATTCCCCTGAAAGGAGACGTTCGTCCATTATACTCACCTCTTACCATTTAGTAAAAGACTAAGTGCCTTTTTAATATACTGATCCGTCGTTAATGATTCTTTTAATAACTCTGGTACAACGCGAGAAACTTCGCGTTCTGCGTATCCAAGTGCGCGCAGAGCTTCCAGTGCCTCATCAAGCTCAGCTGATGAACCTTTCTTCTCATCAAAACGTTCTGTGTCTGAGAATAAATCCACAAATGCATCTGGTACGACATCTGCTAGTTTTCCTTTTAAATCTAAAATCATTTGGCGTGCTGTTTTCTTTCCGACGCCTGGGAATTTCACTAAAAACTTCTCATCTTCATGCTCAATCGCTTGAACGACCTGTCCTGTTTGACCAGAAGCTAAAATTGCAAGAGCGCCTTTTGGCCCAATGCCAGACACGCCTAACAACTTTGTAAATAATAAACGCTCTTCACGTGTTTTAAACCCGTAAAGTGCCATAATATCTTCTCTCACATAATGATATGTATAGACACGGATTTCTTGCTTACTTCTTTGAAATACATACGGATTCGGTGTGAAAATTTGATAACCAATTCCATTATGGTCAATTACGACATATTCCGGCCCTACATACTCCACGTAACCTGTAACATATTCAAACAAAATACGATCTCTCCCTCTTAAATCATGTATTCCATTTTAACATATTTAATGATAGAAAAGCGAGACTGCCCCAACAAATGTTCTCCACTTGAAACTTCTGTTATTTTCCATTGACAGAAAGGTTAAAGCACCTTAATATACAGAGGTCGATAATGATTATCAATACTAATTAAAGGGGTTACATCAGGATGAAACGTAAGCTATTTATTTTATTTACTATTATGCTTGTTGTTCTTTCTATCGTTGGCTGTTCTTCTCAAAAAGAAGAATCAAAAGCAAAAGAACAACCGAAAACAAAAGTTGTAAAACATGCTAAAGGTGAAGCTACAATTCCAGTAAATCCAAAGAGAATTGTTGACTTATCTGGATCAACAGAAGAACTATTACTTCTTGGACACAAACCTGTTGGTACAGCAAATACATATAAAGATAAAATCCAAAATCACTTAACAGACAAATTAGATGGAGTAAAAGCAGTTGGTTGGTACTGGGCACCTAAAGTTGATTTAGAAGCTGTTACTGCTTTAAAACCAGACTTAATAATTTTAAACAACCGTCAATTAAAAATTTATGATCAACTAGAAAAGGTTGCACCTACAGTTGTTCTAGAAACAAACTTAGAAGACTGGCGTGGTAAGTTTAAAGAAGTAGGTAAGCTATTTGACGAAGAGAAGAAAGCAGACAAATGGATTGCAGACTACGATAAGAAAGCAGACTCTTTATCTAAAAAAATTAAAGAGAAAACAAAAGATGAGAACTTTATGTTCGTTGCAGTTACACCTCAAAACTTCCGTGTATACGGCAGCTTCGGATACGGTGACATCATCTTTAACGACTTAAAACTTCCTGCAACAAAAGGTACAGATTTAAAACAAACGATGGCGCAAGTATCACTAGAAGGTCTAGTTGCATTCCAGCCTGATCAAATGTTTATTGTAAACTTCGGCGGCGAAGCTGATAAAGTGTACGAAGACTACAAAAACAGTGCCGTTTGGAAAGACAATAAAGCAGTTAAAAATAATCACGTATATGAAGTATCAAATGAAGTCTTCAATACGAAAGCATTCAATCCAATTGGAAAAGATATGCTAATTGATGAAATCGCAAAAGAAATTTTAGCTAAAAATAAGTAAGAAAAAGCAGCTCACCATGAGCTGCTTTTTTTCTTATTTTGCACTGCGTATTGTTTCATTTTTTCAATCGTCTTTACAAAACCTTCTTTTGATTTAATCCGAATACCACGCTTCAATTTCGCACGCTCATAACTCTCAAGCTTTTTCATATCAATTTGAAAGAAAGAATGGATCGCATTATCACTTTTTGGCACACCTTTGAAAATTTGTAATATCCCTTCCTCTGAAACACCAAAATATCCGCTCGTTTTCAATAACGGAGAAATATCATCAACTTTCTTTTGTAATACGATTTGTACATCATCACGATCAACAAGTTGCCATTCTTTATATTGCTGTAAAAACTTTTCTAAATCCGCTACTTTTTCTGTAAGTATTTCCTCACTTACTTCTCCATCAACATACATACGCTCTAATAAAATTGTAACCTCAGGTTCTTTTTCCGTTACTTCTGGTACTGGCCCTTCCGCCTTCACATTCGTTTCATAAACGAAACAAAACATCATAACGAAAGCTTGCATCGCAATCAGTATCCATTTCATTTCCGTTCACCTCTTTTAGGCAAGATCATACTTTCATTAGTAGTTTTTCCGGAAATGGGGGTTTTATCCATATTACATTTCTTTCGAAAAATAAAAAATGCAGATAAGGGTTTACCTCATCTGCATGTATCATTTACTTTTATATAAAATGAAAGACGCCTGCAAAGCAGGCGTCTTGATGCGTTTACGGCGAGAGACCAGGCGACCACATTCGCGTGTTTAGCACTTAAGCATATCTCTCGTCTTACGTAAATTAGCTCATCGCTTTGTTAATATAACATTAATAAATTATAAGTGCAACATGTTTATAAAAATATTTTATTCCCTCTTTTATCCAACTGAATAATATGCAAATTATAAATTGATAAAAGTAACATATATGTTACAATTAATATAACAGCGAAATCATAATAAACAGGAGATGGATATTGTGAAAAAAATAAAGGATGAACGTCTCATTCTGAAAACATTAAAAAACATACGTATTGCCTTTCTTTTTCAATCGCTTGGTATAATTGGCATTTTAGGCTATATCGGATTCACTGAAGGAATGGATCAAATTACGAAATCTCCATTATGGCTATTATTTATTCTTACAAGTATCGTCCTTAGTTATTTACAGTTAAGTGTTTCAATCGATGTAGAAGAAAGTGAAAAGGAAATAAAGTTAACTCCTTATTATAAACTTGTCTTCCGCTCCCTTATTGTAGGAATCGTTATGGCTATTATTTATATTATTTTCAGTCCAGAAAGACCACTGTTTGAAGCTATTTTAACAGGTAGTATTCTTTTCATATGCTTTTTAGTTTCTTACTCCGTTAGTTATTTTATTAAAAAACGTCGTTTACAAGACAACGATGAATAAAGAGGAAGGGCTCACCCTTCCTCTTTTGTTTTGTTATCGCACTGTACCAGTTAAACCGTAACGAATGTCTCGGAACATATTCACTATGTCACGATTAAAATCGTTTGTAACTGTACCGTTACGTAGACGCGTACTCATTGCATCGACACGAGTAAACATATCATTTCTTACAGAAACATATACGTTTCTGTTTCCAACTTCATTTGAAACCGCTTGACGAATTTCGTTCGCCATCGCCGTTTCATTTGTCACTGTGTTACGTGGCTTTACCGCAATCGCTACATCGTTTCCATATACAACTGTAGACACACGGTCTACGTTATTCATACGTTTCACACGATTTGTTATTCTTTCAGCTGTTTTACCATCATTGTTAATGTATGAATTGTTCATTGTAATATTACGAGTTGGATGCGGATTAGCAATTTGTCCATTGTAATTTACATCTCGATAATAATTGTATCCTGTATCGTTACGACCATTTCTATATGTTACATAATCTGTATAACGATCATTACGTGTCACATTATCACGATACTGGTGTGTATCATTATAAGATGTACGTTCGTAATTGTAGTTACGTCCATCCATTGCATTGTTATCTTTCGGTGTACCACATGCAGCTAATGCACTGGTAACTAACAAAGAAGCAGCAATCACTTTTACTTTCGTATTCAATACAAAAACCCCCTCTGTTAGAATGAGCTTCTCTACTGAAAAGCTCCCTCTTATGATGAGTAACAGAGAAGGTTTTTACACTGTTAATATTTCACTGGGAATTTTCTAGCACTTCATAAAAAAACTGCATTTTCTTAATTAACACGAATGCAAAAAAGGCGGGAATACTCCCGCCTTTTTAAACTTCTTCGTCCTCTTCTTCTGAAACGGGCTCTCCAAATACATTTGGTGGATCTGGTTGATAATACATCGTTCCTGGCTGTGGTGCATATGCAGACTGAGTTGGTTGATAATATAAAGGATTCGCATATTGCGGACCACCTGGTTGTGGACTATATAGTCTACTTTCTCCTCCGCATCCACAATCTTCCTCACCCTGCACAAGCGGCGGCATATTATTATCCATTGGCATCATATTCGGATTTGGCATAGACGTATATTGTGGTCCAAACGGCGCTCCTTGCTGATATGGCATTTGATATGGATTTGGTTGTTGATAATAGGGATTCGGCGGCATCATGGGCTGTTGATACGGCATTTGATATGGCATCATATTCGGTGGTTGATTATTATCCATTATCGGCATCAT